>NZ_JBQKGW010000001.1:0-301009 GCF_052118625.1 Porcincola sp. LCP21S3_C12 | reverse complement strand
ATGAGGTAGATAGGACAGAGGTGGAAGTACAGTAATGTATGGAGCTGACTGTTACTAATCGGTCGCAGGCTTATCCAAAAGGCACAATGGTAAGTGAGTTTGGAAAACGGATAGAAAAAGGAAATGTCAGGATAACGATTTTGTGTGCGGTTTTCAAGGTACGGTGTAATTTACGGATTACAAAAATGATTGACATAGCTGTAATGATTTGGTAAGATGTAATTCGTGAGTTGCAAAATTCACATCTGCAGAAGTGGCGGAATTGGCAGACGCGCAGGCTTCAGGTGCCTGTGATCGTTTAGGTCATGTGGGTTCAAGTCCCATCTTCTGCACTGCATTGGGTTCCAGAAAGCTGTTTGCTTTCTGGAATTTTTTTATGCAAACGGCCGCTCATCATCAAGTGCGGGGCACGAGATGACGGCGGATGAGGACATTTCTGGAAGAGAATGGCTTTACCGGCTTACCATGGTTCCTGATTCCGGCTGGTCGGACGGTACATCTTTCGAAATGCTGAAGGCGTGCATCCCTTCATAATTTTAAACATCCTTATGAAGGAGGACATGCTGGAAAATCCGCAGGACATTGCGACAGTCGCAACAGATTGAGCCGGATCGGCAAGATATTTTTCGGCCTTGGCAATTCGTTTCTGATTCATGTAATGGGAAAACGTTGTGCCGGCAAACTGCCGAAACAGTCTTGTGAAGTGATATTTAGAAAAGCCTGCATATGCCGCTGCTTCATCCAGCGTAAGGTCCTCCGTACAGTGTTCATCGATGAACCGGCAGACAGCCATAAACATTTCGACATACTGACGCTGCCTGGTATCGTCATAGATCAGACGGTTGAACATCTCAGCATGCGTTCTTCCGATCATGACGAGGATGCGGGTCAGCATGGCATAGATGGAGGCTTCGAAAAAGGGAGCGCCACTGCTGTATTCCTTCATGATGTTTGTGACAAGGTCTGCAATATGCGGGTATATGTCCGGAAATTGTTCCGGTGTGATCACCAGGGCCGGATAGAACAGTGCCAGAATCGAATCAATCTCCCGAAGGTTTAATGCAGGGTTGATTTCAGCCTGAATGATGTACCGCCTGCCCTCTGCCGGTAAGAGATGATGCAGAACGCCCGGACAGAGGATCATGACGTCCCCCTCGCGGAGAGAGAGCGTCTGATCACAATATTCGATTCTGTAATTGTTCTGAACGGGCATGATGATTTCAATCGGAGAATGCCAGTGGGTCGGATAGTCCTCGAACTGTGTATTGTCATAAATTCTCAGATTTGTGTTTTCTCTGTAATTGACGGTTTCATGTGTACCGTTAAGTGTCTCGATCATAGCAGTATTTCTCCTGGCATCACATCCAAACAATTCCGAAATGCAGATTGCAGTCAATGAATCTGAATTCATTACGAGGAATGGAAGACATAAGATTAGGATAGAAATATTGCGCAAATAAGTCAAGAAATGAGATTGTTAATGAACTTATAAAAATGAAAATATCAAAAAATATCAACGCAGTAAAGAATAATCAGGTATAAATTACCAAATATAATATATTTGCATCGTATAATACGCACAAAAACACAAATGCATATGATTTGGAAGCGCAATAATTAGAAAGTCTTTGTCAACAATTCGGATGATTTTCCTTTACTTGTTTGATACAGTTTAAACAACAGCAATACACAAAAGCGGGGCTTCGGAAAGCCTCGCCGACAAGCCAGCAGATCCATTCATAAAAGGAGGGCAGTATGGGAAGAAGAGCAATATCGGTTTTATTATCCGCAACAATGACATTCGGAATGCTTGCAGCGGTTCCGATGACCGCATCAGCTGACGATGTACAGAATATTTCCTGGATGTTCTGGGATGATCTGGATGCATCCGAGGATCCGATCACGAAGGGCTTCAAGAATGTGATTGACCGTTTCAACAAAGACTATGAAGGAAAGTACCATGTCGATCCGATCACCACAACCCTTGAGGAATACTACACACAGCTGAATGCACTGGTCGATGCGGATCAGACACCGGATGTATTCATTGTCAGCCCGGGACCGAATCTGACAGACTATGTAAAGCCAGGTGTTGCAGCACCGCTCGATGATTACCTGAATGCGGATGGGTGGAAGGATACGTTTTCCAGCGATGCTGTCTTTACCCAGCAGACATATGATGGAAAGATCTATGCAGTGCCGCTGAATATCGCGGCTGCGTGCTGCTATTACAACAAGGACATATTCAAGGAGGCGGGGGTTGAGGTCCCGGCAACCTACGATGAGCTTCTGGATGCCTGCAAGAAGATCAAGGATGCAGGCTACACGCCGATTACGATCAGCGCAGGTACCGCATGGTGCCTCTCCATGCTGGCCGGATATCTCTGCGACAGAGAGGGCGTCGATCTGGATGCTGTGAATACTGGCAAGGAAAGCTGGGTGCAGGACAAGACGATTGATGCAGGCAAGAAGCTTCTTGAGCTTTCCCAGTATTTCCAGGAGACAGCAGCCGGAGATTCCAATGATGATGCGACAATGGCATTTGCGATGGGCGAAGCTGCAATCCTGATCCAGGGATCCTGGGCGATCGGACAGATGAATGCATACAATCCGGATATTGAGGAGACATGCGGTGTCTTCCAGTTCCCGGCAATCGAGGGCGGAAATGATCCAGCCAGGGTAATTGCGAAGTCCGATTCGCTTGCCATGAATGCCAAGACGAAGTCTCCGGAAGCGTGTGTCGCGCTGATGAAGTACTTTACCGATGATGAGGCCCAGCGCTGGACTGCAGAGCAGGGCGGCAAGATTCCGGTCACGAATGTCAAATATGATGCGGACAAGGCACCGGCTCAGATGGCAGATGTGATGAAGATCTTCACAGGCGCCTCCAGCACCTTCGGGTTCTACAATGAATCCCTGGTTTCTTCTGATGCAGGATCCTACTTCGATAACCAGATGGTTTCCATCTACAAGCAGGAAAAGACACCGGAGGAAGCGTTCCAGGCTGTTGAAGACTGGTATGCGGAGAACGGGTACAGAAAGTAAGGGATGTAGCAAGCCTGCAGCTTGATATTGGCAGACCAAAGGCGGAGCTGTTCTCGGGCAGCCCCGCCCATTTTTTCAGAATCTGCCGGTCACGTTATGGTATGTACCTGAATGGAGATGAGTATCCGTGGATAAACTGCTGAGAAATAAAAAGGCGATTTTTATCTTTGCCGCACCTGCGCTGATCCTGTTTACACTGGTTTTGTTCATACCGATCGGGACATCGTTCTACTATGCCCTGTGCAGCTACGACAAGGTGAGTAGAAGCTACCATTTTATCGGTCTTGGAAATTTCACAAAGCTGGCCAAGGATCCGACGATGCGGATCGCGCTTAAGAATTCCCTGTTCTTCCTGTTTTTCTCGTGTATCTCCCAGCTTGTCATGGGACTTCTGCTCGCTGCCCTCCTGACAAATATCACGAAAGGAAGGGACCTGTTTAAGAACGTCATCTATCTGCCCTGTGTCCTGTCTTCTGCGGCGCTCGGTCTTCTGTGGGCCTTTCTGTTTCATGCAAAGGTCGGGATCAACAATCTTCTTCTTCAGATCGGCATCAAGGGGCCCGGGTGGCTGTATGATACCAAAGGCTTCATCACGCTTCCGATGTGGGTGATTGCATTTGTTGCACTGTGGCAGTATGTCGGCCAGTCAATGATGCTCTATATGGCACAGATCTCGGGCATCAGCAAGTCTCTTTATGAAGCCTCCTATATTGATGGGGCAAGCAAGACAAAGGCATTCCGCTATATTACACTTCCGCTTGTGAAGCCGATGATCGGTACGGCGATGAGTCTGAATGCGATCGGATCGCTGAAATTCTTTGATCTGATCTATGCAATGCTCGGAGACAAGACAGAGAATCTGAAAATGGATGTGCTTGCGACATACCTGTACCGGACGGGATTTTCCAGCAAGGGCGGCAACCATTACGGAAAGGCCAGCGCGATCGGCGTCGTACTTGTGGTTCTGTGCCTGCTTGCAACCTGGATCATCAACAAACTGTTCAAGACCGAAAACTACGAGATGTGAGGGTACAGGAGGATGCATGCGATGAATAAAAAGAAAAAAATCAAGGCTTCCACTGTTGTGATCTATGTGTTCCTCAGCCTGATGCTGGTCCTTTATCTGGCCCCGCTGATCTGGATCGGACTGACATCCTTCAAGTCGAGACCGGAGATCTACAAGGCACCATTCGGATGGCCGTCGGCCTTTCATTTTGAAAATTATGCCATGGCATGGAAAGCCGGGAGACTCGGCATCGCCATGTTGAATTCGCTGTTTGTGTGTGTCATTACGCTTATCCTGACCATGGTCATCGGCTCCATGGCGGCATTTGCGATCGCAAGAATGCGCTGGAAGCTGGCGGGAGCCGCGATGGTCTACATCCTGATTGGTATGATGATCCCGGTACACTGTGTCCTGATCCCGCTCTTTGTCCGCTTTGCGAAGATTGGTTTGAGCAATAACCTGTGGGGACTGATTCTTCCGTATCTGACCTTTTCGCTCCCAACGTGTGTTTTCATCATGGCCGGATTTTTCCGGAGCATACCGAATGAGCTTCTGGAGTCTGCCTGCATGGACGGCTGCTCGATCTTTCAGATGTTCTTCAAAATCTGTTTTCCGCTGGCACGAACAGGCCTGTTTGTCACGGGGCTGATGACATTCATCGGAAACTGGAATGAGCTTCTGCTGGCACTGGTTTTCGTCTCGGACGATACCAAAAAGACTCTTCCGGTCGCACTGACGAAGTTTGTCACGCCTTATCAGACGAATTATGACAAGATGTTCCCTGCCATCATGATCGCGATCATTCCGACCATCGTGGTATACTGCATGTTCAGCAACCAGATCGTGGACGGTCTGACAACAGGTGCCGTGAAGGGGTGACAGCATGTGCATCGATGAGCAGTCGGACCCTTGCAGAATCCGGCAGTCGGGCAGAAATGAGTGTCTGTATGTGCATCCGTGAATGGGCGGACGAAGGCCTGAAGAGTGTATGACGACAGGAGGTTGGAATGGACAGAAGTGAGGCAAAGTGGCGGGCACAGCAGCTTGTAGCCCGGATGACGGTCTCCGAGAAGATGACACAGCTGAGATATGATTCCCCGGCGATTGAGCGGCTCGGGGTTCCGGCCTATAACTGGTGGAACGAAGCGCTTCACGGGGTTGCGAGGGCCGGAACAGCGACAAGCTTTCCGCAGGCGATCGGCATGGGCGCGACATTTGATGAAGAGCTGATGAAGCGGGTTGGAGATGTCATCGCCACGGAGGGCAGGGCGAAGTACAATGCCTGCTCTGCGATGGGGGACAGGGACATCTACAAGGGACTGACCTTCTGGTCGCCGAATGTGAACATCTTCCGGGATCCAAGGTGGGGAAGAGGACAGGAGACCTACGGGGAAGATCCGTATCTGACGGGGACGCTCGGCTGTGCGTTTGTCAGAGGTCTCCAGGGTGAAGGCGAATATATGAAAGCGGCTGCCTGCGCCAAGCATTTCGCGGTGCACTCGGGGCCTGAGGCGATCCGCCACAGCTTCGATGCCAGGGCAACAAAAAAAGACCTGGCGGAAACCTACCTGCCGGCATTCAGGAGGCTTGTGGAGGAGGCCGGCGTGGAAGCGGTCATGGGCAGCTACAACCGCGTCAACGGGGAGCCTGCCTGCGGAAGCAGAACCCTTCTTGAAGACATCCTTCGGGGAACCTGGAAATTCCAGGGACATGTCGTGTCAGATTGCTGGGCGATCCGCGATTTCCATGAGCATCATCATGTTACAGAAGATGCGGAGCACAGTGCTGCCATGGCGATCAACAACGGCTGCGATCTGAACTGCGGGGATACGTACCAGTACCTTCCAAGGGCATATGCGGATGGGCTGATTTCAGAGGAGCGGATTACAGAGGCAGCTGTCAGGCTGTTCACGACCCGTTTTCTGCTGGGGCTGTTCGATGAAACGGAGTTTGACGATATCCCGTACACTGCAGTCGAATGCCCGGAGCATCTTGCGCTTGCCCTGCGGGCGGCGGAGGAATCGGTTGTCCTTCTGAAAAATGACGGTGTGCTGCCGCTGGATCTTCAGCGGATCGGAACGCTGGGGGTTGTCGGGCCCAATGCAGACTCCCGCGCGGCACTGATCGGTAACTACCACGGAACCAGCTCGGAGTACATCACTGTGCTGGAAGGACTCCGGAGGCTGGCGCCGGAAAACCTTCGTATCCTCTATTCGGAAGGATGCGCAATCAGCGCCGACCGGGTTGAGCATCTGGCAGCTGAGAATGACCGCCTCAGCGAGGCTATGATCGTGACAGGCGAGAGCGATGTAACGATCGTGGTGGTTGGCCTGAACGAGTCGCTGGAAGGGGAAGAGGGAGACACAGGCAACAGCGCGGCTTCCGGAGACAAGGCGGACCTGTCGCTTCCCATGTCACAGGAAGCGCTGCTTCACGCGGTTGCCCAGACGGCAAAGGAAGAAGGAAAGAAGACTGTCCTCTGCCTGATGGCCGGAAGCGACATGGATCTGGCATTTGCACAGGAGTACTTTGATGCGGTCCTGATGCTCTGGTATCCGGGAGCGAGAGGGGGACTGGCGGCAGCCAGAATCCTGACGGGACAGGTTTCGCCCTCCGGCAAGCTGAATGTTACTTTTTATGATCCGGACAGACCGCTTCCATCATTTACAGACTATTCCATGAAGGACCGTACGTATCGTTACCTCGGCGGAAGACCTCAGTATCCGTTCGGATACGGCC
Organism: Porcincola sp. LCP21S3_C12; assembly: GCF_052118625.1. Classification (NCBI taxonomy): domain Bacteria; kingdom Bacillati; phylum Bacillota; class Clostridia; order Lachnospirales; family Lachnospiraceae; genus Porcincola; species Porcincola sp. LCP21S3_C12. The sequence goes on along the minus strand of NZ_JBQKGW010000001.1, from coordinate 294,219 downwards.
TGACCTACGGGGACGTGCAGGTACTGGAGGCAGAGTTCTGTCCTCCGGCAGAGGGAAAATCCGCAGCTGTGCGCGTGACCTATGAAAACAGAGGAGATACAGATACAAAGGATGTGATCGAGGTCTGTGTCGATCCGGTGGAGTCTCCGTATCGGACGCCGAATCCAAGGCTCTGCGGGTTTCTGAAGGTAGATGCGCCGGCAGGCGTCCGAAAGACGTGTGAAGTCCGGCTGGATGCTGATACGTTCCTGGTTGTCAATGATGAGGGAAAACGTGTCGGGGGCGGCATGTCCTATCATCTGTTTGTCGGGACCTCGATGCCGGACGAAAGGAGCAGGATGCTGACGGGGAAAGAGCCGGTAATGCTGGATGTCCGGCAGAGCTGAGAAAGCGGCCTATGCGGGAGCCTGAAGGCTGCTGCCGGAGCAGTACGCGGGAAAATGGGAGCAGGCCGCCAATTCCGCCATTCATTTTAGCTTGACATTTCCACACTGGTGGGGTATGGTTTTTAGGCTAATGTCTGAAAACAAAGCAGTCCTGCCGATCAATTCGAAGGACAGCCATCAATCTGATTCAGGAGCGTTCAGATGTCGAGAAATAAGAATGGAAATCCGCTGATGACAGAGCCAAGGGGTCCCAGATGGGGCAGGATTCTGGGAATTGTCCTGGTGATCCTGCTTGCGATGGTTGTTCTTGGAGGGGTAGGCATTTATTTTTATGGGCACAGCCTGATCGGCCGGGCAAACTTCGTGTCCGATGATCAGGTCAAACAGCTCGAGACGCTTCCGGCTGAGGCGTATGAAGAGAAAACGACGGAGCAGGACGGGCTGAAGGGCACTTCACTGAATCAGTCCGAGCTCGGAAGTATTCAGAAGAAGATGAATCAGGAGAATTCCAATGTGGACACGATCATGGATTCGGATGTCTACAACGTCCTGCTCTGCGGGGTTGACCGCAGGGATAAGACCTGGAACGGAAATTCCGACAGTATGATGCTGGTCTCACTCAACAATAAGAAGAAGAGAGTCAGTGTCATTTCCCTGATGCGGGATACCTATGTTGCGATCCCGGGACATGACTATGAAAAGCTGAATGCCGCATATGCTTACGGGGGCGGCCCGCTGCTTCTGGAGACGGTCAGAGACAACTACAAGATCGATGTCAACCGATATGCGGCTGTTGATTTCATGGACATGGTCGATGTCATTGATGACATGGGCGGCGTGGAACTGACATGGACCGACCAGGAGGTAGAAGTCGCGAACGGGTATATGATCGATATGTGCCAGAACGTGCTGAATATTCCGTACGAGGAACATCTTCTTCCGGGCGGAGGCACGTACAACTGTGATGGCGTTCAGGCTGTCGCGTATTCGAGAAACCGTTTTGTCGGCAATTCGGATTACACAAGAACGCAGAGACAACGTTATGTGATCTCTCAGATGGTCGAGAAACTCAAGAGCATGTCGGCAGCCGATATGATGGCATTCGTAACGAAGGTCCTTCCGCTGATCACGCACAACATTCCGGAGACGGAAATCTGGAATCTTGTCAGCGACGCTCCGCAGCTTCTGAAGTATGACTATGTTCAGGACCGTGTCCCGTATGACGGGCTTTACGAGACGATTGATGTAGATGGACAGGGCATGCTTGTTCCGGACTGGGACGACACCATCTCGCAGATGCAGCGTACGATTTACGGCGATGGTTCCATCAGTAAAAACGAGGACAACAAGAAGTCGAATGTCGGAAGCGACGAGAGTGGAGAGACTGAGTTTACAGATGAATATATGCAGCTGACGGGCGGAACCGGGACATTGTTCAAGGATGGTTATCCGACGAAGGAGACAGAAGGCAGCGGGTCGTGAATAGCCCGGCATGATAGGGCGGCTGCTGTCCCAGATCTGCTGAACCCAAATCCGGACGGTTAAAAATAGGGCATGTGAGAAGCGAAGAGTACAGTCGCTTTTCATATGCCCTTTTTGATTGGAAGGAAGCTGCAGCCAGGGGACAGCTTCCTTATTCATACAATCTGCCCGTTAAGGGGATGGTCAAAGAAGCGGAATACCAGCACGCTGGCAGGCTTCACGGGTCGCTTCATCCCAGACGGAGACCTGAACCTCACCGATATGAGCGGAGCCCAGAATCAGCATGCACAGGCGGCTCTGCCCGATTCCGCCGCCGATTGTGTAGGGAAGCTCTCCGGCAAGAAGTGCCTTGTGGAAGGGGAGAGAGCGGCGGTCATCGCAGCCGGCCTCCGTCAGCTGACGGGACAGGCTTTCCGGGCTGACACGGATTCCCATCGAGGAGAGCTCGTAGCTGATGCCGAGGGTGTTGTTCCAGAACAGGATGTCGCCGTTCAGATCCCAGTCGTCATAGTCGGGCGCTCTTCCGTCGTGTGGCTTTCCGGAGCGGAGCTTTTTGCCGATCTGCATCAGGAAGGTTGTTCCATGCTCCTGTACAAAAGCGTTCTCGCGCTGTTTCGGTGTCAGGTCCGGATAGAGGTCTTCCAGCTCCTGAGACGTGATGAAGGTCACATCCGGGGTGTGGAGCGGGAGCTCATACAGCTCCGGAAACTGTGCGTGCAGATTCATTTCCGTGGCACAGACTGCAGAGACAATTGCTCGGACAGTCTGCTTCAGATAGTCTGTGTTCCGGTCTTCCTTGCGGATGACTTTTTCCCAGTCCCACTGGTCAACGTAAATGGAGTGAAGATTGTCGAGTTCTTCATCTCTGCGGATGGCGTTCATGTCGGTGTAAAGTCCTTTGCCGACACGGAATCCGTAATCCCGGAGCGCCATGCGCTTCCACTTGGCGAGGGACTGGACAACCTGCGCCTCCGTTCCGGTGTCCTTGATGTCGAATGTGACCTTGCGCTCATAGCCGTTCAGGTCATCGTTCAGACCGGTGGACGCTTCCAGAAACAGCGGCGCCGAAACGCGGTGAAGCTGAAGGGTGGCGGCCAGCGTATCGGCAAACTGGCGCTTGATGACGCCGATCGCTTTCTGGGTATCATATTGCGAAAGAAGCGGATGATATCCGTCCGGAATAATGATATGACTCATAGGGAGAACCTCTTTCTGTAAGAATCAGTCCATGATAAAATGTTCATAAACATGTTCATCATACAAGACGTTCAAGCGAAAGTAAAGAAGGAAACGCCGGACAAAGAGGCTGGCATGGCTGACAGATCGGGCGCATCGGTTGGAGATTAACAGATGGCTGGAAGACAAGTGAAACAGAAGAATACGGGGATGGCCCAGCTCCAGTCTGAGCTGAAGGAGGGTACCTTTCACAGGGTGTACCTGTTTTTCGGAGAGGAACGCTACCTGGTTTTGAAGATGCGCGAAAATCTGGTAAGGGCAGCAGTGTCTCCGGATGACACGATGAACCTGAATATTCACAAGAACGCTTTGCCGGATGTATCGAAGATCATGGATGAATGCCTGGCGATGCCCTTTTTTGCAGACAGACGTGTTGTTCTGGTGCAGGACAGCGGTTATTTCACGGCAGGAAAGGGAAAGGACGAGGCGGAGAAGCTGATCGGACTTCTGGGAGAGCTTCCGGAAACGACCATCCTTCTGTTTGTAGAGACGGAGGTGGATAAGCGGAGCCGGCTTTACAAGGCTGTCTCGAAGGCAGGGCTTTCGGTTGAATTTGAACACCCGGATGAAATGGAGCTTGCCAGGTGGGTTGTTTCACAGCTTTCAGAATCCAGGATCCGGATTACAAAGGGTGCCCTGCAGATGCTGCTGGAACGGACGGGTACCGATATGACGATGATCAGGGCTCAGCTTGACAAGCTGGCAGCCTGCGCCGACGAAGGCGGAACTCTGTCAGAGACGGAAGTAGGTGGTCTGGTTGCGGAACGCCTGGAGACGAAGGTCTTTGACCTCGTAGACGCGGTCGGACACCGGGACCGGAGAGGGGCGATCAGCCGGTATGACGAACTGCTCCGGATGCAGGAGGAACCGAACCGGATTCTCTATTTCCTCGGGAGGCAGTTCAACCTGCTCTACCTGATGAAGGTTCTGTCCCAGAAAGGGAAAGGAACGGTGGAGATGATGAAGGTGATGGATCTGAGGTATTCTTTTCAGATTCGCAAGTTGTCGGACCAGGCGCGTTTCTTTACGGCAGATCAGCTGCGGCGTGCCGTCGCAGACTGCACAGCCATGGAACAGCGCTTCAAGACGGGAAAAATCGATGTCCGGCTGGGCGTGGAGCTTCTTCTTGTAAAGTACAGCAGACCGGATACACCTGCCCGGGGAGGAACCGGGGCTTACTAAGACGCCGGAGTCTGGCACAGTCAGATCTGTATGCCGGCTGCAGCACGCGAAGCTGTCTGGGACTGCGGAAGCTGGCGCAGCGAAGAGGGCGGCGGTGGAGTTTCAGTCGAGAAGAAACTCGGCCAGAACCACGTTTGAGATCGAGATGCCCCGGTCCGTCAGCCGTATGGCTTTTCCATCGTCTGAAATCAGCCGAAGATCCGTCAGGTTGGTCAGAACTCGGCCGTATACCTCGTCCATCGATACACCGAACTGCTCCTGGAAGTGCTGTCTTGTGACCCCCTTCATCTCCCTGAGTCCGAGAAACATGGTTTCCTCCATTTCACTGCTGCGGGACAGGTGTGTGATCTCTTTCCTTGCAAAGCTGCAGGACAGATATTCGTTCAGATCAGAGGTGTTTTTCCAACGCATGCGATCCGCCTGACTGGAGGCCCCCAGTCCGAAGCCAAGATAAGGCCTTCTTTCCCAGTATCCCTTGTTGTGTACACTTTCATAGCCGTCCAGCGCCCAGTTGGATATTTCATAGCGGTGGAAGCCAGCCTCAGAGAGGATGGCTTTCAGATCGCTCAGCATGCCGGCTTCCTCGTCCTCCGATGGAAGAAACAGCGGACTGTCACCAAGCGCCTTGCGCTCGGCATCCTCGTGGTAACGCTCCCAGAAGGGGGTGCCGGGTTCGATGATCAGACTGTATGCGGACAGGTGCTGAGGAGGATCCGGAAGAGAGAGAACCTGCCCAAGTGTATCGCGAAACTGCGCGCGGCTCTGACCGGGGAGGTCATACATCAGATCAACACTGATATTCTGAAAACCGGCACTCCGGGCAGCGGCGTATTCTCTCCTGAAGGTTTCAAAATCATGGATGCGGCCGAGCGCCCTCAGAAGCTTGTTGTCTGACGACTGCAGGCCGATTGAGAGGCGGTTGATACCGGCGCTGCGGTACATATGAAGCTTTTCGTCATTCAGTGTGCCTGGATTGCATTCCAGGGTGATTTCCGCATCCGGGGCAAGTTCAAAGCAGGAACAGATGAGATCAAGAGTATCTGCAATCAGCGGGGCGTCGGGGAGGGAAGGCGTTCCACCGCCGAAAAAGACAGAGAGGATGCGGTATTTTTTCCAAAGGCCAGAGGAGGCGGCATGAAGTATTTCTTTCCGGAGGACGGAAAAATAACGGCGCTGCATCTTAGGTCCAAGTGTCGTCGAGAGAAAGTCGCAGTACAGGCATCTGGAGACACAGAATGGGATGTGAATATAGAGACCGGCGGGTATTCGCGATGGCTGGGTCATGAGATACTCCTTCCGAGGCAGGGCTGAAGGCAGCAAAAAAGGAGCATCGGCGATGACGTTCCGATGCTCCTTGACCTTCCTATTATCAGACCGGAAACCTGCAGCATCCGGCTTCCAGGACCTGCGGATTACTGAACGGTGTTGACCAGCTTTGCAAGGCGGGAAACCTTGTTGGAAGCAGTGTTCTTGTGGAAGACACCCTTCTTCTCAGCCTTGTCGATCAGAGAGGTCGCATTCAGAAGCTCCTTCTGTGCATTCTCCTTGTCGCCAGCTGCAACAGCAGCCTCGACCTTCTTGACTGCGGTCTTGACACCGGACTTGATGGCTTTGTTTCTTGCGTTTCTGACCTCAGCAATCAGAACGCGCTTTTTTGCGGACTTGATGTTTGCCAAAACGTACACCTCCAGACAAATGTCTACATTGTAATAGATAAATAGATAATCAAAAATGAAACCACGTGTGCGCGAGAGAACGGACACGGACGTATCGGCACACATTCGAAGTTATTCTAATCCGCGGGGATTGCCTTGTCAACAGATAGGCCGGCTTTTGATTGCATTTTCATGACCTTTAGGCTACTATTAACCGGATAAGACAAAAAGAACGATGCCCGGCGGCCTGTATGCAGGCCCGCGCAGATCCATTCTGAAGAAGAGCCGGGCAGATTACGATCTTGTAGATGGTTAACCGGGGGGATCAATTTGGCTGAAATCAATATGAATCAGATTCGCAATTTCTGCATCATCGCGCATATCGATCACGGAAAAAGCACGCTCGCAGACCGGATCATTGAAAAGACAGGGGTACTGACGAAGCGTGAGATGCAGGATCAGGTTCTGGACAATATGGACATTGAGCGGGAACGGGGCATCACGATCAAGTCTCAGACCGTTCGTGCAGTCTACCACGCGAAGGATGGGAAGGAGTATGTCTTCAACCTGATCGATACACCGGGCCATGTGGATTTCAACTACGAGGTTTCCAGGGCGCTTGCCGCCTGCGATGGGGCTGTCCTTGTGGTGGACAGTACGCAGGGAATCGAAGCGCAGACGCTTGGCAATGTCTATCTTGCGCTTGACCATGATCTCGAGATCCTCCCGGTGATCAACAAGATTGATCTTCCAAGCGCGGATCCGGAGGGGACTGCGAAGGAAATCGAGGATGTCATCGGGCTTGACTGTTCCGACTGTCCGCGGATATCGGCAAAAACAGGTCTGAACGTAGAGGATGTCCTGGAGCAGATCGTTCAGAAGCTCCCCGCGCCGAAGGGTGACCGGGAGGCGCCACTCAAGGCGCTGATCTTCGATTCCCTGTACGACGCCTACCGAGGCGTCATTGTCTTCTGCCGGATCCGGGACGGAAGGCTGAAAAAGGGCATGAAGGTCCGGATGATGGGGACAAAGACGGAGGCGGAGGTGGTCGAGGTCGGCTATTTCGGTCCGGGGCAATTCATCCCCTGTGATGAGCTTCAGGCCGGGATGGTCGGTTACTTCACGGCATTTCTGAAGAATGTTGGCGATACGCGGGTCGGCGACACGGTGACGGATGCAGAGCATCCGACCGCCGAAGCGTATCCGGGCTACCGCAGGCCGCTTCCGATGGTTTACTGCGGGATCTATCCGGCGGACAGTGCAAGATATGGTGATCTCAGGGATGCGCTTGAAAAGCTCCAGCTTAATGATGCATCTCTCGAATTTGAGCCGGAGACCAGCGCTGCGCTCGGCTTCGGCTTCCGATGCGGCTTTCTCGGGCTTCTGCACCTGGAGGTTGTTACAGAGCGGCTGGAGAGGGAATACAACCTTGACCTCGTGACGACAGCCCCCGGCGTCGTCTACAAGGTTCACAAGACGGACGGAGAGGTCTTTGACCTGACGAATCCTGCAAATCTACCGGACCCTTCCTCGATTGAGTACATGGAAGAGCCGATTGTCTCAGCGGAGATCATCGTGACGACGGAGTTCATTGGTCCGATCATGCAGCTTTGTCAGGAGAGGAGAGGAATCTACAAGGAAACAGAGTATCTGGAGGCAAACCGTGCTGTGCTCCGCTATGATATGCCTCTCAATGAGATCATCTACGATTTCTTTGATGCCCTGAAGTCCAGATCAAGAGGCTATGCTTCATTTGACTATGAGATGAAGGGGTATGTGCAGTCAAAGCTGTGCAGGCTGGACATTCTGGTCAATAAAGAGCCGGTCGATGCGCTTTCTTTCATTGTATTTGAGGACAACGCATATGACAGAGGGCGCCGGATGTGTGAGAAGCTGAAGAATGAAATACCGAGACAGCTGTTCGATATTCCGATCCAGGCTGCGGTGAATGGACGTGTGATCGCCCGTGAGACCGTCAGGGCTCTTCGGAAGGATGTCCTGGCAAAGTGCTATGGAGGCGATATCTCCAGAAAGAAGAAGCTGCTCGAAAAGCAGAAGGAAGGAAAGAAGAAAATGCGCCAGATCGGATCGGTCGAGATTCCGCAGAAGGCGTTCCTCAATGTACTGAAACTGGATGATCAGAGCTGAAACGCTGAAACGAAAAAGAAGACCGGGTGCATGGGCACTCAGTCTTCTTTTTTTGTGTTGATCGGGCTGCCTTCAGCCTGGCAGCCTGCCAGTGCCTGTATCAGGCCGCCGCTTTCTATTTTTAATCCCGGTTTCCGGGCTGTATACGGGTTATGAGCCGAACAGCTCGTCGACAACGAACCGGTGGATCCGAAGGTAGGTCTGACCTGTAAAGTGCAGGCCGTCGACTGTCCGGAACCCTTCAAGCTTCAGAATGGTGGAGGAGTCGAGGTAGTGGTCCGGAAAGGCCTGCTGGATCGCCAGGTTCAGCTTTGTGATGTTCGTGTTTGTCACCAGATCGAGCGCGTCCTCGCTTGCGCCATACTCAATCATCCTGGCACGCTGCACGGGGTTGACGGATAAAAACCAGAAGGTTGTGTCAGGATATTCCGCCACCATATCCCTGTAGGCGGAGAGATACTCGTCAATCTGGTCCGGATCATTGACGCCGAAGTTCAGGACGACCGGCGCATCCGGATTCTGGCTGATTGCGTCCGCCATCAGGCTCTTTCCCTCAGACAAAAACCAGCTGCAGCCTTCTCCAACCTTCCCGACGAACACACAGTCGTCATCCGGCAGATACTTTTTCAGCGCATTCTGCATGCCAATGGTTCTGGAATCTCCCACGAATATGATTTTATGGGCGGGCAGAGTTCTTTCCTGTTCTGGCATCTCTGTCTCTGTTTCTGCAGCTTTGCCAGATCCTTCCTGGAGGTTGATTCCGGCTTCCTGTGCAGCGTTCATACCGGACGTTTCACTGGAAGCGCCGGAGGATGCGGACGGGCGCGGGCTTTCGGAGAACGCGGAGTCTGTATTTTGCTGAATGGTCTCCGGGACATCTGACTCGAGCGGGTTATTGAGACGGGGGTGGCGGCTGTCAAACTCGTCGGTCGCCTTCTTCATATAGAAAGCCAGAAGAACAAGGGCTGTAAGGGCGGCGGCTGCGCTCAGCAGCAGGATCAGAAGTCGTCTCTTCATGATTCAAAGCTCCTTCTATAATTCAGATTCAATCGCGCTTCGGCCAGGCACATTCGGGCTGCGCAGGAAGCCGGAAGGCGCACAATAAGGTCATTTTATCACAGTTCAAAAAGTTTTTTGAAAGGTATTGACAAAGGTATCCGGCAGAACTATTATAGTGCCATGGATGTTAGCACTCCACAACAACGAGTGCTAACAAGAAAAGGAAAGGAGGATTCAGATGCAGCTTGATGACAGAAAGTGGACCATTTTGAAAGCGATCATCAAGACCTATCTGGAGACAGGCGAGCCGGTTGGATCGAGAACCATCTCAAAGTTTCCGGATCTGAATCTCAGTTCCGCCACGATCCGCAATGAGATGTCCGATCTGGAAGATATGGGCCTGATCATTCAGCCTCATACATCGTCCGGACGTATTCCTTCGGATGCCGGATACCGGCTTTATGTAGACCGGCTGATGGACGAGAAGGAGGCGGAAGTCTCTCAGATGAAGAACATGATGATCCAGAGGCAGGATAAGCTGGAGATGCTTCTGAAGCAGCTTGTTCGCTATCTGGCGGTGAATACCAATTATGCCACGATGATCACCAGCCCGCAGTATCACAGAACCAGGCTGAAGTTCATTCAGCTCTCGATCATAGATGAGGGACAGATCCTGGCAACGGTGGTGACAGAAGGCAATGTGGTGAAGAACCGTGTGATCCATATCCAGCATGGTCTCACGCATGATGAAGTGCTGCAGCTCAATATTCAGCTGAACAGCAGGCTGAACGGGCTGACGATCGAGCAGATTAATCTGGATACAATCCAGAAGCTGAAAGCGGAGGCCGGTATTCATTCAAACCTGATCTCGGAAGTGCTCGATGCGGTTGCGGACGCGATCTCAAAGGAGGAGGATCTGGAGGTTTACACCTCCGGCGCGACGAATATTTTCAAATATCCGGAGCTTTCCTCTGATACGGACAAGGCGAGCGGCCTGATTGAGGCGTTTGAGGAAAAAAAGCCGCTTCTGTCACTGCTCAGCCAGAATGGCTGTGATGAGCAGGAGCATGGCATCCAGATCTCGATTGGCCGGGAGCTGAAGAACGAGAATATGGAGGATTGCAGCGTGGTCACAGCCAGCTACGATCTGGGAGACGGTGTCTTCGGAAAGATCGGCATTGTAGGCCCTAAGCGGATGGATTACGATAAGGTGGTCGGGATCCTGAAGAGTGTGACGGCGCAGCTGGATGAGACGTATGGCAGGAAGGAAAGCCCCGCAGATGAGAATGGGCTTTCTCCCGGGTCAAAAACCGATGACGGGGGCCCGGAGCAGGATGAATAGCAGAAGCAATGCGGAGGCGATAAGATGACAGAGAAGGAAAGACAGGAAAACAGCCCTGGAGGAGAAGACAGGGGCGTCCGGATTGAGATACATGGCGAAGAGCCGGATGTGAAAGAAAAGAAGCAGGAAGAGAGCAGAAGGCCGGATCAGAACCCGGAGAAAGAACATGCGGCGGAAGGTCCCGACGGACAGGAAGACGCTGCAAAGACCGATCAGAACCGTAACCCGGATGCGGAGGCGGACAAGCCCGCGGACGCATCTGATGCCGGAGAGGATTCTCCCTCTGAAAGCGGCACAGGTGGGGGAAAAGGGTTCTTCGGTTTCAAAGGAAGGAAAGAGAAGGACCAGAGAGATCAGAAGATCGAGGAGCTGACCGATCAGGTCAGGCGCCAGATGGCGGAATTCGATAACTTCCGGAAGCGGACAGACCGCGAGAAGGCGACGATGTTCGACATGGGGAAGCGAGATGTGATCGAGCAGATTCTTCCGGTTGTGGACAGCTTCGAGAGAGGCCTTGGAGACATGAAGGAAGAGAGCGAGGATCCGTTCCGCCAGGGCATGCAGAAGATTTACAGGCAGCTGACTAAGGCACTCGAGGAACTGGGCGTCAGGCCGATTGAGGCGGTCGGAAAACCATTTGATCCGAACTTCCACAATGCGGTCATGCATTGTGAGGATGAGTCAGCCGGTGAGAACATCATCGTGCAGGAGTTCCAGAGAGGCTACATGCTGAACGATGTGGTCATCCGGCACAGCATGGTGAAGGTTGCCAACTGATCTTTGTTTTCTAATTACAAAAACCGGGACGGAAGCGTTATTCTTCCGCAATCCTGTTGACAATATCGGAACTACAGACATGTGCCGCGGATCTCCGGAGAGGAAGAGGCGGCAGAAGGACAGCAAGACCGAACAGCAGAACACCAGGAGGTTTCATTATGGGAAAGATTATAGGAATTGACCTTGGTACAACAAACAGCTGCGTGGCAGTCATGGAAGGCGGCAAGCCGACTGTCATCGCAAACAGCGAAGGAGAGCGCACAACGCCGTCCATCGTTGCATTTACAAAGAACGGCGACCGTCTGGTCGGCGAGCCGGCTAAGCGCCAGGCTGTGACGAACTCTGACAGAACCGTGTCTTCGATCAAGAGACACATGGGCTCCGATTACAGAGTTACAATTGACGATAAGAAGTATTCTCCGCAGGAGATTTCCGCGATGATTCTTCAGAAGCTGAAGGCAGATGCGGAGGGATACCTGGGCGAGAAGGTGACAGAGGCTGTCATTACCTGCCCTGCATACTTCAACGATGCACAGAGACAGGCAACAAAGGATGCCGGAAAGATCGCAGGCCTTGATGTCAAGCGGATTATCAACGAGCCGACTGCAGCCGCACTGGCATATGGCCTTGACAACGAGAAAGAGCAGAAGATCATGGTGTATGACCTCGGCGGCGGCACCTTCGATGTGTCTGTCATCGAGATCGGTGACGGTGTCATCGAGGTTCTGGCAACCAACGGCAACAACCATCTGGGCGGCGATGATTTCGATAAGAGAATCGTCGACTACATGCTGAAGGATTTCAAGGCAAAGGAAGGCATTGACCTCTCCGGCGATAAGATGGCGATGCAGAGACTGAAGGAGGCTGCCGAGAAGGCAAAGAAGGAGCTGTCCTCCTCCACGACAACCAACATCAACCTGCCGTTCATTACGGCTAATGAGACCGGACCGAAGCACTTCGAGATGGATCTCACAAAGGCAAAGTTTGACGAGCTGACCGCAGATCTGGTTGATGCAACTGCTGAGCCTGTCAGAAAGGCACTTGCAGATGCAGGCATTACAGCCGCAGATCTTGGAAAGGTTCTGCTGGTCGGCGGTTCGACCCGTATCCCGGCTGTGCAGGACAAGGTCAGGGAACTGACCGGCAAGGAGCCGAGCAAGAATCTGAACCCGGATGAGTGCGTGGCAATCGGTGCAGCCATTCAGGGCGGCAAGCTGGCAGGGGATGCCGGCGCAGGCGATATCCTTCTGCTGGATGTCACTCCGCTGTCTCTTGCAATCGAGACGCTGGGCGGTGTGTCGACGGTCCTGATCCCGAGAAACACGACCATTCCGACCAGAAAGAGCCAGGTCTTCTCAACTGCTGAGGATAATCAGACCGCTGTCGATATCCATGTTGTACAGGGCGAGCGTCAGTTTGCCCGTGACAACAAGACCCTCGGACAGTTCCGTCTCGATGGTATCCCGCCAGCAAGAAGAGGTGTGCCGCAGATCGAGGTCACGTTTGATATCGATGCGAATGGCATCGTGAACGTTTCCGCAAAGGATCTGGGTACCGGAAAAGAGCAGCACATCACGATTACTTCCGGCTCCAACATGTCCGATGATGAGATCAACAAGGCTGTCAAAGAGGCGGCTGAGTATGAGGCACAGGACAAGAAGAAGAAGGAAGCCATCGATACGAAGAACGATGCAGATGCCATGGTCTTCCAGACGGAGAAGGCAATGCAGGAGGTCGGTGACAAGATTGATGCGGCAGACAAGGCTGCAGTTGAAGCAGATCTCAAGTCTCTGAAGGACACCATCGCAAAGTGCGGGGATGATATTACCGATGAGCAGGTCAATGAGCTGAAGGCCGGAAGAGAGAAGCTGATGAACAGTGCGCAGAAGCTGTTCGAGAAGGTATATCAGCAGACGCAGACTCAGGCAGGGCCTGGCGCAGGCGCAGGCCCGCAGGCGGGCCCGCAGAATGCAGGCGGCAGCCAGGGCGGCAAGGATGACGATGTCGTCGATGGCGACTACCGTGAGGTCTGATAGGCATTAACAGATATCTGAAACAGGAAGCTGCCGTCACGAAGTGTGTGACGGCGGCTTAAACCATGTCCGGATACGGCGGAACAGGAAAGAGTGTTCTGCGGGCAGCCGGAACAATCGGGAGATTATATGGCAGAGAAGAGAGATTACTACGAAGTGCTGGGCGTCAGCAGGAATGCCAGTGAAGAGGAGATCAAGAAGGCGTATCGCCAGCTGGCGAAGAAATATCATCCGGATATGAATCCCGGCAATGCCGAAGCGGCGGACAAGTTCAAAGAAGCTTCCGAGGCGTATGCGGTTCTCGGCAATGAAGAGAAGAGAAGACAGTATGACCAGTTCGGGATGTCGGCATTCGACGGCTCGGCCGGCGGCGGTGGGTTTGATTTTAACTCTGCTGATTTCCAGGATATCTTCAGCGACCTGGGACTTGGAGGGATTTTCGGCGATTTGTTCGGGGGCGGAAGACGAAGTGCAAATCCGAACCGCCCGATGCAGGGCGCGAATGTCCGGACGCACGTCAGCATTACGTTCATGGAGTCGATCGAAGGCTGTTCCAAGACGATCGATGTGATGATCAAGGATGAGTGCCCGAATTGCCATGGGACAGGTGCAAAGCCCGGGACTGCTCCGAAGATCTGCCCGAAGTGCAAGGGCAGAGGGCAGGTTGTGTATACGCAGCAGACCATGTTCGGGATGATGCAGAATGTTCAGCCCTGCCCGGACTGCCGCGGAACCGGCAAGGTGATCGAGGACAAGTGCCCGAACTGCCATGGAACAGGTTATGTCATGAGCAAGAAGACCATAGAGGTCCGGATACCAGCGGGAATTGACGACGGACAGGCAATCCGTATCCGGGAAAAGGGTGAGCCAGGCGTCAATGGAGGACCAAGAGGAGACCTTCTGGTGGAGGTATCCGTTGCACGTGACCCGCAGTTTGTGCGCCAGGATCTCGATCTGTTCTCAAATAAAGATATCTCGTTCGCACAGGCAGCGCTGGGGGCGGATATTATGATCCGCACGGTGGACGGAGATATTTCATATAGTGTCAAGCCGGGAACGCAGTCCGGCACAAGGGTTCGCCTGAAAGGAAAGGGTGTTCCGGACGTGCGCGGCAGGGCCGGCCGGGGGGATCAGTATGTAACGCTGATTGTCCGCACGCCGGTGAAGCTCAGCAGTGAGGCAAAGGAGCTTCTGGAGCAGTTTGACGCGGCATCGGACAGAAGTCTTTCCAGCAGTGAGGATGAAACAAAGGGAGCTTCTCCTGAGACAGGGAAGAAGAAAAAGAAAAAAAGTTTTGTTGATCGGATGAAGGATGCGCTGGATGGCTGAACCATCCGGCGGCAGAGACAGACCCCTCCATGTGGCGGAGCGGGTCTGTTTTTTTCGCCCGGAAACAACAGGACAAAAACAGGAATATTTCACAAAAACGGGTGCGGCACCGGTCTGTTCATGCTATAATGACGGCATCTGCGGGAACTGTGAGATGGAGTGCCTGTAAGGCACATCATCAGGCTGAAAGCTGGAAAGGAAAAGAACATGTACTGTTACAGAAAAGTGATGGACGACCTGTACTGGGTAGGAGCGAATGACAGGCGCCTGGCAATGTTCGAGGGAGTGTACTCTGTTCCGGATGGCGTTTCTTATAATTCTTATCTGCTCCTGGATGAGAAGACGGTTCTGTGCGACACGGTGGATGCCGCCGTCGCAACGGTGTTCTTTGAGAATGTGGAGAAGGTGCTGGACGGAAGGCATCTTGATTATGTGATTGTCCACCATATGGAACCGGATCACTCCGCAACGCTTGAGGAGCTGATCAGAAGATATCCGGATGTCCGGATCATCTGCAACAGCAAGACGAAGACGTTGATGAAGCAGTTTTTCACGTTCGATGTTGAGGACAGGGTCCATCTTGTGAAGGAAGGGGATGTCTTCTCTGCCGGCAGGCATGAGCTCACGTTTGTCAACGCGCCGATGGTTCACTGGCCGGAGGTCATGATGACCTATGACAAGACGAGCGGAACGCTGTTTTCGGCGGACGCATTCGGCACCTTCGGTGCGCTGAACGGTGCCCTGTTTGCGGATGAAGTAGACTTCATGAGGGATTACCTGGATGAAGCCAGAAGATACTACAGCAACATTGTCGGAAAATACGGAACACAGGTGACGGCTGCGCTGAAGAAGGCGTCAGGGCTTGACATCAAGTATCTGTGCCCGCTGCATGGTTTTGTATGGCGGAAGAGCATCGGAGATTATATTGACAAGTATCAGCACTGGGCAGCCTACAAGCCGGAGGAGACAGGTGTCGTCATCGCCTATGCCTCTGTCTATCATCACACCGAGAATGCTGCAGAGTGCCTGGCAGTCCGTCTGCGGGAGAAGGGCATTAAGACGGTGATGTTTGACACCTCCGTGACACCGCCGTCGGAGATTATTTCTGCCGTCTTCAAGTACAGTCATCTGGTGCTGGCGTCGACAACGTACAATGCAGGCATCTTTGTTCAGATGGAAGCTTTCCTTTATGACCTGGTTGAGCATAACATCCAGAACCGCACGGTTGC
The DNA here is from genome assembly GCF_052118625.1 of Porcincola sp. LCP21S3_C12. Classification (NCBI taxonomy): domain Bacteria; kingdom Bacillati; phylum Bacillota; class Clostridia; order Lachnospirales; family Lachnospiraceae; genus Porcincola; species Porcincola sp. LCP21S3_C12. Next base: position 278,421 of record NZ_JBQKGW010000001.1, on the reverse strand, counting down.
TGTCATCGAGAATGGTTCCTGGGCCCCGACCAGCGGCAAGCTGATGCGGGAACTGCTCGAGAGGTGCAAGAATCTCAACGTGCTCAACGAGACGCTGACGATCAAGTCCGCGCTGAAGGAAGATCAGCTGTCACAGCTGGATGTGATTGCGGACGCCATTGATGCGACCATTCCGAAAAAAACAGAAGTCACAAAGACAGACGAGAAGGGCGGAGGAACAGACGTCGGCGCACCGGTGCTGGACCCCAAGGCGATGTTCAAGCTCAGCTATGGTCTTTTCATTCTGACAGCGAGGGATGGGGAGAAGGATAACGGGTGCATCGTCAATACGGTGATCCAGGTTACAGAGAAGCCGAACCGGATCCAGGTGGCGGTCAACCGGAACGGCTATACGCATGATATGATCAAGAAGGCCGGGGTGTTCAATGTTTCTATTCTGGCACAGGATGCAACCTTCGATCTGTTCAGGCAATTTGGCTTCCAGAGTGGAAAGTCTGCGGACAAGTTTGCTGATTTCACGGATTACAGCCGGTCTGCGAATGGACTGACCTATGTGACAAGGGGAACGAATGCGCTCCTTTCCGCGAAGGTTGTTCAGGAAGTCGAATTTGAGACGCATACCGTCTTTATCGCAGAGGTCACGGAGTGCAGAGTTCTTTCGGATGTCCCGTCTGTGACGTATGAGTATTACTTTGCCCACATCAAGCCGAAGCCACAGCCTGTGGAAGAGAAGAAGGTGGGCTGGGTCTGCAGAATCTGCGGATATGTCTATGAGGGGGAGGTCCTTCCGCCAGACTTTATCTGCCCGATCTGCAAGCATCCGGCGAGTGATTTCGAAAAACTGCAGTGACGGCTTCAGGATTGTTTTACTTGACAAATGCTGCGCTTTAGGCAACTATACCATTATCTGAAGACAAATATGATCCAGAGTCATTCATGACCTGGAACTCAAAGATGGAACAGGAGGATCACAACATGAAAAAGGTTTGCGATGTCTGCGGCTGGGAGTATGACGAGGCAGAAGGGTATCCGGAGGGCGGAATCGCTCCTGGAACAAAGTGGGAGGATATCCCGGATGATTTTGTCTGCCCGATCTGCGGCGCAGGCAAGGATGAGTTCAGCGACGCTGACTGAGAGCTGGGCAAGAAGCAAGAGATGAAGGACCGCCGGAATTCATTTCCGGCGGCCTTTCTTGAAATGGAGGAGAAACAGAAGAATATGGACATACCCACCCGATTGCAGACGCTAGACTGGGAACGTTATACAAAGTGTGCGCGGCAGGCCGCGGCAGACGGCATCGTTCTGCTGCGCAATGAGAAGGCAGTCCTTCCGCTTCCGGAAGGGGAGACGGTGGCGCTTTTCGGGGTCAGCCAGCTGTGCTATTACAAGAGCGGGACAGGCTCAGGCGGAATGGTGAATGTCTCCCATGTGGTATCCATTCGTGAGGCGCTTGAGCATGAGCCTTCGATCAGGCTGAATCGTTCTGTTCTGCATCTGTACGACCGTTACGTGGACGAACATCCATTTGAAGCAGGGGAAGGATGGGGAAAGGACCCGTGGTCTCAGGCAGAGATGCCGCTTGACAGGGAAACTGCGAAGCAGGCAGGCCAGGACAGCCGGACGGCGATCGTTGTGATTGGAAGGACAGCAGGGGAGGACAGAGACAACAGGGCAGAGCCCGGGTCGTTTCTGCTCACGGAGACGGAGCTGGACATGCTGAGAACGGTCCGTGGAGCATTTTCAAGGATGGTCGTTCTGCTGAATACCGGAAATGTCATCGATATGCGGTTTGCGGATGAAATCAAGCCGGATGCGGTTCTTTATGTCTGGCAGGGCGGCATGGTCGGCGGCCTTGGCGTCGTGGATGTTCTGACCGGCCGTGTCAGTCCTTCCGGCCACCTGACCGATACGGTCGCGGAACGGATTGAGGACTATCCGTCTTCCGGCAGCTTCGGCACAGGCGTGAGGGATGTCTATCAGGAAGATATCTACGTGGGATACCGCTTCTTTGAGACGGTCGCAAAGGATAAGGTACTGTATCCGTTCGGATACGGGCTTTCCTATACAACGTTCAGTATCCGCGCCCGGAAAAAGCAGAGCGAGCCGCTCGCAAGACTGTCTGTCGATCTGGAAGCAGAGGTGACGAATACAGGCCATGCTGCCGGGCGGGAAGTCGTGCAGGTATATGCGCAGGCGCCCCAGGGAACGCTTGGAAAACCGGCAAGAGTGCTGGTCGGGTTTGAAAAGACGAGGCTGTTGAAGCCGGGCGAGAGCCAGACGCTTCAGATCCAGATCCCGGTCAGAAGCTTCGCCTCCTTCGATGAAAGCGGAAAAACAGCCGAGATTTCAGCCTGGGTGCTGGAGGCAGGGCGTTACGACCTGTATGTAGGAGAGAATGTCCGGGATGCGGTGATTCTGGACTCCGAGGACGGCGCCTTTACACTGTCTGAAGACTGGATGGTTCTCCAGGAAGAGGAAGCGCTGGCGCCCGTCTGCAAATTTGACCGAATGGCGATGAGCGAAGAGAGCGGGGAAGTCCACCTTGTGTACGAGGAAACGCCGCTTCGAAGCATCGATGTGGAAAAACGGATTTATGAAAATCTTCCGGGAGAGACAGCCCAGACTGGAAACCGGGGGCTGAAGCTGTCGGATGTAGAGGATGGATCCTGCAGGATGGAAGACTTCATTGCACAGCTCTCGGATGAGGACTTGTGCGCCATCATCCGTGGAGAGGGAATGGGAAGTCCCCTTGTGACGCCAGGGACGGCAGCAGCCTTCGGCGGCGTCACAAAACGCCTTCGTGATTTCGGGATCCCCGCTGTGTGCTGCGATGATGGACCGAGCGGGATGCGTCTCGACTGCGGGGACCATGCGTTTTCTCTTCCGAATGGAACGATGCTGGCATGCACATTTGACCGGGAGCTGAATGAACAGCTGTTTTCCTTCCTTGGCCTGGAAATGGTTAAAAACCGGGTGGACTGTGTTCTGGGACCAGGTGTCAACATTCACAGAAATCCGCTGAACGGAAGAAACTTCGAATATTTTTCGGAGGACCCTTATCTGGCAGGAGAGATGGCGGCTGCTCAGCTGCGCGGGCTGCATCAGAGCGGAGTAACCGGCGTTCTGAAGCATTTCTGCGCAAACAACCGTGAGACCAGGCGTCATGAGCTTGACAGTGTCGTATCCGGAAGAGCGCTGCGGGAAATCTACCTGAGACCTTTTGAGATTGCGGTCAGGGAAGGCGGAGCAGATGCGCTGATGACGACCTACGGGAAGGTAAACGGTATCCATACAGCCTCGCTCTATGATCTGACCACGACCATTCTGCGCAATGAATGGGGATTTGACGGCATTGTCATGACGGACTGGTGGGCTGCAATGAGCGAAGATCCGTCAGAGATGGATCCTTATGAGACGTCTGAGCCGGGGACAGGAAAGGCAGAGGGGGAAGATGTGCGGCGGCTTAAGCGGAGCATCGCCGGAAAAACGTATGATTTCAGTCCGATGGTCCGCGCTCAGAATGACCTGTATATGGTCGTCCCGGACGGGGAGAAGATTGTACCGTCCGAGGATGAAGAAGCCGGTGAGCCGACCACGCTTTCAGCTCTGCGGGAAGGAAGGCTGACCCGGGCGGAGCTTCAGCGCTGCGCCATGAATATATGCCGGTTTGTAATGAAGACTGAAGCCATGAGGCGCCTGCTGGGCCATCCGACTGAAGTTACAGTGGAGAGTGTCCCGGAGGGGGAGGATCTTTCTGCGGTCGAGAGTGTGACGTTTCATCCGGTTCCGCCGGAAGGACTTGAGCTTGATCTGTCTGCGGTCCTTCCACAGCGCGGAGGAGACTATCTGTTCGGCCTGCAGGTCACACCAAGAACCCGCTACCAGATTGAGCTCAAGGCTGCGTCTGCGTCCGGTGTGCTTGCCCAGATCCCGGTAAGTCTGTTCTTTACGACCATTCCGGTTGCAGAGTGGATGTTCGGGGGCGGCGAAGGAAGTGAGGCTGTAAAGACAGCGACATTCTTTTCCACAACCAGAAACAGCGTCATGAGGCTTCATTTTGGCCAGAGCGGACTGATACTGAAGAGTCTGCGGGTTCAAAGAATCTGAAACTGAGAAGAAAGAGCAGCAGGAGGATATTTTGAAAGAAGGGATCATTCTTGATGTGGATGGAACTCTTTGGGATGCCGTGCGTGCAATCAGAGACTCGTGGAATCTGTACAGAGAAGAACAGATTCCAGAGATGCCGGGACATTACACGGACGCGGACATTGAGGGAGTCCTCGGGCTGACGATGACTCAGATCGGGGACCGCCTTCTGGCGCCGCTCTCTGAGAAGCGGCGGCATCAGGCGCTTGAGGGAATGATGGATGCAGAAGTGACGTATATGTGGGAACACGGCGGCAGTGTATATCCGTCTGTCGGGCAGACGCTGACGCGTTTAAAGAAAGCAGGGTTTCACCTGTATATTGTCAGCAACTGCCAGAAGGGGTATATCGAGGATTTCCTGCATACGTCGGGGACAGGCAGCCTGATCGAGGATCACGTGTGTTTCGGGGATACTGGGAAACCGAAGGACTTCAGCATCCGCCTGTGCATGGAGAGAAATGAGCTTCAGCGTGCGCTTTATGTGGGTGACACAGCCGGTGACCTGGATGCTGCAAGAAAGGCGGGCATTCCGTTCATCTACGCAGCCTATGGATTCGGACAGGTCGACGCGGAGAAAGAGAAGGTGCCTTCGATCGACGCCTTTGCACAGCTTCCGGAGATGGTGACAGCATTGTGGGAGAAAGCAGGTAACAGAAGATGATAACGGCATCAAACTGGACAGACTATGAGATCCTCGATACCTCCTGCGGGGAGAAGCTGGAGCGCTGGGGATCTTATCTCCTCATCAGACCGGATCCGCAGGTGGTCTGGCAGACGGACAAAAAGGACCCGGGCTGGAGAAGGTGCAATGCGCACTATCACAGGTCCAGCCGGGGCGGCGGAGAATGGGAATTCTTTGATCTGCCGCAGCAGTGGACGATCGGCTACCAGGGCGGCGGACTGGATCTGAAGTTTAACCTGAAGCCTTTTTCATTCAAGCATACCGGACTCTTTCCGGAGCAGGCAGCAAACTGGGACTGGTTTGCGGAGAAAATCCGTCAGCGGATCCGTCAGGGAAAGGAAGTGAGGGTTCTGAACCTATTCGCCTACACCGGCGGGGCGACGGTTGCAGCGGCTCAGGCAGGGGCAGTCGTGACGCACGTGGACGCTTCAAAAGGGATGGTCGGCTGGGCGAAGGAGAATGCCCAGGCGTCCGGAATCGACCACTCGTCTGTCCGCTGGCTGGTGGATGACTGCAGAAAGTTTGTCGAGCGCGAGATCCGCCGCGGCAACCATTATGATGCAATCATCATGGATCCTCCCTCATACGGAAGAGGACCGAAAGGTGAGATCTGGAAGATGGAGGACTGCATCCACGAGCTTCTGAAGCTGACAACACAGATTCTCTCAAAAAAACCGCTGTTTTTCCTGCTGAATTCCTATACGACAGGACTGTCTCCATCCGTACTGACATATCTCATGAGCGTGACGCTCGTTCCCATTTTCGGGGGAACCGTATCAGCGGAGGAGATCGGACTTCCGGTCAGAGACAGCGGCCTGGTACTGCCCTGCGGTGCAGCCGGGCGCTGGGAACTGTAACGAGACTTTGTCCGAATGAGAAGACGATATCTGAAAGCGGAAGAGGCAGCGGCCGGATCGGAAGGCCGATGGCAACACGGCGGCTGCCGGGCGGGTGCTGCCTCAGGAGAGTACCTTGCTTCTGAACCAGTAGGTATAGAAGTCCTGAAATCCGAGCGACTGGTAGAGTTTTTTGGCAGCCGTGTTTCCCTTTACAACCTGCAGGTAAGCATAGCGGGCGCCCTGAAGGCGTGCTTCCTTCAGAATCGTGGAGCAGATTGCCCGGGCGTATCCGCGCCGCCAGCAGCTGGGCGATACATAGATGGCGTAGATTCCGATATAATCCCTGTCCCGGATTCCGAGACCGGTTGCCACGATCCGGCCGTCGATCTCAATGCTGGCTGCGATCGTTTCTTTCGGAATGGCCGCATACATGGAGGGGACAATCCGGCGCAGGTTCGGTTCCGAGGTCCCATTCAGATGGAAGAGCCCACGGATCCACTCGTCTGTGACGACAGCGTTCAGCTCGACAGTCAGTCCTCCTGCGTAGTGAACGAGGGTCGGCAGATTCAGACGGTTTTCAAAGATGTATTCCCGCCGTTCTTCCTTCAGCAGACTGACGTCTTTGAGATCAGCTGTCATCACTTCCGTAATGTGCCGGACTTCATAGCCGCGCTGGGAGAGCCGGTGATCAAATGAGGGATCCAGGAGAGGCTGAATCTTGAAGGAGCAGGGGCTGTTGAAGTGGTCGTAGACAGCCTCACAGTAGGCGATCTTCTCCTCGACGGGAATGGTCGAAATCCCGACCTGCTCGACGGAGTTTGTCCGGTAGGAGTAATTGTACGAGAAGCGGATCAGCCAGCCGTCATACAGCTCGATCATATAGGATGGCCAGGCATTCAGCGAGACCTCCTCCAGATATTGAATATCCTTCTCTCTTTTATCCCGCTCAGCTCTGCTCATCGGTTCCATAATGTATCGAATCCCCCTGCCTTTTATTCTTAAAGCCAGTCTCTATTGTACGAGTTCCCTGTGAATTAATCCAGTGCCCTTAAAGATTGTCAGCTTGCAAAGCTGACGCGTGTATGGTAGCATTCTTTCGATTTTGAACAGCTTAAGAAAGAGAGGCATCTCATGGGCAGTGCAGCGTATCTGATACTGGAGGACGGAACTCTACTGAAAGGAGAAAGCGTCGGTTCGAGGAGAGAGGTGATCTCGGAGATCGTGTTCAATACGTCGATGACGGGATACCTGGAGGTCCTGACAGATCCCTCCTATGCAGGCCAGGCTGTCGTTATGACCTATCCTCTTATTGGAAACTATGGCGTCAGTTTTGAGGACATGGAGTCTTCAAAGCCCTGGCTGTCTGCTTTCATCGTCCGGGAATTCTCCCGTATTCCTTCTAACTTCCGTTCGGAAGATACCATCCAGAATTTCCTCACAAGATATGATATTCCCGGGATTTCAGGCATCGATACAAGAGCGCTGACGAAGACGCTCCGGAATCGCGGAACCATGAACGGCATGATCACGACCAGAGAGTACTCTCAGGAGGAGATCCGGGACCTGCTGCCCCGGATCAAGGCATACCGGACAGGGGATGTCGTTTCGCGCGTCAGCTGCCGGGAAAGGTACGAGTTTACAGACAGCGGGATGAATGTACCGTGGCCGAACCTGGTTGGCTCCAGAGTGGAGCTGGAAGAGGAGGCAGGGAACGGACGCCGGACAGAGAAGAATCCGTCAGGCATGGCGGATGGAATCATCTCTGCGGATGATCCGGCACTTGCAGGAACGCCGATTGCCCAGAAAGCAGCGGACGAACGCGAGCAGGCTTATGTACGGCTTTCCGAGAAGGCGGCCCGCCAGCATCTTCATGTCGCGGTGATGGATTTTGGCATGAAGCGAAACATTGGCAGAAGCCTTGTACACCGGGGCTGCCGTGTCACGGTTTATCCGGCGTGGACAACCGCAGATGAGATTCTGGCGGATCAGCCGGACGGCATCATGCTGTCCAACGGTCCTGGTGATCCGAAGGACTGTGGAGAGATCATCCGTCAGGTACGCAGGCTGTATGAGAGTGATGTGCCCGTCTTTGCGATTTGTCTTGGCCATCAGCTGATGGCGCTGGCAGCAGGAGGGGATACCTACAAGCTGAAATACGGACACAGAGGCGGGAACCATCCGGTCAAGGATCTGAAGACAGGACGGGTATACATTTCCTCCCAGAACCATGGATATGCGGTAGATGAGAAAAGCCTGAGCGCAGATGTTGCGCGTCCGGCCTTCCGGAACGTGAACGATGGGACAAATGAGGGGATGGTTTACCTCGGGAAAAACATCTTTACTGTACAGTTTCACCCGGAAGCCTGCCCGGGACCGCAGGATTCCGGCTATCTGTTTGATCGTTTTGTGAGGATGATGGAGCGCGCGAAGAGCGAGAAGGAGGGAGACTGAACATGCCGAAGGATAACAGCATCAGGAAAGTGCTCGTCATAGGTTCCGGCCCGATTATCATCGGACAGGCGGCCGAGTTTGACTATGCAGGAACGCAGGCATGCAGAAGTCTGAAGGAGGAGGGCATCGAGGTTGTCCTGCTCAACAGCAATCCGGCAACCATCATGACCGACAAGGATATTGCGGATCATGTCTACATTGAACCGCTGACGACTGAGGTGGTGGAGGCGATTATCCGGAAGGAGAAGCCGGACAGCATTCTGCCGACGCTCGGGGGGCAGGCTGGGTTGAACCTGGCGATGGAGCTGGAGGAGAAGGGAATCCTGAAGAATCTGGATGTCCGCCTGATCGGAACGACTTCCCGGACAATCAGGAGGGCTGAGGACCGTCTCGAATTCAAGGAGGCCATGGAGAAGATCGGGGAGCCGGTGGCGCCCTCCCAGGTCGTCCGTAATCTCGAAGATGGAGAGAAGTTTGCACGCCGGATCGGATATCCGGTCGTGCTGCGGCCGGCTTACACCCTCGGTGGTTCCGGCGGCGGGATCGCAAACAACCAGGAGGAGCTTGACGAGATTCTCGAGAACGGTCTCCGCCTTTCACGTGTCGGCGAAGTTCTGGTCGAGAGAAGCATCGCCGGCTGGAAGGAAATTGAATATGAGGTTATGAGGGACGGTGCCGGCAATGTCATTACCGTCTGCAACATGGAAAACATTGATCCGGTCGGCGTCCACACAGGGGATTCCATCGTTGTAGCGCCGAGCCAGACGCTGGGCGACAAGGAATACCAGATGCTCCGCACCTCCGCGCTCAACATCATCACAGAGCTGGGAATTACCGGCGGCTGCAACGTCCAGTACGCCTTGAAGCCGGATTCATTTGAATACTGTGTCATCGAGGTCAACCCGCGTGTGTCAAGATCCTCGGCACTTGCATCGAAGGCGACCGGATATCCGATCGCAAAGGTTGCTGCCAAAATCGCCCTCGGGTACACGCTCGATGAGATTCGGAATGCGATTACGGGGAAAACCTATGCCAGCTTTGAGCCGATGCTGGACTACTGCGTTGTGAAGATGCCGAGGCTTCCGTTTGACAAATTCATCACAGCGAAGCGGAGCCTGTCCACACAGATGAAGGCAACTGGCGAAGTGATGAGCATCTGCACAAACTTTGAAGGTGCGCTGATGAAGGCGATCCGTTCCCTTGAGCAGCATGTCGACAGCCTCATGAGCTATGATTTCTCAGGACTCGATGACGAACAGCTTCATAAAAAGCTTCAGGACGTCGATGACCAGCGGATCTGGGTTATCGCGGAGGCCCTTCGGCGAGGGTTTACCAGGGAAGGCATCTACAAGGCGACGAAGATTGACCCCTGGTTTCTGGATAAGATCGCGCATCTGACGGAGATGGAGAAGGCGCTGAAAGAGCAGCCTCTGACGGAGGAGCTGCTGCTGGAAGCCAAGCGCATGGAATTCCCGGACAACGTGATCGCGTCTCTGGCCGGAAAGACGCAGGAGGAGATTCACCTGCTCCGGGAAAAGGCCGGTATCCATGCCTCATTCCGGATGGTGGACACCTGTGCTGCCGAGTTCGAGGCGCAGACCCCGTATTATTACTCCGTGTATGACGGCGGCGAGAATGAGGCTGCGGAGGCAGCCGGAAAACATGATAAGAAGAAGGTTCTGGTGCTGGGCTCCGGACCGATCCGGATCGGACAGGGAATCGAGTTCGATTTCTGCTCCGTCCACTGTACCTGGGCCTTCCAGAAAGCCGGCTTCGAGACCATCATCATCAACAACAATCCGGAAACGGTATCGACGGACTTCGATATTGCAGACAAGCTCTATTTTGAACCGCTGACGCCGGAGGATGTTGAGAACGTTGTCCGGCTGGAGAAGCCGGACGGTGCAGTCGTCCAGTTCGGCGGTCAGACGGCCATCAAGCTGACGAGCGCGCTCATGAAGATGGGCGTTAGGATTCTCGGCACGGATGCGGACGATGTCGATGCCGCGGAGGACAGGGAGCGGTTTGACGAGGTGCTGGAGCGGTGCGGCATCACAAGGCCGAAGGGGGAGACCGTCTTTACGGCAGACGAGGCCAAGGCTGTGGCAAACCGTCTGGGCTATCCGGTTCTTGTCCGCCCGTCCTATGTGCTGGGCGGTGCCGGGATGCGGATTGCGATCTCGGATGAGGACATTGATTCCTATATCGGGAACATCAACCGCTATGCTCAGGATCATCCGATCCTGGTTGACAAGTACATGATGGGACGTGAGATTGAGGTCGACGCGGTCTGTGACGGAACGGACATCCTGATCCCCGGTATCATGGAGCACATCGAGCGGGCGGGCATCCATTCCGGCGACTCCATCTCGGTCTACCCGGCGAAGGATCTGTCAAGGGAAGTCAAGACTGTCATTGAGTCCTACACAAGGAGCCTGGCTCAGAACCTGCATGTCATCGGGATGATGAATGTCCAGTTCATCGTTCGGGATGATGGCGTGTATATCATCGAAGTGAATCCCAGATCCTCGCGGACGGTACCCTATATCAGCAAGGTGACCGGAATTCCGATTGTTCCGCTTGCGACAAGGGTGATTCTGGGCGAAAAGATCAGAGACATGGGCTACACGCCCGGACTCCAGCCGGAGGCGGACTATTTTGCGGTCAAGATGCCAGTCTTTTCATTTGAGAAAATCCGGGATGCGGACGTTACACTCGGCCCGGAGATGAAATCGACCGGTGAATGCCTTGGCATCGCGAAGACGTTCGATGAGGCCCTGTACAAGGCATTTCTCGGTGCCGGTGTCAGGCTGCCCAGGTACAGCAACATGATCATCACGGTCTGTGACGAGGAGAAACCGGAGATGATCGACATTGCCAGACGGTTCTCCAGAATCGGGTATACGATCTACTCGACCCACGGGACGTGGAAGGCACTCCGCGCAGAAGGAATCCCGGCCCGCCAGGTCAATAAGCTGGAGAAGGATTCCCCGAACCTGATGGATCTGATCCTCGGTCATCGGATCGATCTGGTCATCGATATCCCGAACAGGGGCATCGAGCATCAGCAGGACGGATTTTTGATCCGCCGCGCGGCCATCGAGACCGGAGTCAATGTCATAACGGCTGTCGATACAGCACGGGCGCTGATCACCTCGCTCGAGGACAATTCAGTGACAAAGCTCAGTCTGGTCGATATCGCAGACATCGACAGGAGATAACGCTTGCAAAAAGACTGCTTTTCTGTACAATAGGAAAAGCGGTCTTTTTTTCACGGAAATGACCGGAATTGCCGGAGAAATACCGGGAGTGCCTCAGGCTTTGCTGTGGGGCGGCAAGGAGTTCAGGAGGATTCAGATACATGATAGCTGCAAATGATGTCACGCTGCGTCTCGGAAAGAGAGCATTGTTCGAAGATGTCAACATCAAATTCACCGAAGGCAACTGCTATGGCGTCATTGGCGCGAACGGGGCAGGAAAGTCCACATTTCTGAAAATACTGGCAGGAAAGCTGGAGACGACGTCCGGAAGTGTCACCATCACACCGGGGCAGAGACTGTCTTTCCTCGAGCAGGATCATTTCAAGTATGATGATCAGGTTGTGCTTGACACGGTTATCCAGGGCAACAGACGGCTGTACGAGATCGGCAAGGAGAAGGACGCCCTCTATGCGAAGCCGGATTTCTCGGATGAGGACGGCGTGCGGGCGTCTGAACTGGAGGCGGAGTTCGCTGAGATGAACGGCTGGGAGGCGGAGTCGGATGCGGAGTCCCTTCTGAACGGTCTGGGGATTCCGACAGAGCTCCATCAGGTGCTGATGAAGGAGCTGACCGGCTCCCAGAAGGTAAAAGTCCTTCTGGCGAGGGCTCTGTTCGGCAATCCGGACATCCTGCTTCTGGATGAGCCGACGAACCATCTGGACCTGGACGCAATCGGCTGGCTTGAGGAGTTTCTGATCAACTTCGAGAATACGGTTATCGTGGTCAGCCACGACCGGTATTTCCTGAACAAGGTCTGCACGTATATTGCGGATATTGACTATGGAAAGATTCAGCTCTACGCAGGCAACTATGACTTCTGGTACAAGTCTTCCCAGCTGCGCATCCGCCAGATGAAGGAAGCCAACAAGAAGAAGGAAGAGCAGATCAAGGAGCTGCAGGAATTCATCCAGCGCTTCTCGGCGAATGCTTCAAAGTCCAAGCAGGCGACCTCCAGGAAGCGGGCGCTGGAGAAGATTCAGCTGGACGATATCAGGCCAAGCTCGAGAAAGTATCCGTACATCGACTTCAGGCCGGAGCGGGAGATCGGGAATGAGATTCTGCAGGTTGAGAATCTGTCGAAGACGGTAAACGGCGTGAAGCTGCTGGATGATGTGACCTTCACGCTCCGCCATGATGACAAGGTTGCTTTCGTAGGCGGCAATGAGCAGGCCAAGACGATGTTCTTCCGGATTCTGATGGGGCTTGAGGAGCCGGATGAGGGCTCGTTCAAGTGGGGCGTCACGACAAAGCGGGCTTATTTCCCGAAGGATTATACCGATGAATTTGACAACGATCTGACCGTTGCCCAGTGGCTGACCCAGTATTCCGAGATCAAGGATCAGACCTATGTGAGAGGCTTTCTTGGCAGGATGCTCTTTGCGGGGGAGGATGGAGACAAGTATGTGAAGGTCCTTTCCGGAGGGGAGAAGGTACGCTGCCTGTTTTCAAAGATGATGATTTCCGCCGCGAATGTTCTGATCTTTGATGAACCGACCAACCACCTGGACATGGAATCGATCACTGCGCTCAACGACGGCATGATCAAGTTCCCCGGTGTGATGCTGTTCTCATCAAGAGACCATGAGATCGTGGAGACGACCGCGAACCGCATCATGGAAATCCTGCCGAACGGCAGGCTGATCGACAAGGTCACAACCTACGATGAGTATCTGGCATCTGATGAGATGGCGAGAAAGCGCACAGTCTACACCAGCGAGACGGATGATGAGGATTGAGAAAAAACCTGAGATACAGCATGTTAGAATTGTATAACTAATGATATAATATTAAAACATTAGTTTGTGTAAATAGAACAGATTGTCCGGTGAAAAGAACATAAAATAGTGTAATTTCACGGCGCTTCATGGACAATGCCTCCTCTGTATGCTATGATAGGTGCGAAATTCTGAGCATACAGCGGAGGCATTTTTCTTTGCTGAATTCCGCTCCGCCGGGCACCGGAGACTTCGGTGGCGGCCGGAAGAGAGCGGCAGCAGGGAAGGCTGCACATCCAACCTGCGCGCTTATAGAACGAACTTCAAGAAGGAGGAACTAAAATGGCAAGACAAATGAAGACCATGGATGGTAATCAGGCTGCCGCATATGCATCCTATGCATTTACCGATGTCGCAGCAATGTACCCGATTACCCCGTCGTCTGTTATGCCGGAGCATACAGATGAGTGGGCAACACAGGGCATGAAGAACATCTTTGGCCAGACCGTCAAGATTACTGAGATGCAGTCCGAGGCAGGTGCTTCCGGCGCCGTCCACGGCTCTCTTGCAGCAGGCGCCCTCACGACGACCTACACTGCTTCCCAGGGTCTGCTTCTGATGATCCCGAACCTTTACAAGATCGCGGGTGAAAGGCTTCCGGGCGTGTTCGATGTATCCGCGCGTGCAGTAGCTTCCCATGCACTTTCCATTTTCGGAGACCACTCCGATGTGTATGCCTGCCGTCAGACTGGCGCCTGCATGCTGTGTGAGTCTTCTGTGCAGGAGGTTATGGACCTGACACCGGTTGCGCACCTTGCAGCTATCGAGGGACGTCTTCCGTTCATCAACTTCTTCGACGGATTCCGCACATCTCATGAGATCCAGAAGATTGAGCAGTGGGATTTTGAAGACCTGAAGGAGATGTTCAACTTCAAGGCACTTCAGGAATGGAGAGACCAGTGCCTGAATCCGGATCATCCGGTAGAGAGAGGCTCCGCGCAGAACCCGGATATCTTCTTCCAGGTCCGCGAGGCGATCAACCCGTACTATGACGCGATGCCGGCCATTGTCCAGAAGTACATGGACAAGGTCAATGCAAAGCTCGGAACGGATTACAAGCTGTTCAACTACTACGGCGCACCGGATGCAGAGCACATCATCATCGCCATGGGCTCCGTCAACGATACGATCGAGGAGACCGTTGACTACCTGAACCAGGCCGGTGGCAAGTACGGTGTTGTGAAGGTCCGCCTTTACAGACCGTTCAGTGCAGAGGCACTGATCGAGGCAATTCCGGACAGCGTGAAGTATATCTCCGTGCTCGACCGCACGAAGGAGCCGGGTTCCCTCGGCGAGCCGCTGTATCTGGATGTTGTCGCAGCTCTGAGAGGATCAAAGTTCCAGAATGTTCCGATCTTCACAGGCCGTTACGGACTGGGCAGCAAGGATACGACACCTGCACAGATCATCGCCGTTTACAAGAACACCACAAAGGAAAAGTTCACCATCGGTATTGTCGATGATGTCACAGGCCTGTCTCTCGAGGAAGGCCCGGCGATTGTCACGACACCGGAGGGAACCATCAACTGCAAGTTCTGGGGACTTGGCGCAGACGGAACGGTCGGTGCAAACAAGAACTCCATCAAGATCATCGGCGACAACACCGACATGTATGCGCAGGCATACTTTGATTACGATTCCAAGAAGTCCGGCGGCGTGACGATGTCTCACCTCCGCTTCGGAAAGAAGCCGATCAAGTCCACCTACCTGATTCATCAGGCGAACTTCGTTGCATGCCACAATCCGGCATACATCCGCAAGTTCAACATGGTTCAGGAGCTGGTTGACGGCGGAACCTTCCTGCTGAACTGCCCGTGGTCCGATGAGGAACTGGAGCAGCATATCCCGGGACAGGTGAAGGCTTACATCGCAAAGCATCACATCAAGTTCTACACGATCGACGGTGTCAAGATCGGTATCGAAGTTGGCATGGGCCCGACCCGTATCAACACCATTCTTCAGTCCGCATTCTTCAAGCTGGCTGCCATCATCCCGGAGGAGAGGGCAATCGAGCTGATGAAGGCTGCAGCGAAGGCTACCTACGGCCGCAAGGGCGATGATGTCGTCAAGAAGAACTGGGCAGCCATCGATGAAGGCGCAAAGCAGGTTCATGAGGTCGCTGTGCCGGCATCCTGGGCTGACGCTGCGGATGAGGGACTTGATTTCCATAAGGTATCTGAGGGCAAGAAAGAGGTTGTCGATTTCGTCAACAACATCCAGCTGGCTGTCAGTTCCCAGGAGGGCAACAAGCTTCCTGTCTCCGCGTTCAAGGATTACGTTGACGGCACGACACCGTCCGGAACAGCTGCATATGAGAAGCGCGGCGTCGCGGTTATGGTGCCTGTCTGGAATCCGGACAACTGCATCCAGTGCACACGCTGCTCGTATGTATGCCCGCATGCCGTGATCCGTCCGTTCGCGCTGAATGCCGATGAGGCGGCCGCTCTTCCGGAGAGCCAGAAGACGCTTCCGATGCTCGGTATGAAGGACTACAAGTATGCGATCGCTGTCTCTGCTTATGACTGCACAGGCTGCGGAAGCTGCGCGAATGTCTGCCCGGGCAAGAAGGGCGAGAAGGCACTGACCATGATGCCGTTCGCAGAGCATACGGACGAGCAGGAAGGGTTCGACTACTGCGTCAAGCTGGATCCGAAGCAGGATGTTGTCGACAAGTTTAAGGAAAACACGGTCAAGGGCTCCCAGTTCAAACAGCCGCTGCTTGAATTCTCCGGCGCCTGCGGCGGATGCGGTGAGACACCGTATGCAAAGCTTGTCACACAGCTCTTCGGCGACAGAATGTACATCGCGAACGCAACCGGATGCTCCTCCATCTGGGGCAACTCCTCACCGTCCACACCGTACACGGTCAACAAGAAGGGACATGGCCCGGCATGGTCGAACTCCCTGTTCGAGGATGCGGCTGAGTTCGGGTTCGGTATGTTCCTGGCAGCTGACGCTCTCAGACAGAGCCTGAAGAGCAAGGTTGAGGCGATGATGGCCGAGGGCAAGGTTACAGCCGAGGGCCAGGCATGGCTTGATACCTATCTGGATGGAAAGACCAACGGAGCGGCAACCGATGAACTCGTGAAAGCTCTTGAGGCTGACGGCAGTGCCGAGGCTCAGGAAATCCTGAAGGACAAGGATTATCTGGCAAAGAAGTCCAACTGGATCTTCGGCGGCGACGGATGGTCCTATGATATCGGATTCGGCGGCGTTGACCATGTACTGGCATCCGGCAAGGATATCAATATCTGCGTCTTTGATACAGAGGTGTACTCCAACACAGGCGGACAGTCCTCCAAGGCTACCCCGACCGGTGCAGTCGCACAGTTTGCGGCAGCCGGCAAGGAGACCAAGAAGAAGGATCTGGCTTCCATGATGATGAGCTATGGCTATGTCTACGTCGCACAGGTTGCGATGGGCGCTGACTTCAATCAGTGCGTCAAGGCATTCGCTGAGGCTGAGGCATATCACGGACCTTCCATCGTCCTGTGCTATGCGCCTTGCATCAACCATGGTATCAAGAAGGGCATGGCAAAGGCTCAGACTGAGGAAGAGCTGGCTGTCAAGTCCGGATACTGGCATCTGTTCCGCTACAACCCGGATCTGAAGAAGGAAGGAAAGCCGGCATTCACGCTGGATTCCAAGGCTCCGACAGATGATTACAAGGAGTTCCTGAACGGAGAGGTTCGTTACAATTCTCTGAAGAGATCGAATCCGGAACGCGCCGCAAAGCTCTGGGATAAGTCCGAGAGTGAGGCGAAGGAACGCTACGACTATCTGAACAGACTGGTGAAGCTGTACAGCCCGGAAGAAGAGTAATGTTCTGAGTCAGGCGAATCGTCTGGCTGAAGAGAGAGGCCGCTGCCTGAAAAGGCAGCGGCCTTTTGCTGTCCTGTCCGGGGCTCCCGGAGGGAATGTGGGAGAAGGCTTTGAGAAGAACGCAGGAAGAGAACAGGCGGAGGATCAGGATCTTGAGCGGTACTCACTGGGAGAGATACCGAAGTAATTCCGGAAGGCTTTTGAAAAGTAGGTATTGTCAGGATAACCGACTCTGGAAGCGATCTCCGTGATCCGGATCGCCGGATCCTTCAGAAGACTGGCGGCCCGTTCCATCCGGACGGATGTGAGATATTCGGAGATACCCAGGTGATAGGTTGATTTGAACAGCCTTGACAGGTATTCATGCGAGAAAAAGTATCGATCCGCAAATTCTGAAAGCCTGATGTTGTGTGTGTAGTCCCGGTCAATTGTATCATGCAGAAGGGTGACAACCTGCTGGGCAGTGAGACTTGAACCAGAGTCTTCCCCGGAGAAGTCTTCGTCCGGGAACAGCATTTTCATGGCATGTCCGATGGCTTTGTTCAACTCATCTGCGACAACCGGCTTGAGAAGGTAGTCTGACACATGAAAGTGAATGGCCTGCTGTGCATAGCGAAAGTCATCGTAGCCGCTGATCACGATAAAGGAACATCTTTCGCATTCCTGTGTAGCCTGCTTCAGAAACTCAACACCGTCCATAACGGGCATCGACATGTCAACAAAGACAATCGAAGGTGACAGCTCCCGCATCAGCGTGAGCCCCTGTCTTCCATTCTCCGCGAACGATGGGGGTTCCAGGTGAAAACGGCTCCAGGCACCGAGCCTGCTGATCGCGATACGGACCGGCTTTTCATCATCAATGATCAATGCTTTATACATTCTTTCTGCTCCTTTGGAGGTTCATGACCATAGACACCCTGGTGCCGGTACCTTCCACGCTGTCTATCTGGAGATATGAGGCCTCAGGGGCCATCAGCTTCAGACGGCTGCTGAGATTCACAAGACCGATGCTTCCTGCATTGGTCTGGGAAAGCGGTGCTTTCAGCGAGCGGCGGATTTCCTGCAGCTTGTCTTTGGGGATACCGGCACCATCATCTGATACGGTCAGATTGAAACAGGAAGTTCCGCCGGGCGTGTCATCCTGTGCTGTTTCTCCGGCTTCGATCTGAATATGGATGGAGCTTCTGTCGCCGGTGATTCCATGGAGAATGGCGTTTTCAACCAGCAGCTGGACACAGCATTTCGGGACGGTTACATCCAGGAGATCCTCTGTGATACTGACCCTGACATCAAGTCTGTCATTCATCCGGAGTTTCTGCAGGTCAATGTAATTCTGAGTGAAGGTCATTTCCTCGCGGAGCGGGACCTGGTTTTTCGCTTTCAGCGCGTATCGGAAGATCTGCGCAAGCTTAGTCACCATATCATAGATTTCAATCTGATCACACATCAATGCCTCTGAACCGATCGCCTGGAGCGTATTGTTCAGGAAATGAGGATTCAACTGGGCTTCGAGGGCGGTCAGCTGGGCAGTTTTCTCGTTCAGGCTTGCGATGAGATTTTCGCGGATCAGCTTTTCAATCTGTGCGGACATCTGGTTGAAACTGTCACTGAGCCTTGAAACTTCCAGGGAACGCCCCAGGCGGATCTGGAGAAACTGGCCTTTTCCAAGCTTCTTCTGACTGGCAGAAAGCTGCGCGAGCGGCGCGGTCAGGAAGCGGAAGGAGAAGTAGGTCAGAAACAGAGAAACCATCAGAAACAGAAAACCTTCCAGCAGGGAGAAAGACCTGGCACGGCGAAAGCTTTCTTCTATCGAGGAGATGGGCTGAAGAGAGACGAGTCTGAACCCATAGGTTTCGTCCTGTGCAGCGCTGCAGAGGTACTGTTCATCTCCGATCTGGACCAGACCATCTTTCGGGAGGGGGCCACGGGCAAGAACGGAATCAGGTGCGTCCGGGTTTTTCAGCACCGATCCGAGCGCTCCCTTTGCGGCAGTATAAAGAAGCGTTCCTCCGCTGTACATCGTGATGTTTGTCCCCTCCATGCCGGAAAGCAGGGCGGACGGTGTAACCTCGATGACGGCAGCTGCAAGAGGGGTTCTGTCTGAAACCCGGATGATGGTATGGCTGAAGACGAACAGAGAGTCGTCGGAGGCAGGGGAGATGGAAGTGCCGCTCTTTGCTTTCAGGCACATCTCCAGTGGCTGACTTCCATCCATGTTCGGAGCAGTCTGCACCTTCATTCGCTGATCACCGTTGCTGCGCCCGATCACGAGATCCTGGTTCAGCAGGTAAAGGTGATAGGCGTTCAGATCGGTTCTGGTATAATAATAAATCTGAACCTTCTTCAGAATGTCCTGCTGTTCAGCCTCAGAAAGCGAAACGGTCTGATGAAGCTGCTGGTAGAAGGTGTTGTCAGTGACCGGAAGGACACAGAACTCGGACAGATTGTCCAGATAGGACTTCAGATTCTGTGCTTTCAGATTCAGCAGCCGTTCAGACTGCGTGTTATATTCCCTGATCGAACCGGAACGGCTGTAGTTGTAATTGAATAACGACAGCAGCAGGGTGCTTGCCAGAAGCAGCAGGCTGGTCATCAGCATGAACGAGACCCAGAGGGGCGTTCTGGCGAGACGTGCCGACAATTTTGCCTTCAGATGGGCAGTGATCTTTTTCATGGTCTTTCCTTTGCATCCGAACCTCTCAGGTTCTTTCGTTACCTTTCCTCTGTATCATACAACAACAATACGGGATGTCAAAGAGACAGGCGGATGTGCGGAATCATGATGTCAAAATAGTACAGATATCATATCAATTCTTTCCATATTATTGACAATATAACGAAGATATAATCTTGTCAGAACAAGTAATTCAGGCGTTTAGCCTGGCTGGTAAGGAGCGTGGAATGAAACGAAGCAGCATGAAAAAAAAGAAAGGGTTCGAAAATATCCTGTTCACGATTCCTGCTGTCATCCTGGTGTGCATGGTCATGTACATTCCGTTCGTGATGAGCGGGTACTATTCGCTGACCAGATGGAATGGAATCGCGAAACAGCCCGTCTTCATCGGCCTGGAAAATTTCAAAACCATCCTGAGCGGAAGCGACAGCTTCCTTTCGGCGATGTGGTTCACGATTCGCTATACATTCTTCTTTGTTATCGTCTCGAATATCGCAGCGCTGGCGCTGGCTGTTGCCCTGACGAAACGATTCCGGCTGGCGAATCTTTACAGAGGTTTGTTTTTTATTCCCTATATCATGTCGATGACCATCGTCGGCTTCATCTGGAAATTCATCTTCACGTCGGGATTCAAGAAGTTCTTTGAACTGACCGGCTGGGGATTCTGGAATCTGTCCTGGCTTGGGAATCCGGACATGGCGTTCTGGTCCGTCACAATTGTCGGAATCTGGCAGTCTCTGGGATTTTACATTGTCCTCTATATCGCCGGCCTGCAGGCAGTGCCGAAAGATATCATTGAAGCAGCCTATGTGGACGGCGCATCGAGAAGACAGACTTTCTTCAAAGTGACGGTTCCGCTGCTCGGGCCCTCGATGACGACCTGTGTATTTATGTCCCTCACGAACGGGCTGAAGGTTTTTGACATCATCCTGGCGCTGACAAAAGGTGGACCGGGGCAGTCGACGTATTCTGCGACCCTGTCCATCTACAATGAGGCGTTCACGCGGAACAATTACGGCCTTGGATCCGCACAGGCCATCCTGTACTTTGTCTTTGTCCTCGTGATCACGCAGCTGACCTTGAAAATGATGTCCAGAAAGGAGGTCGCACTCTGATGAGACGGAAAACCAGACAGAGGCTGTCACATGTCATCCTTGTGGTGATCCTGACCGTGATCGCACTGCTCTATATCTATCCGGTTGTACTGATGTTCATGAATTCAGTCAAGCCGTTCGGGGAGGTCATCGCGACGCCGGTCTCGCTTCCGAAGAAGCCGACATTCGGAAATTATCTGTATGTCGGAGAGAAGATCCAGTATTTCAGGCTTCTGTGGAACAATGTGATGATCACAGCCATCGGCATCGCCGGAATCGTGTTTTTTTCCTCTCTTTCGGCATACATCTGTGACCGAAGGAGGACAAAATACACAAAGTTCATCTATACGCTGCTGATCACACCGATGCTGATTCCGTTCCAGACCATCATGATTACCCTGCTCAAGGCGATGAACATCATCCACCTGAACAATTCGAGAATCGGTCTGGGCATCCAGTACTGGGGATTCGGCATTCCGATGGCGACCTTTATCTTCTATAACTTCATGGCGACCATTCCGAGAGATCTCGATGAAGCGGCGACAGTCGATGGCGCAACAACCTGGCAGACATACAGGATGGTGATTTTTCCGCTTCTGAAGTCGGTGACGGTGACAGTCATCGTGCTGGATGTCATGTGGATCTGGAATGATTTCCTGCTTCCGCTGCTGATGGTCAACTCGAACAACAAGACGAAGACACTGGTGCTGGCGGCATATACCTTCGTCGGACAGATGAACACCCAGTGGCAGTACGCGATGGCAGGCATGGTCATGGCTGTCTTTCCGTCCATTCTTGTCTTCATATTTCTTCAGAAATACATCGTCGAGGGCGTTGTGGCAGGTGCGGTGAAGGGCTGAAAAGCAGAAAAGCAGAAAAACGATGCGGACGGGGAAAACAGGCAGAGAGATCTGTCTTGATCAATCATATATAAACCGGGTCTGAGGACCCCAAAGCAGAAAGGAGTGTCTTTATGAAAAAGAAACTTGTATCTCTGGTCATGGCAGCAGCCATGGCGGCGTCTGTCGCCGCGCTTCCTGCATTCGCGGGGGAGACAGAGGCAGCCGGAGGAACAGAGGCGGCAGTGGACCCGTCACAGGACTCCGGAGAGATTTATATGTTCATCGCTTCGCCGGAGTATGCGGATGCCATCAACACGCTGATCGACGATTACAAGAAGGTGGCACCGAATGTCACGATCAATTATGAGACGACCCAGAATGATTATCCGACCCTTCTGAAGGCGAAGATCAACTCAGGAGATGTTCCGGACATCTTTTCCTCCACATCCGGAAAGGAGATCGATACCTATCTGGAGTATTCACTTGATCTGTCTGATCAGCCGCTGATGAAGACGATCGATCCTGGTGTTGCGTCCGCGATGGCTTCCGCGAAGGAAGGCGGCGGAATGTACGGCATCGCCATCAAGGGCAACTATTTTGGCATGATCTATAATGAGGATGTTCTCAAGGATGCCGGTGTTGACAAGGTTCCGGAAACAACGGAGGAGCTGAAGGCAGCATGCGACAAGATCAAGAGCGCAGGCTACACCCCGTTCACGACAGGGTTCATGGAATGGTGGGTTTACAAGCATGTCGCACAGCACTTTGTCGACGCTGCGGCAAAGGCGGCCGGAATCAGTGCGGCTGACCTGGTCTCCTCGATCCAGAAGGGAGAGAAGTCCCTCAAGGATTATCCGATCGCCTGCGATAATTTCTTTGACTTCATTGACTATGCAGTCAAGAACGGGGATGACAAGCCGCTTGAGACGGATCTTGCCGGTGAAGAGCAGGCATTTGCTTCCGGAAAAGTCGCCTTTATGCTCGGGCAGGGCGCATGGGTCGAAGCGGACCTGAAAAAGATCAATCCGGATCTGAAGATCGGATTTGCAGGGTATCCGGTAGATGACAAGGCAGAAGATGCGCAGGTAATCTCCGGATCCGACCAGGCACTGAGAATCAACAAGGATTCCAAGAATCTTCAGGCTGTCCTGAATTTCATCAACTGGTGGTATACTTCTGATGAAGGCCAGGCATGGTTCACGGACGTGGCAGGGGTCGTCCCGCCTGTCAAGTCAGACAAGGCATCCGATTTTGTGATCATCGAGCAGGGCAAGAAGCTTGCTGAGGAGAAGGGCTCCGGTGAGCTGGCAATTGTCGATTCCACGGATTCCTTCCACCAGGTATTCGGTGAAGCGATGCAGTCCTACATAGCAGGAACGACATCGAAGGAAGACACCATCAAGACGATCGACGAGCAGTGCGCGGCGATCGACGGACCAGACGCACAGTAAAGACAGAAAGCATTTTAATAGCCGCAGACAGGGATTTGGCCTGTCTGCGGCATAACAGACTCATCTATGAGAATGTGAGACTGCCAGACAGCCGATGACAGAACTGCAGCAGACACCACCAGAAGGCGGCCCGTGCGGAGTAATATGTGGGCGTGGCGGATCGGACAGAGCCATTCAGCAGACAGTGACAGATTAGAGGAGAAGACAACATGAAGTTTACCGAAGGGTACTGGCTCCGCAAGGAGTGTGTACAGGCAAGCTATGCATCGCAGGCATATACAATCGAACGAATTCCGCATGGAATCCGGATTGCGGCGCCGGAGCGGCCGATCAGAAGCCGGGCAGATTCACTGGACATTACCGTGCTGTATGTCGATATTGTCAGCAGCTCCCACAACGACATCGAGGTGAGGGCCTCTCATTTCATGGCGTATGATGAGAAGGAGCCGCGCTTCGAACTCCATACAGAACCGGACGACGTCGAGGTGGAAGAGCTTCAGGATGAAACGGTTCTGACGGCAGGGGACATGAAGGTCAGGGTGAGCCGGAAGGACTGGAATGTCCGGTTTGAGGCAGATGGACGGCTGCTGACCTCATGTGGTTTCCGTAATCTCGCTTACTTCAGGGTGAACAAACAGCCGACGAAGCTGAGCATGGTTCCGGATTATTTTGCGCAGGATTATGCGCCGTATATGGAAGCAGAATTGTCGGTCAAGCCGGGAGAGACCGTCTATGGTCTCGGTGAGCGCTTTACACCATTTGTCAAGAACGGGCAGGTGGTGGATATGTGGAATGAGGACGGCGGAACCTCCAGCTCTGTCAGCTATAAGAATATCCCATTCTACATGACGTCCGAGCACTATGGCGTGTTTGTGGACCATGCAGGTCAGGTCTCCTATGAGATTAATTCTGAAAAAGTGGAATATGTCGGTTTTTCTGTTCCGGGAGAGCAGCTTCGCTTTCACGTGATCTACGGCAGGACACCTGCGGATATCATTGATGTCTATACAAAACTGACGGGGCGTCCGGCGCTTCCGCCTGAGTGGAGCTTCGGGCTGTGGCTCTCGACCTCCTTCAAGCCGAGCTATGACGAGAAGACCACGGATGCTCTGGTGGAGGGCATGCAGCAGCGGGATATTCCATTTTCCGTATTTCACTTTGACTGTTACTGGCTCAGAGGGCTTCACTGGTGCGACTTTGTCTGGGATCCGGTGGCGTTTCCGGATCCGAAGCGGATCATCGACAAGTACCATAAAAAGGGACTGAAGGTCTGCTGCTGGACAAACCCTTATGTCGCTCAGAACACGGACATGTTCCGTGAAGGCGTAGAGAAGGGGTATTTCCTGATGCGTGCAGACGGGAAGGGCGTCAAGCAGGTGGACAACTGGCAGCCGGGAATGGCAATTGTAGACTTTACAAACCCGGATGCTGCGGCTTGGTTTGCCGGAAAGATCAGGGAGCTTCTTCAGACAGGCGTCGATGCGATCAAGACAGACTTCGGTGAGCGGATTCCGGTGGATGTCGTATACCACGACGGAAGCAATCCGGTCGATATGCACAACTACTATACCTTCCTCTACAATCGCACGGTGTTCCGGACAATCGAGGAGGAAAGAGGCAAGAACCAGGCCGTTCTGTTTGCCCGCTCCGCAACGGCCGGAAGCCAGCAGTTCCCGGTCCACTGGGGAGGAGACTGCTTTGCCTCATACGCCTCGATGGCGGAGACGCTCCATGCCGGACTGTCTTTCGCAATGTCCGGGTTCGCATTCTGGAGCCACGATATCTCCGGGTTTGAATCGACGGCAACGCCGGACCTGTACAAGCGCTGGGTGCAGTTTGGCATGTTCTCTACCCATTCACGTCTTCATGGCTCTGACACCTACCGCGTCCCGTGGATTTTTGATGAGGAGTCGGTCGATGTTGTGCGCACATTCAGCAGGCTGAAGTGCAGGCTGATGCCGTATATCTACCGGATGGCGGCGATTGCACATGAGAAGGGAACACCGGTCTGCAGGCCGATGCCGTTTGCGTATCCGGATGACCGTGCCTGCCAGTATCTGGATCTCCAGTACATGTTCGGTGAGAGCATCCTGGTTGCGCCGATCTTCAATGACCAGAGCATTGGAGAATGCTATCTCCCTGACGGGAAATGGATCTCTCTTCTCGACTCCGAGGTGCTCGAGGGCGGAAAGTGGCACCGGAAAAAGTACAGCTACCTGGATTTCCCGGTCTTCGTGCGGGAGAACAGCCTTCTTGCAATCGGCAGCCATGACGATCGTCCGGACTATGACTATACAGACGGTGTGACGTTCCGTTATTATCTGCCGAAGGATGGAGCCATTGCTTTCTGCGAGGTGCCGGATGAGAGCGGAAAGACAGTTCTGAGCGCAAAAGCCATTCTGGAGAATGGCGAAGTGCGGCTCGAACTGGACAGGGAAATGGAAGGTGCGGCTTTTGAGGCTGTCCTTCCGGACGGCAGCAGAAAGCATGCAAAGATAGAAGGAAAGACAGCCTTCATCCGTCTGTGAGCGCAAGGCGCCGAAAGCGGATCTGAGAGGATACCTGCAAAAATACGGAAGGCAGCTAAATTTAAAATGAAACAGCAAGAAGGGTTCCGGGAGTCCGGAGCCCTTCTTGCTGTTTTCCGGCAGTTTTCCTACAGTTTTCCGGCAGCTTTCCCGCATATTCCCGTCTTCATGGAGAGGGGATGGGTTCCGATGATGCTGTTTCCATCGTTGCCGTGCGGGAGGTGTTTTGCTATAATGAGTCTATTTCAGTAGAGAAGGCGAGGCTGGTCTGTGAGAACGAAAGAGGAACGTTTTTTTACAATCAGAGATGTGCAGCGGATATTCGTCTGTATTGCCGCTGGAACTGTGATGGCAGTGAATCTGCGGACATTTGTACATACGGGCGGGCTTCTGCCGGGCGGTATCGCAGGGCTGACGGTGCTGGTTCAGGGAATTTTTCAGCGGTTTTTCGGAATGGATGTTCCCTATGGCCGACTGTACCTTGCCCTGAATGCATTTCCAATCCTGCTGGCAGTCCGGAAGATCGGGAAAAAGTTCACAGCCTATTCCTGCATCACAATCGGAGTTGTCACAATCCTGACGGAACTTCTGCCGACGACAACGATTACCTATGATACCCTCCTGATTTCCATCTTCGGCGGGATTATCAACGGGGCTGCAATCTCGATGGCGCTGCTGGCCGGAGCGACGACAGGCGGAACGGACTTTGTCGCCATTTACCTGTCAGAGCGGTATTCGATGGACGGGTTCAATTATGTTCTGGGATTTAACGCGGTGATTTTGTGCTGTGCGGGCCTGCTGTTCGGCTGGGACAAGGCGCTGTATTCGATTATCTTCCAGTTCGCGTCCACCCAGGTCATCCATACACTGAACAACCGATACAAAAAGAACACGCTCTTCATTGTGACGGATAAGCCGGATGAGGTCGTCCGGTGCCTGAATTCAGATGTCCGGCACGGCGTGACGGAGATGCATGTCTTCGGTACCTACCGGAAGCAGGAGCGCACCATGATCTACTCGGTCATCTCGACCCCTGAGCTGAAGATGGTTCTGAAGGATCTGAAGGAGGTCGACCCGGCCGCCTTCATCAATGTCATCAAGACAGATCAGGTATCCGGCAGATTCTATATCAAACCGAATGATTGATCAGGGAAAGAAGGATATGAGACAAGAACGCAAGGCAATATTTCTGAAGGGACTCTTCTGGACACTGGTTCTGACATTGTTTCTGATCAGCTTCTCGGTTGTCTTTACCCTCTACATGGAGCCGCTTTACTGGGCGGATATCCGGCTGATGGGGCTGGAGAAGGTTTCCGGAAAAAGCGCGGAAGTCATCCGGAAGAATTACCACGCAATGGTTTCCTATATGTACCTGTGGAACCGCACACCGGTTCTGTCGCTGCCCGACTTTGCGATGTCACAGGGCGGAAAGATCCATTTTGCGGACTGCAAGCGTATCTTTGATGCAGTGCAGGTGCTCTGTGCTGTGAGCGGTTTTCTGACGATCCTCTCCGCGGTTGTACACAGGCACAGCCTGAGATACCGGTATCTCAGGGCCGCCGGGACCTTGACCATCCTCATCCCGGTCCTCCTCGGAGGGCTGGCCTATATGAACTGGAGCAAGGTCTTTCTCACCTTCCACAAGATCTTTTTCAGAAACAATTACTGGATGTTTGATCCTGCCAGTGATCCGGTGATTCTGATCCTTCCGGATGGATTCTTTCTCCAGTGCGTGATTGTGATCGCTGCTGTGCTTGTGGTCGGAGCGGCGATTCTGTTTGGAAAAGCGCACAGACGAAGCAGGAAGCTGAGAGACAGGATCGCCAGATCCAGGGCAAGAGGCAGGAGACGATAAAAGAAGAAAGCAGACTCCGGATGGCGGCTGGATGAACCATTAAAAGCAGTACAAATGATATTTCAGAAAGGACTTAACAGATCAGATGAGGTTCCAGATCCCAGATACATATCGATTGATCAGAAAGGAGACGCTCTCCGATATCGGGTCGGAGGGGTATATCCTTGAGCATGTAAAAAGCGGTGCACGGGTGATGCTCATTGCGAACAGCGATGACAACAAGGTATTTAACATCGTGTTCCGTACAACGCCGAAGGATTCCTGCGGTGAGGCACACATCATTGAGCATACGGTTCTGTGCGGAAGCCGGAAATATCCGTCCAAGGACCCGTTTGTCGAGCTTGTGAAGGGATCCATGAACACATTTCTGAATGCGATGACCTATCCGGACAAGACGATGTTCCCGGTGGCCAGCACGAATGACACCGACTTCAAAAATCTGATGGATGTCTACCTGGACGCGGTATTCTATCCGAATATTTACAAAAATGAGAACATCTTCCGGCAGGAGGGCTGGAGCTTCCAGATCGAAAAGCCGGAGGATCCGATCGTCTACAACGGGGTTGTCTACAATGAGATGAAGGGCGCCTATTCGTCGCCGGATGATGTCTGCGACCGGCTTGTCATGAACTCCCTTTTCCCGGATACAACCTACGGAGTGGATTCGGGCGGCATGCCGGAACATATTCCGGAGCTCACATACGAGCAGTTCCTGAATTTCCACAGGACGTATTATCATCCGTCCAACTCGTACATCTACCTGTACGGCGATATGGATTTTGAGGAAAGGCTGAACTACCTGGACGAGGCCTATCTGTCCCGCTTTGAACGGACAGAGGTATCGTCGGAGGTGATGCTTCAGAAGCCGTTCACGGCCCCCATCCATCTGACAGAAGCATATCCGGTCGGGGCGGAGGAGCCACTGGAAAAGCACACTTATCTGACGCGCAATACGGTGATCGGCCAGAGCACCGACTCGATGCTTTGCGTCGCGATGGATGTCCTGGAGGATGTTCTGCTGGAGGCTCCGGGCGCACCGCTGAAAATGGCGCTCCTGGATGCAGGGATCGGAACGGATGTCTACGGCTCCTTCGACTCCTCGATCCGGCAGCCTGTCTTCTCCATCACGGCGAAGAATGCCGATGAGTCCGACAGTGTACGCTTTGAGGAGATGATTGCCAGCACGCTGGAGACGATTTCGAAGAAAGGTCTGAGCCCGAAGGAGATCGAGGCTTCCATCAATTCCATGGAGTTCCGGTATCGCGAGGCGGACTATGGCGGATTCCCGAAGGGCCTCATCTACTCGATCAATGTCTTTGACAGCTGGCTGTACGATGAGGAGAAGCCGTTTGAGTATCTCAGACAGCAGGCGGTCTTCAAAGCGCTGCGCGAGCGGATCGGGACCGGTTATTTTGAAGAGCTGATCCGGAGGTATCTCATGGATAATCCGCATACCAGCTATGTCTCGATGAAGCCTGAGCGCGGCCTGACGCAGAAGGTGGAGGAAACGACTGAGAAAAAACTCGCGGAACTGAAGGCTTCATTGTCCGGAGATCAGATAGAAGACCTGATCCGGGGAACGAAGGCGCTCAGAACGTTCCAGGAGACGCCTTCGACCCAGGAGGAGCTGGAGAAAATTCCGATCCTGAAGAGGTCGGATCTGGGCAGAAGCGCCAGACCCTTCTCCAACATCGATGAGAGCAGAGATGGCATCCGGCTCATCCGCCATGACTATCAGACGAATGGGATTGTGTATGTCACGGTTCTGTTTGATCTGGCCGGGATCCGGCAGGAGGATCTTCCATATCTTGGAATCCTTCGAAATGTGCTGGGTGAGGTTGATACAGAGCACTATTCCTACAAGGAGCTGGCAACAGAAATCGGACGGAGAACGGGCGGTGTCACGCCAGGCGTATCGCTGTTCACCGATCCGGTTGATGCCGATCTGATCAAGGGTGCATTTGGCATGCAGATTGCCACTCTTCCGGATGAGATCGATTTTGCGCTCGAAATAACCGGCGAGATTCTTCTGACATCGAAGTTCAGCGATCGGAAACGGATGCGCGAAATCATTCAGAAACTGCGGTCCCGTCTGTCTGTCCAGCTGACTTCGTCGGGACATGCGACGGCGGCGCAGAGATGCCTCTCCTATTTCTCGCCTGCAGGTGTTTTCAATGACGGGATAGGCGGCATCAGCCTCTATCATGTTGTCTGTGACCTGGAAGAGCATTTTGACGAACGCTATCCGGGGCTTTGTCAGACACTTGAGCGTCTGCTGGGGAGCATTCTGAAAAAGGACAGGATGCTGACGAGCTATACCGGAAGAGACGTCTACACAAGTCAGATTCTGGCGGGATTGCGGAAACTGTCGGGGCAGCTTGGGGATGGAGAATGCACCGGGAAGCCGGCAGGCCAGAGCATGCCGTTCAGCTGTCTGGAAGGATTTGAGACGGAGAAAAAGAATGAAGGTTTCCGGACGCCCGGAAAAATTCAGTATGTGGCCGAGGGCGGACGCTTCTCCGCTGACAAGGCAACCGGAGCGCTCAGTGTTCTGAAAGTGATCATGAACTACGACTACCTGTGGCAGAATCTGAGAGTCGTTGGCGGCGCTTATGGCTGCGGCGGTTCCTTCACCAGGAGCGGGACAGCGGTCTTCTATTCCTACAGGGATCCGCACCTGCGCAATACGCTTCGCATCTATGAGGGGATCCCGGAATACCTGGAGACATTCTATGCGTCAGAGCGCGATATGACAAAGTTTGTGATCGGAACCATATCGGATTTTGACACACCGCTGACCCCGCGGATTGCCGGGACCCGTTCCATGAACGCGTTCATTTCCGGGCTGACGTATGAACAGGTGCAGCAGGAGAGAAATGAGGTTCTGGCCGCACAGCCATCGGATATCCGGGCGCTGGCACCGCTGATGAGGGAGGCTCTCTCAGGAGGAGCGCTGTGTGTGATCGGGTCTGAGAGCAAGATTGACGAAAGCAAGGCGCTTTTCAAAAGTACGGAGACGCTTTCGTGAAATGCCGCCGGGCGGCCCTGACAGAGGCTGATCTGCGGCGCGGGGTATTTTGCTGAGACAGCAGGCTGGCGCAGAATAGCGGAGGAACATGAGCGGAATAGATCTTCAGGGGATGGTGCTCCTCGCGGCGCCATCCGGGGAATATGACAGGCGGATCGTTCTGCTGACAAAAGAGCGTGGAAAAATCACGGCCTTTGCGCGATCTGCACGAAAACCAAACAGCAGTCTGCTTGCAGCGACAGTCCCGTTTTCCTTCGGAACCTTTCATCTGTATGAGGGCAGGAGTGCGTACACCTGTGTCGGAGCAGACATCACGAACTACTTTGATGAACTGAAGACGGACTTTGAAGGGGCTTACTACGGACTCTACTTCATGGAGTTCGCTGCGTATTATGCGCAGGAAAACATGGACGGAACACAGATGCTGAACCTGCTGTATGCGGCGCTCCTTGCCCTGGAGAACCCGGCGCTTGACAACCGGGCGGTGCGCTACGCCTATGAAGTCCGCCTGATGGTGCAGGGAGGAGAGTTCCCACAGGACGTGGTGAAGGATGAGAGTCTTTCAAAGGGCGCCCGGTATGCGTTCTGGTACATGATCTCCGCGCCTCTTCAGAGGCTCTTTGCATTCAGGGTCTCTGATGAGGTCCTGGGAGAGATTGAAAAAAAGCAGGATAACATCAGGGGAAAGCTGATCGACAGGACGTTCCGTTCCCTCGAAATTCTGGATTCTGTGACAAACATTCATTAAGATGGAGGGCCTCATGGCAGAGAAAAAGTTCCGGTCAGGATTTGTGGCAATTGTCGGAAGACCGAATGTCGGAAAATCCACGCTGATGAACCATCTGGTCGGACAAAAGATTGCGATCACATCCGGAAAGCCGCAGACAACCCGCAATCAGATCCGGACGATCTATACGTCCGAAACCGGTCAGATTGTCTTTCTTGATACGCCGGGCATTCACCGCGCAAAGAACCGGCTCGGCGAGTTTATGGATGACGTGGCACTTCAGACGCTGACGGAGGCTGATGTTATCCTCTGGCTGGTGGATGCGAGTGATTTTTCCGGGGAGGGTGAGCGGTACATCGCCGGGAAGCTGAAGGCAGTCCACAGACCGGTGATTCTGGTCATGAACAAGATTGACACGGTTGAGAAGAAGGATCTTGCCGTCTTTATGGAGAAGTACAGGAAGCTCTATCCGTTCGAGGAGATTATTCCGGTCTCCGCGATGAAGAGCATGAATCTGGATTCCCTGCTGGATGAGATCTTCCGGCATCTTCCGGAAGGTCCGAAATACTTTGACGAGGATGAAGTCACAGACCAGACGATGCGGCAGATTGCCGCGGAGATGATCAGGGAGAAGGCACTGAGGTGTCTGAGCGATGAGGTTCCGCATGGCATCGCTGTCCAGATTCTGTCCATGAAGGAGCGTACACGCAGAAACGCGCCGAAGGATCCGGAGAAGGTCTATGAGAATCCGGACACGATCTGGGATATCGAGGCGGCCGTGATCACCGAGAAGGAATCTCACAAGGGGATGATTATCGGGAAAGGCGGCTCAATGCTGAAGCGGATCGGCACAGGAGCCAGGATTGCAATCGAGGACATGGTCGGGGCGCAGGTCAATCTGAAGCTGTTTGTGAAAGTGAGAAAGGACTGGAGGGACAATCCGCTGATTCTGAAGAATCTGGGATATGACAAGTCAAGCCTGAAATCCTGATGCTTTATTGAAAATTTAACCGCCGCACTGTATAATGCAGAAGACTATTCGGGGAAGGAGTCTGTGAATGAAAGCAAAAAGCCTGATGGCAGGCGCTCTTGTGCTGGGTGTGACATTGGCTGTGACTGGATGCAGCGTGCTGGATCAGGTCGTGGGGCGGGATGACTGGAAGAACTGGAAGCCGACACAGACTTCTCTTCAGATATCGGCAGGCGGGAGTGTGACGGAGTCCATTTTCGACACGCTGGATCAGAATTATTACAATGCAGATGAGCTGCAGGATCTGGTTGCACGGTCGGTCAAGTCCTACAATGCGGAACATGGAGACCATGCGATCAGTGTACCGGTTTACTCGGCTGAGAACGGGAAGGTCACCCTGACGCTGGTATACCGGACACCGGAGGACTACGCATCCTACAACCAGGTTTCATTCGCGGACGGCTCGATGCTGGACGTTCAGATGAGTGGAATCACATTTCCAGATACGTTTCTGAAGGTGAATGGCTCGAGCCTGTCAGATCAGGGCGTCCCGTCGGATGAAGCGCTCTCCCATAAGGAGTACAGCGCCGCGGTGACAGTGGCCGATCATGTTGTCCAGGTTCCCGGTCAGATCCGGTATCTGAGTGTGAATGCGGAGATGGTCAATTCTCATGTAGCGCAGCCGAGGCAGCAGGAGGAGTCAGATGCGGCAGCCGAGACCGGTCTTGTGCTTCCCTCAAACGCGGTCTACTATGGGACGGAGGGCGAGACGGAGGAAGCGGAGCCGGCGGCAAAGACGCAGCAGCTGATGTACATCATTTATGAAGAAGATGCCGAGCAGTCAACCTGAACGGCTTCTTTTCCGGGTTTCCGGGAATTATAAAACCAACAATAAGGAGCACAAGACGATGGAAAAGACGATGGACAAAATCGTTGCACTGGCGAAAAACAGAGGCTTTGTTTATCCGGGCTCTGAGATTTACGGCGGACTGGCAAACACCTGGGATTACGGAAACCTCGGTGTTGAGCTGAAGAACAATGTCAAGAGAGCCTGGTGGAGAAAGTTCATCCAGGAGAGCGAGTACAACGTTGGTGTCGACTGCGCGATCCTGATGAATCCTCAGACCTGGGTGGCGTCGGGCCATCTTGGCGGGTTTTCAGATCCGCTGATGGACTGCAAGGAATGCCACGAGCGTTTCCGCGCAGATCAGCTGATCGAGGATTTCTGCAAAAAGGAAGGCATCACGCTTCAGAAGAGCGTGGACGCAATGAGCCAGGCGGAGATGAAGCAGTTCATCGATGATCACAATGTCCCGTGCCCGTCCTGCGGCAAGCACAACTTCACAGATATCCGTCAGTTCAACCTGATGTTCAAGACATTCCAGGGCGTGACGGAGGATGCGAAGAATACGGTTTATCTGCGCCCGGAGACTGCTCAGGGAATCTTCGTCAACTTCAAGAATGTTCAGCGGACGTCCAGAAAGAAGATCCCGTTTGGAATCGGCCAGATCGGGAAGTCTTTCAGAAATGAAATCACGCCGGGCAACTTCACATTCCGTACCCGTGAATTCGAGCAGATGGAGATGGAGTTCTTCTGCGAACCAGGGACGGATCTGGAGTGGTTTGAGTACTGGAGATCGTTCTGCAAGAACTGGCTGACCACCCTCGGAATTCCGGAGGATGAGCTTCGTCTGCGCGATCATGACAAGGCAGAGCTGGCCTTTTATTCAAAGGGCACGACCGACATCGAGTTCCTGTTCCCGTTCGGCTGGGGCGAGCTGTGGGGTATTGCTGACAGAACCGATTATGATCTGGGACGTCATCAGGAGGTTTCCGGCCAGGATATGACCTATTTTGATGAGAAGAGCGGCAAGAAGTACCTGCCGTATGTCATCGAACCGTCCCTCGGCGCAGACCGTGTTGTTCTGGCATTCCTCTGCGCAGCGTACGATGAGGAGGTGCTCGATGCGGAGAAGAACGATGTGAGAACAGTTCTTCATTTCCACCCGGCGCTGGCTCCGGTCAAGATCGGTGTGCTTCCGCTTTCCAAGAAACTTTCCGAACCGGCGATGAAGCTTCGGGATCAGCTGGCAAGGAAGTACAACTGTGAGTTTGACGACCGCGGGGCGATCGGGAAGCGTTACAGAAGACAGGATGAGATCGGAACGCCGTTCTGCATCACATACGATTTCGATTCAGAGACGGATCAGTCCGTCACGATCCGTGACAGGGACAGCATGGAGCAGGTCCGGGTACCGATCAGTGAGCTGGAATCCTGGTTCGGCGGTAAGTTTGACTTCTGACAGAGGACTGGATTTCTAAATATTGAGACACGAAAGAGCCGGAGACAGACCTCCGGCTCTTTTTTTCATGCGGAAAGGCGAATATTGTCAAATATGATGATGTGAATAGACAAAAACAAACCATAATTGTATAATATGCCTGATGAGCAGCGGAATGAAAGATACAATCTGCGCATATACACATCTGTTTCAAACCTGTATTCGGCAGAATGAATTTCAGCTGCATGGCAGTCTCATCATTTGTCCCGGCCTCAGGGAAGCGCAGCACGGACAGAATTGTATTAGAGCTGGCGGCTTCGGAAGGAGCGGAGACAGCAGTCACAACAGGAGGAAGGTTGGTTATGGAGAAGAAGTATGTTTACATGTTCTCGGAAGGCAACGCAGGGATGCGGAACCTTCTCGGAGGCAAGGGAGCCGGGCTTGCGGAGATGACGGGCCTCGGACTGCCGGTGCCGCAGGGTTTCACGATCACGACGGAGGCCTGCACGCGCTACTATGATGACGGACGCCAGATCGGCGACGACATCATGGAGCAGATCAAGGGCGGCATCGCAAAGATGGAGGAGATCACCGGGAAGAAGTTCGGCGACCGGGAGAACCCGCTCCTTGTCTCTGTCCGTTCAGGAGCGCGTGCTTCCATGCCGGGCATGATGGACACGATCCTGAACCTGGGACTGAACGAGGATGTTGTAGGCGTTCTTTCGAAGAAAAGCGGGAATCCCAGATGGGCATGGGACTGCTACAGAAGATTCATCCAGATGTTCTCGGATGTGGTCATGGAGGTCGGCAAGAAGTATTTTGAGGAGCTGATCGACCAGATGAAGGCCAGAAAGGGCGTGACGCAGGACATCGAGCTGGACGCGGATGATCTGCACGAGCTGGCGGATGAGTTCAAGGCGGAGTACAGGGAAAAGCTCGGGAAGGACTTCCCGGATGACCCGAAGGAACAGCTGGTCGAGGCAATCAAGGCGGTCTTCCGCTCCTGGGATAATCCGCGTGCGAATGTATACAGAAGGGACAACGACATTCCGTACTCCTGGGGGACGGCTGTCAACGTCCAGATGATGGCGTTCGGAAACATGGGCGACACCTCCGGAACGGGCGTCGCCTTCACGAGGGACCCGGCGACCGGCGAGAAGCGTCTGATGGGCGAGTTCCTCCTGAATGCGCAGGGCGAGGATGTCGTCGCAGGCATCCGGACTCCTCAGAAGATCGACCGGCTGAAGGAGCTGATGCCGGAGGTCTACGATCAGTTCACAGGAATCTGCAGAACCCTTGAGAATCATTACAAGGACATGCAGGACATGGAGTTCACAATCGAGGACAAGCATCTGTACATGCTGCAGACCCGCAATGGAAAGCGCACGGCAAAGGCTGCCCTGAAGATTGCCTGCGACCTTGTGGACGAGGGCATGATCGATGAGAAGCAGGCTGTGCTGATGATCGATCCGAGGAACCTGGACTCCCTGCTCCATCCGCAGTTCGACCCGGCTTACCTGGCGAAGGCGGATCCGATCGCAACCGGTCTCCCGGCTTCCCCGGGCGCTGCCTGCGGGCAGATCGTCTTCACGGCGGAGGACGCAAAGACCTGGAAGAGCAGGGGCAAGAAGGTCGTGCTTGTCCGCCTTGAGACCTCCCCGGAGGATATCGAGGGCATGAAGAGCGCGCAGGGCATCATCACGGTCCGGGGCGGGATGACCTCCCATGCGGCTGTCGTCGCGAGAGGCATGGGCACCTGCTGTGTCTCGGGTGTCTCCGCAATCGACATGGATGAGGACAACCGCTGCTTCACGATCGACGGCCATACCTTCCATGAAGGAGACTGGATTTCCGCAAACGGCTCCACGGGAAAGATCTATGAGGGCGTCATCCCGACTGTGGAGGCACAGATTGTCGGAGAGTTCGGCCGTATCATGGGCTGGGCGGACAAGTACAGGAGGATGAAGGTCCGCACGAATGCGGACACGCCGGCCGACGCAAAGCGTGCGCATGAGCTTGGCGCCGAGGGCATCGGTCTGTGCAGGACCGAGCATATGTTCTTTGAGAAGGACCGGATCGAGGCATTCCGCGAGATGATCTGCTCCGACACGGTGGAGGAGAGAGAGCAGGCACTGGCGAAGATCCTGCCTGTCCAGCAGAGCGATTTCGAGAAGCTCTACGAGGCGCTGGAGGGTGCGCCGGTCACGATCCGCTTCCTGGATCCGCCGCTGCATGAGTTTGTGCCGACCGAGGAGGCGGATATCCGAAAGCTGGCGGATGCCAAGCACAAGACTGTGGACGAGATCAAGTCTCTGATCAATTCGCTGCATGAGTTCAACCCGATGATGGGACACAGAGGGGTGCGTCTGGATGTCACCTACCCGGAGATCTCCAAGATGCAGACACTCGCGGTGATCCGCGCGGCGATCGCCGTCCAGAAGCGCCATCCGGACTGGACCGTGAAGCCGGAGATCATGATCCCGCTTGTCGGAGACAACAAGGAGTTCCTTTATGTCAAGAGGATCGTGGTGAAGACGGCTGACGAGGAGATCGCGAAGAGCGGAATTGCCATGCAGTACGAGGTCGGAACGATGATCGAGATTCCGCGTGCGGCGCTGACCGCGGACGAGATCGCGAAGGACGCGGACTTCTTCTGCTTCGGGACGAACGACCTGACGCAGATGACCTACGGCTTCTCGCGCGATGACGCCGGAAAGTTCCTCCAGGCCTACTACGACGCGAAGATCTTCGAGAACGACCCGTTCGCGAAGCTGGACCAGAATGGTGTCGGCAAGCTGATGGAGATGGCGATGAAGCTCGGAAAGGATGTAAACCCGAATCTGCACTGCGGAATCTGCGGGGAGCATGGCGGGGATCCGTCCTCCATCGAGTTCTGCGACCGGATCGGGCTGGACTATGTGTCGTGCTCGCCGTTCCGCGTGCCGATCGCACGGCTGTCGGCGGCGCAGGCATCCATCCGGACCGGAGAGGTCTGAGGACAGGCGGGTTTGAAGAGCTGAGGACACAGGAATGATCGGTACCTCTGGCGGCTTATGGTTTTTGTATTCAGATGCCGCCAGGGGTTCTTTGCTGATTGGAGAAGAATAAGAATATGCAGTCCATACGTGAAATCTATAAAATCGGAAAAGGGCCCTCCAGCTCTCATACGATGGGTCCGGAGAGAGCTGCCAGAATATTCAAGGCGGAGCATCCGGATGCGGATCAGTACAGGGTTAATCTGTATGGATCGCTGAGCAAAACCGGAAAAGGACATGGGACAGACCGGGTCCTTTACGAGGTGCTTGCGCCGGCGAAGGTTGAGGTCCTCTTTTCTGATGAAATCCCGGAGGGAATGACACACCCAAATACGCTCGACTTTTTTGCCTTGAAAGAGGGAAAGGAGATCGGCCGGATGCGTGCGGCATCGATCGGCGGCGGTGATATCCGGATCGAGGGCAGGCAGGAGCCGGAGGAAGAGGAGGTGTATCCGGAGAATTCATTTGCGGAAGTGGAGGAATTCTGCCGGTTCAGGAGTCTCGATCTGGCTGAGTATGTATTTCTCACAGAGAAACCCGGAATCAGGGAATTTCTTGCAGGCGTCTGGAACCAGATGAAACAGACGATCAAGGAAGGCCTTGAGACAGAAGGGTATCTTCCGGGACCGCTCAAGGTTGAACGGAAGGCCATGAAGCTGTATGATTTCGAGATGGAACACTTTCATCCCCAGGTAGAGGAATGCCGTCTGATCTCTGCCTATGCCTACGCGACGGCAGAACAGAATGCGGACTGCGGGACGGTTGTGACGGCACCAACCTGCGGAGCCTGCGGGGTTGTACCGGCAGCATTTCTGTATGTCCAGAAGCGCCGGAATCTTTCGGATGAAGAGATGGTGAAGGGACTTGCGGTGGCCGGACTGATCGGAAACCTGATCAAGCACAATGCCTCCATTTCCGGGGCAGAATGCGGCTGTCAGGCGGAGATTGGTTCCGCCTGCGCGATGGCGGCGGCCGGTCTTGATTACCTGTATGGTCTGTCCACGAACCAGATCCAGTATGCCGCTGAGATTGCACTCGAGCATCATCTGGGGCTGACCTGCGACCCGATTCTCGGCCTTGTCCAGGTGCCCTGCATTGAGCGGAATGCGGTCGCGGCCATGCGGGCGATGAACTGCTGCAATCTGTCCTTCTTCCTGTCCGATACCCAGCGGATTTCGTTTGACATCGCGGTCAGAACCATGTATGAGACAGGAAAGAGCATCAACCGGCGTTTCCGCGAAACCTCCGAGGGCGGACTTGCAAAGATGTACGGACGAAGAAACCAGCTGTAAGAAAGGAAAGGGAACATGAAACTGCTTGTAGCATCAGACATCCACGGTTCGGCCTATTA
Organism: Porcincola sp. LCP21S3_C12; assembly: GCF_052118625.1. Lineage (NCBI taxonomy): Bacteria > Bacillati > Bacillota > Clostridia > Lachnospirales > Lachnospiraceae > Porcincola > Porcincola sp. LCP21S3_C12. The sequence continues at coordinate 239,609 of NZ_JBQKGW010000001.1, read as the reverse complement.
CTGCAGAAAGCTGCTGGAAGCCAGGGAGCGGGAAGGGGCCCCGCGCATGCTTCTTCTCGGCGACATTCTCTATCATGGGCCAAGAAATGATCTTCCGAGGGACTATGCGCCGAAGGATGTCATCGCCATGCTGAATCCGCTGAAGGATGAGCTGTACTGTGTCCGCGGAAACTGTGAGGCAGAGGTGGATCAGATGGTGCTGGAATTTCCGGTGCTTGCTGATTATTGCCTGATCCCGCTCGGCAGCCAGATGATCTTCTGTACCCACGGACATATCTTCAACGAGAAACACCTTCCGCCGATGAAGAACGGGGATATCCTTCTGCATGGGCACACCCACGTGCCGAGGACAGATTATATAGATGGACACTGGATCCTGAACCCCGGTTCAGTCTCGATCCCGAAGGGAGGCAGCGTGCAGGGATATGCCACGCTCAAGGACGATGTTTTTACGCTGAAGGAGATTGACGGAACCGTGATCCGGAGCGTTCAGCTGACAGAGGACGGTGCCGGTGCGGCAATCTGACCGAAGCGGGATGAACGATGGCGGGCAAAGCTGGAGGAAAGGTGGAAAGGGATGGCTGCAGATACGAAGACCGCTGGAGGCAGGGATATCATTGTGATCGGGATTGCCGGCGGGACAGGGAGCGGCAAGACGACGATCACCCGAAAGATCGCCGAACGCTTTGGAAGTGAAGTCACGGTCCTGTACCACGATAATTACTACAAAGCACATCATGACCTGACATATGACGAGCGGGTACGGCTGAATTATGACCACCCTGATGCATTTGACACGGACCGGATGATTGAGGATCTTGCCAGACTGAAGCGCGGCGAGACGATCGAGTGCCCGCTTTACGACTACACGATTTATGACCGGTCTGATCAGACCCTGATTGTCCGGCCGACTAGAGTCATCATTGTGGAGGGCATCCTGATTTTTCATTCAAAGGCGCTCAGAGATCTGATGGATATCAAGCTGTTTGTGGATGCAGACGCGGATGAACGAATCCTCAGACGAATCGTCCGGGATGTCAAGGAGAGAGGGAGAAGTCTTGACAGTGTCATCAGTCAGTACCTTCAGACCGTCAAGCCGATGCACGAGGCCTTTGTGGAGCCTTCCAAGCGTTATGCGGATGTGATCATTCCGGAGGGCGGTATGAACCAGGTGGCGGTTGACATGGTCATGAACCGGGTCCAGTATCATCTGGAGGGACGAGACAGGTAAAAATGGGCATGTCAGGGTGACCTATTCATGCTATACTCTTTAGTAACCATTGACGGACATATCGTTGAGGAAAGTACATTTCCGGAAAGGCTTGAGATTATGGGGAAAACACAGTTTTACCGCTGCGGCGGATGCGGAAACTTCGTGGCATTCATCGGCGAGAAGACAGCCTGCACACCGAAGTGCTGCGGGGAGCCGATGACGCTTCTTGAACCGAATACGACAGATGCGGCGGTTGAGAAGCATGTTCCGGCGGTGACAGTCGACGGAAACAAGGTCACCGTTCAGGTCGGAAGCACACTTCACCCGATGACGGAAGAGCACCATATTGCGTTTATCTGTCTTGAGACAAGCTTTGGCAGACAGCTTCGTTATCTGAATCCGGGAGACGAACCGAAGGCTGTATTTCTGATGGCGGAAGGGGACGAAGCGGTTTCTGTCTATGCGTACTGCAATCTGCACGGTCTCTGGGAGAAGAATCTGACAGAACCGGAAAAGGCGCCAACGAAAGTCCTGGTTTCCTATTTTTCAACGGATGGCGGAACAAAGCAGGTGGCAGAGACGGTTGCGGAGGTGACCGGCGGCGACCTGTTCGAGATTGCTCCGAAGGTTCCGTATACCGACGATGACCTTGACTGGACGGACAGAAGCTCCAGGTCAAACCAGGAGATGCACGACGACAGCGCACGTCCGGCACTTGCAAAGAGCCTTGAGGATGCAGGAAAGTATGACGTTGTCTTTGTCGGGTTCCCGATCTGGTGGGGGATGACGCCCAAGGCAGTCTTCACCTTCTTTGACGGACTGGATCTGGCCGGCAAGACGATCATTCCGTTCTGCACATCCGGCGGCTCCAAGGCTTCGATGGTGGACAAGGACTTTGACCAGAACGTCAAAGGCGCAGCGAAGATCCTTCCTGCAAAGCTTCTGAACGGAAAGCCGGACAAGGAAGACATCGAGAAGTGGGTGCGCGAACTCGGACTGTAAAGGCGGGACCGGCAGGACTCATAAGATCAGCAGCATCAAGTGCCCCGGAGCATGGAAAACATCCATGCTTCCGGGGCGTTTTTTGCCTGAAATGATCGTTTGCCTTCATTGACCGCCCATTGACCGATAGAAATCTGTATGGTAAAGTCATGCCATGCAGGTTCTTCCTGATGGAGCACAGGCTTCGGGGGAAGACCAACAGGGAACAAGGTGCGAATCCTTGACAGTGCCGCTACTGTGTGGAGCGAAGGCTCCGAGCCAGATACCTGCCTGCATGCTGGCACAGCGTTTCTTCGGGATCAAAGAAAACGTGCTTTATGATTCTGGAGAACTGCCATCCGGCGGGGACGTTCGTTCCCGTCGGGTGGTTTTTTATGTCCTGACACGGACAGGAAAGGAGATTTATGAAAAAGAAATGGTCTGTATTTGCTTTATCGGCGATGATGATGGCAGCCGCCGCAATGTGCTGCGAGGCAAGTCCGAGGCAGACGGAGAATACGGAGGCTGTGGCAGCGGGGGCTGCTGAAACGGAAGCTGCAAAGGCAGATACCGTACTCCCTTCAAAGGATCCTGCGGGAAATGATATCACGGTGCCGGAAGAAGTCGGCAAGATTGTATCAATGGCGCCTTCTGTCACGAGGCTTTTGATCGATCTGGGGATTTCCGACAAGCTGGTCGGTGTGGATACCTATTCCGAGCAGTACTATGGTGATGAGCTGCCTGCAGACCTGCCTGCCTACGATATGATGCATCCTGACAATGAGTCGATCGTGGCCCTGAAGCCTGACATTGTGTTTACGACAGGGATGAGCAGCTCGGGTGGTGATGATGTCTATGCCGCAGTCCGGGCAGCAGGCATCTGCACCGCGGACATCCCAAGTGCCTCTTCGCTTGACGAAATCGGGGAAACCATCACATTTGTTGGGGACTGCACCGGCACACAGGACAAGGCAGAAGCGATCAATCGCGACTATTCATCTGCTGTGTCCGACATCAAAAAGATTGGCGATGGCATTCCGAAGGAGGAGAAGAAGTCTGTTCTCTACGAGATCTCCACACCGACATCAGATTCTCCGTCGATTTACTCCGCCGGAAAGGATACCTACATCACAGAGGCCATCACCGATATCGGAGCGGAAAGCCTGACGGCGGATCAGAAGGATGCCTGGCCGTCCATCTCCGAGGAGGCTGCAATTGCCATGAACCCGGATGTCATTCTGACAACAGATAATTACACAAAGGATGTCGTCAATACGCTTCTCTCGCTGACCGGCTGGGAGAATGTCACCGCAGTTAAGAACAAGGATGTCTATTATATTGACGCCAATCTGCTGAATCAGCCGAATCACCATGTTGTGAGTGCGATGATCGATATGGCAAAGGACATCTACCCGGAGGCATATGCCGGGATGGAGGATCCTTTTGCACAGTGAGCGCAGGCTGACAGAAAAGGGGAGGAGAGGACAGAGCGCGGCGGTCACGGTCACAGGGATTGCCGCATTCCTCATCTGTGTGTTTTCCCTGTGTGTGGGCGTAGGAAGTGTTGCCATCACGCCTGCGGATTGCCTGCGGATTATCTGGGGAAAGCTGACAGGAAGAGGGGATTTTTCAGACATGAATCCTTCTCTGGTCTCGATCCTCTGGGATATTCGTATGCCGCGGGTGGCGATGGCCTTTCTTTCGGGTGGTGCGCTGTCCCTCTCGGGGGCAGTGATGCAGACCATCCTGCAGAACCCCCTGGCGTCTTCCTACACACTTGGAGTTTCCAGCGGGGCTTCTCTCGGCGCGGCAATCGTGATTGCGTCCGGGATCTCACTGCCGGTACTGGGAACGTTCCTGCTGCCGGTTACCGCTTTTGGCATGGGGTTTCTTGTGATCGCGGCGGTTCTTTTCATTTCCTCCGGCATCAGCAGTTCTCTGCAGACACACACGGTGATTCTGATGGGAATGTCGGTATCTCTGTTTGTGAATGCGCTCCTGACGCTGCTCTCCTCGTTTGCGGGAAATCGGCTGCAGCAGCTGATTCTCTGGCAGATGGGATCCTTCTCGGGAATGAGATGGTATCATGTGGAAATACTGGCCCCTGTCTGTCTGTCAGGCCTGATTCTTCTTGTCCTCCATGCAAGGGAACTGGATATCCTGTCCTTCGGGGATGAGCATGCACTCTCTCTGGGCGTGAGTGTAAAAGGGGGAAAGCTTTTTGCGCTTGTCCTCTCCACGCTTCTAACGGGAGCTGTGGTTTGCTTTACCGGAACCATCGGTTTTGTAGACCTTGTGGCGCCTCACGCAGTGCGCAGGGTTTTCGGAACCGAGAATCAGAAGGTGCTTCCGTTGTCCTTTCTTTTTGGCGGAGCGTTCCTTGCTCTGTGCGACATGCTCTCACGGTCGCTTCTTGCGCCCAGGGAGATTCCGGTCGGGGCAGTGACTGCTCTGGCAGGCACACCTTTTTTTATCTGGCTCTATGTGCAGGGAGGAAAGAATGGATAAGACAACGAAAGTCCGGCCTGCCGGGGCTGACATGAATGCGGCTTTCGAAGTCCGGAATCTCTGTGCCTTTTATGGGAAGAAGCGGCCAAAGGATCCCGGGAAAATGGTACTGCGGGATGTGAACCTTGTGATCCCTGCAGGAAGCGCTCTCGGGATTATCGGCCCGAACGGTGCCGGGAAAAGCACCCTTCTCCGTGCGCTTGCGGGAATCATCCCATCAGAAGGGGAGATCCGGATGTTAGGAGAACCGCTTGCCGGAAAGAAACGCCGGGAGATCGCCTGCTGCTGTGCGCTGATGAGTCAGTTCTTTCCGACAGGTTTTGCCTATTCGGTGAGGAAAACCGTGGAGATGGCGCGGTACGCAAGAGGAAAGAGCGGCATGAGGGACCGGGTGGTGGTACAGAAGAGTCTGGAAGAGGCAGGCCTTCAGGAGCTTGCAGACCGTCCGATAACCGAGCTGTCCGGCGGGCAGCTTCAGCGTGTATTCTTTGCCCGGGCGCTCGCTCAGGAAACACCGATTCTGCTGCTGGATGAACCTGCCAGCAGCCTGGATCTGCAATACCAGGCAGAGCTCGCAGAGCTGTTGATCCGCTGGAAAAAGCGAAAAACGACGCTGCCGGACGGCAGGATTGTTCCCAACACACTGATCAGCGTCTGCCACGATCTTTCACTGGCCCTGGATCTTTCAGATGACCTGGTCCTTTTGCAGGATGGGAGAGTGCTCGCGGCAGGACCAGGAGATCAAGTGCTGAGCCGGAAGCTGCTGCAGAGGGTTTACGGAATGGATGTTCCCGCCTATATGCTCCGGCGGGAAGACTTCTGGAGGTCGCTGCTTTCGAAAGAGGCCTGAGACAGTACATGAAAAACCGGGAGCCTGGAGAGATCCAGGCTCCCGGTTTTTATGATGGCGGCGATACCGGACGATGTGCCGATCAGCTCTGGGCGCTGAAGTGCATTCCGGAGATGTCACGAATGGTCAGACTGCTGTTTTCCGGAATCGACCCTACGGCCTCGAGATTCAGCATGCCGCGGAAGAAGGTTGCACGGATATTGACCGATTCGATCATCTCCGTGTTCCGGACATTGATGTCAAAGGTTGACGGACTGGTGAAGGTACCAGATGCCGTGAAGTGATAACGCGTCAGATGGCTTGTACGCACTTTTCCATCCATTCCGACTGCGAGTGTCTGTGTGACCGCATCAGCCGGATCATCATCATGGCAGATCAGATGTTCATTACCCTTCGGGACCGTGCGGCCGGCAGGACTGAATGGATCAAATGCGAAAGCCGGTGCTGCATGTCCGGCCTTTTTGTTGAGCTCAAAGTCAAGATAGGCGACATTGTCCTCGAACCGGAAGGTGACGGCTTTCACCGAAAGGCCATCTTTTTCAAAGTATCCGGGGCCTGCAATAAAGTCCTCGACAGAAGGATATGCATCGGAATCTGCAGCATAACGGATTTTTCCGTATTGTTTCTCAAGCAGAGGTGCCCGTATGCCCCAGAGGACAGGAAGCTCCCAGCCTTCCAGATAAGAGCGAAGGGAGGAAAGCGATGCCGGATTCTCCGGAAGAGGTTCAGCCGCACCATCCCCCTTTATGGCAGGGAGCAGCGTATCAAAGACAATATTCAACTCTGCTTCTGTGTTCAGCGCGCAGGAGGTCAGCACAATAACCGCATTTTTCTGCGGAATGACCAGACCAAACTGTCCGAACGCCCCGTCGGCACGCCAGATTCCGGGGACGTCGCACTGCCAGTTCTGAAAACCGTAGCCCTTCAGCCAGTTCGATGCGATGTCCCCATTGTTGTAAATCGCATTGTCGGTTTCAATCTGGCGGGCGGACATCTGCGCAATATAGTCATGATTGAGCAGACGCTTTCCGTCCCAGACCCCGTCCTGTTCCAGAAACCAGATGAACTTTGCCATGTCGAGCGTGGTCAGCTTCATGCCCCAGCCGCCGCCCTGCACGGTTTTTGTGAAATCATCCCCCATGTTTCTCGAAGCGCAGTCGGCGTCTGTGATGCCGAGGGGTTCAAAAAGCCTGGGTGTCAGGTATTCAATCAGTGTCTGACCAGATTTCTTCTGGAGGGCTGCTGCCGCAAGATCGGTTCCCCAGGTGTTGTACTGAAACATCGTCCCTGGAGCGAAGTGGAAGGGATGCGCGAGAAATGCGCGAATCCAGTTTCCGTCAAAGCGTTCTGCCTCTGCCATGGTCATCTCGCTTTTGTGACCGCAGCTCATTGTCAGGAGACTGCGCAGATCAGCCTTTGCAAGATAGTCGGAAATGACAGGAGGGCAGTATTCCGGAAACAGATCGGTCAGCTTGTCATCAAGTGACAGGATCCCCTCCTGAACTGCAAAGCCGACTGCGGCTGCAGTCAGTGTCTTTGAGAATGAGTACATCGGATGCCGCAGGTCTTTTTTATATGGAGAAGCCCAGCCTTCGGCGGCGATTTTTCCGTCTCTGACAATCATAAAGCTGTGAAGTTCCACGCCGGCTTTCTTTTCTTCCCGAAGGAAGGTTTCAATCGCGGAAGAGTCGATCCCGGCTTCCTCCGGCGTAACGTGTTCAAATTCTGACATCTTCGTTTCCTCCTTTTGCGCCATTATAGCATGATCACATCGTAAGAAGCCATCACGCATGAACAGAACAGGGGTATATATACCTAGGAAAATCAATGTGCACACAGGTGAAAGCTGTAACGGAAACGTGCCATGGCGTTTTGATTGAAGCAAACCTGAAAAAAATCCCCCTTTTTCTGAAGTATATGTACTTTATGCACAATGCACGTCGAAATATACTTGTGACAGTGGTTGAAATAACAGTTCAAGAATACAGAAACATTCATTAGTACAAGAAACATGACGGAGATGGAGGAATATGAGTGATGTAATTGTGCGTATGGAACATATCTGCAAGTCGTTCCCCGGGGTCAAGGCACTTGACGACGTCAGTCTGGAACTTCGGTCAGGAGAAGTGCTTGCTCTGCTTGGAGAAAATGGCGCTGGAAAGTCAACACTGATGAAGATCCTGAGTGGGGTTTACACGAAAGACAGCGGGACGATGGAGATCTTCGGGAAACAGGTGGAATCACTGAACCCGAACAGTGCCCGGGACGCAGGCGTCGCGATTATCCATCAGGAAATGAATATGTGCAATGATCTGACGGTCGCAGAGAATATGTTCCTTGGCAGAGAATTATACAAGGGTGTTGTCCTTCAGAACGCGCAGATGAACGAAATCGCGAGAAAATATCTCGATGAGCTGGATGCCGACATTGAGCCGACAGAGGTGGTGAGAAATCTGCCTGTTTCCAAACAGCAGATGGTAGAGATTGCGACAGCGCTTTCAACCAATGCAAAGATCCTTGTGATGGATGAACCGACTTCTGCACTGACTTCGCGGGAGATTGAGAACCTGTTCCGCATTATCCGAAAGTTCAGGGACGAAGGAAAGGGCATTATCTACATCTCCCACAGACTGGAGGAGCTTCCGAGAATTGCAGACCGGGTCACCATTATGAGGGATGGAAAGTATATCACCTCCGGGAAATTCAGTGATTTTTCAATGGATGAAATTATCCGGAATATGGTTGGACGGGAGATCAAGGACAAGTTTCCGAGAGTTACCTGCAAACGAGGCAGGAAAATATTCGAGGTTCGCAATCTCAATGCAGGCCGTCAGGTGCGGGACATCAACTTTTCTCTCTATGAGGGGGAGATTGTCGGATTCGCAGGACTGATGGGAGCCGGAAGGACGGAGACGACAAGAGCCATATTTGGTGTTGACCCGAGAGAGAGCGGAGAGTTTTTCCTGGATGGAAAGCAGATTCGAATCAGAAAGCCGGAAGACGCGATCAAGGCGGGAATTGTCCTTGCCCCGGAAGACAGACGGAAAGACGGACTGTGTGTGAAGTTAAGTATCCGTGAAAACATTGCACTTCCAAATCTTGACATCATTGGTGGAAAGAGCGGTGTTCTCTCTTCCTCAAAGGAGGAGGAAATGTGCGCCAGGGCGATTAAAGATCTCTCCATCAAGACACCGAACGAGAATGTGAATGCCGATACGCTTTCAGGAGGAAATCAGCAGAAGGTGGTTGTCGGCAAATGGCTGGTAAGAGACTCAAGGGTTGTCATGTTTGACGAACCAACAAGGGGAATTGATGTTGGTGCAAAGGTGGAGATCTATAACCTGATGAACAAGCTCAAACAGCAGGGAATTGCAGTCATGTTTGCTTCCTCCGAGATGCCGGAGGTTTTGGGAATTGCGGACAGAATTCTGGTGATGTGTGACGGGCAGATTACAGGAGAGCTTTCCAGGGAAGAAGCAACTCAGGATCTGATCCTGAAATACGCGACCAGCTTTCAGGCAAAACAGTGAGGAGGAACGGAATGAAGAAGAGAAGTTCATGGAAGCGTTTCTTTGAAATCAAAGGAATGAGGAACGCTCTGACAGCTTTTGCAGGGTTGATTGTCATCTATATTGTTTTCGGAATCATCAACACCAAGGTGTTTTCCCTGATGAACTTCCTGAATGTGCTCAGGTCGATGTCCAAGTACCTTCTGGTCGGAATCGGACAGAGCTATGTCATGATCACAGGGAACATCGACCTGTCGATCGGGTCAGTCGTTGCAATGAGTACGATGCTGGTGGCAAAGCTGATGACGATGGGAGTGCATCCGGCACTGGCAATTCTGGTTGCACTGGCATGCGGGCTTCTGATCGGAGTCATTAACGGGTTCCTCGTCGGAAAGTTCAAGCTTCCGCCTTTCATCGCAACGCTTGGAACGATGTTTGTTGCAAGAGGTGTCGGCTATATCGTGAATAACAACCGGAATACGGACAGCATCAACAGTGCGCTTTCCAAGCCGGTGGCAGATCATTTTCAGAACCTGTTCTATTATGGAAAGTTTCTTGGTATCTACAACACCTTCTGGATCGCGTTGATTCTATTCATCGTATTCTTTTTCGTCCTTTCAAAGACGCGGACAGGCAGACATATCTACGCAGTTGGTTCCAATGTTGATGCTGCAAGACTTGCAGGGGTTGATGTCAACAAGACAACGACCATCACATACCTTGTGAGTGCGTTCTGTGCAACAGTCGTCGGTGTGATTCTCTGTGCGCAGGCAAGCATGGGCAATATGGAAGCGGGAAATATGTACGAAATGTACGGTGTTGCAGCAGGGGTCATCGGAGGGGTTTCTCCTCTCGGAGGTTCGGGCCTTCTGCTTGGAACATTTGCCGGAGCAGGTGTCTGGCAGGTTCTTGAAAATGGGCTGAACATGGTCCATGCGCAGGTCGGAATTCAGAGAATCGTCATTGGTGTGATCGTTGTTCTGGCAGTCCTTGCGGATATTCTTCTGAGAAACAGGAAAAAGAACTGAATTTTAGGCGGTGAACATCACCTTCCGGGCTCCCGGAGGGTGGGTAAGTATTTCAAAGCATTCCAAAACAGGGAGGAATCAACTATGAACAAAAAACTTATCTCCATTCTTTGCACAGCAGCTATGGCTGGGTCTCTTTTGGCTGCGGCACCGGCCTTCGCAGAGAGCCAGACAGAGGCTTCCACGGAAGCTTCCGGATCTGCTCCGACGGCAGAGGAACTTCTTGCGGAGAAGGTGACGCCGGACAAGGCGTACAAGTTTGCACTGATTACGATGGATTCCATCGACCAGCACTGGGTCAACATGAATAACGGCGCTCAGGAGGAAGCAAAGGCTGACGGTGTCACAGTTGACTTTATGTCCCCGGATACCAAGGATGATGCAAAGCAGATTGAGATGGTCAATAATGCAACAGCAGCCGGATATGATGCCATTATGATTGCGGCAAATGGCCCGGATGCCATCACAGGGGCGCTCAAGGACGCACAGGCAGCAGGAATCAAGATTGTCTATGTTGACTCACCCGCAAATCTTGATGCGGAGGCAACGTTCTCGACCGACAATAAAGCGGCTGGAAAGACGGCTGGCGAGCAGATGATCGCAGCGCTGAAAGACAAAGGCATCACCGAAGGCGACATTGGTATCGTAAATGTCAATGCATCCACACAGACAGCTGTTGACCGTGAGCAGGGCTTCCGTGATGCATTTGACGGCACGGATTTCAATATTCTTGAGACACAGTACTGCGACGGCGATGCTTCCAAGGCACAGAGCGAGGCAGAAAATTACATCACGCAGGGTGTTGTCGGCATCTATGGAACCAATGAAGGTTCTTCCACAGGAGTTGGCAATGCAATCAAGGCTTCTGGGAATACAGACCTGGTTGGTGTTGGGTTCGATAAGTCTGATACGATCAAGGATCTGATCAAGGATGGTTACCTGGCATGCACGATGGCTCAGAATCCGGATGTCATGGGGAAGCTCGGCGTCAAGGCCTGCATCAAGGTGATGAATGGCGAGGATCTCGGCGGTGTGACGGTTGATACAGGGGTCACAGTTCTGACAAAGGACAATGTGAACGGCTGAGAAACCTGAAGGTTGTACTGCAAAGCAAAAACAGAAGGAAAAGCTGCCGGGAGCCCGGTGGCTTTTTCTGTTGTGCAGTATATGCGGAGGTTAAATGGCTAAATACAGATGATGAATCAGTATGGCTGTTGTATACTTGAATAAACAGTCTGCAATGCCGAGGTACTGAGAAAGACAGGAACCCCGAGGAAAGACACAATGGATCAACAGGAGATGGATGACATGGACAGAAAATATCAGCTGGACACAGCAGAAAACAAAGAATTTTTGAAGAAGGTCCGGGATACGCTTCTCGAATTTGGAAAAAAATTTGCAGCTCCGGACGGGACAGCTTATTATCTTGGCGATGATGGAACACCTTGGACAGACAGAAGCCGGGATACCTACGAGACGGCACGCTATGCTCACAGCTATGTGCTGGGGTATCTGCTTGGGAAAAAGCAGTATGAGCAGCAGGCTTTTGACGCGATGAGAGGACTTGCAAAAGGTGCAAGGGATGAGAAAAACGGTGGATGGTTTGAAGGAATCAAGGTAGACGGCACACCGGTTTCCGGAAAACTCTGCTATACGCATGCCTTTGCGATTCTTGCGTCTTCCTCGCTTGTTCTGGCAGAGAAGGCAGGCGCTTCTTCTCTATCAGGGGTTGCTTGCACAAAGGGAGCAGGAGCTGAAAACCTGTTGAGGCTTGCACTGGATACCTATACGGAAAAGTTCTGGGATGAAAAGAGCGGACTGGCATATGATAACTGGAATACAGAATTTACAGAACTCAGCTCATACCGCGGACTCAATGCCAATATGCATTCGGTAGAGGCGTTTCTTGCAGCCTATGATGTTACAGAAGATACAGAATATCATGATCGGGCTAAGAGCATTATTGATCATGTAATTAGCTGGGCGAAGGATTGCAGCTGGAGAATTCCGGAGCACTATTCTGAAGACTGGGTGCCGCAGCCGGACTTCAACAAGGATCATCCGGATGATCAGTTCAAGCCATTCGGTGCAACACCCGGCCATGGGATTGAGTGGGCAAGGCTGATTACACAGTTTGCACTTTCCATGTATCCGGACGATGCAGACAGGGAGTTGAGAACGCACTATGTGGAGGCAGCGGAGCACCTGTATGGAAGGGCTGTCGCGGATGCATGGGACAGTGATGGGGCGCCGGGACTTGTCTACACGACAGATTGGGACGGGAGGCCTGTGGTGCACGAGCGGATGCACTGGGTACTGGCGGAGGCGATCAATACGTCGGCAGTTCTCTATCGTGTGACCGAAAAAGCAGAATATGCGGAGCGGTATGCGATGTTTATGGCATATCTCGACCGATTTGTGCTGGATCATGTCCATGGCTCCTGGTTCCACGAGCTGGACCGTGAGAATCACGTCTCAGGTAAAGTATGGCCTGGAAAGCCTGATCTGTATCATGCGATTCAGGCGACTCTGGTTCCTTACTGCGATCCATCTTTGTCAGTAGCGGTTGCACTGGCGCAGGGAAAGTCGTCGTTAAATTAAAGGGGATGTACCATGCTTCACGTTGTAATTGCGGACGACGAGAATCGGATCTGCCGCCTGATCAGAATGCTGGGGCACTGGGAACAACTTGGCATGCAGGTCGATGGAATGGCATCAAACGGACCCGAAGCCATCGACCTGCTTACGAAGAACCATACAGATATCCTGATCACAGATATCCGGATGCCGGGAATCAGCGGGCTTGAGCTGATCGCCCATGCACGCAGTCTGAATCCGGAGCTCCGTTTTATCGTCATCAGCGGATATGCCGATTTTTCCTATGCGCAGGAGGCAATCAGCCTGGGGGTAAGCGGGTATCTGCTGAAGCCTGTGAATGAACAGGAGCTGAATGATACCCTTGGGAAGATCGCTTCAGAGATCGGGACAAGGAATGAAAGAGAACAGGCACTCCGAACGGTTGTGCAGGAAAATGAAGAAAACCTGGACAAGGTGAAAGCAGCGCTGGTCCTGGATCTGATTCATGGCGTTGTACGTGACTATTCCTCTGCAGCTTTGAAGAAACAAAACCGGATTGAGGCGGGGAAGGGGCGTTTCCTCGTATTTTGTATAAAAGCAGATGAGAAAGCGTGCAGCAATACGGACATAATCCGGCGCGGTGCTTTTGATACAGCCCAGAGGCTGGCAAAGACGGAACTGGCACCTTTTGTATTTGACCTTGCGATGGCATCATCCGGCAGCATTCTATGCGGTGTGATTTTGGAAAAGAATGGTGAGGAGCGGAGAGTGGATTCAGCCCTCCGAAGAAGCATAGCAAGCCTGCAGACACAGAATGATGTTTTCGGAAAGTGGAATTTTTCCATGGGAGCAGGAGAGCGCTGTGAGATGCCGCAGGATCTTCCGTCTTCCTTCCGGCATGCGCAGATGGCAGCCTGCGACCGGATTCTGCATGGGTGCGGACGGCTGTATCAGATAGAGGCGGACTCAGCCGGTCTGGCTGTTCAGCCGCTTCTTACACGATTCTGGGAACAAGCTGGCAGAGCGATCGAACTGAAAGACCTGGCCGGGATGGATGCAGCCATCCGGGGCCTGAGGCGGGGATGTGCTGGATGTATGAATGCACGCGGATGGGAATATTTTCAGGTAGTAAAAACTGTCATTGGACGTTCATCGCAGGAGCTTCAGCTGCCTGTGATGAAGGAACTGACGGATCGTGCGTTTGAGGTGCTCGAAAACAGTTCCACGGTGGATGAGGTATTTGCAGCTGTAAGCCTATACTATCAGAAAATGATTGGGGCGATCAGCCAGGGTGAGCGGGAGCTGGATGAACGGCCAATCCGTCTGGCCCGACGCTATATCATGGAGCATTATGCAGAGCCGCTGACACTGGAGGAGGTCAGTGAAATTGCCGGCCTTGTGCCGAATTATTTCAGCAGTCAGTTCAAGAAAGTGACTGGAGACGGTTTTGCACACTATTTGATTGGTGTCAGGATGGACGCAGCCAAACGGTATCTGCAGCAGACAAGTCTTCCGGTCTCCGAAATTGCGGGAAGAGTTGGTTACAACGATGTGAAGTATTTCACAAAGACATTTATCAAATTGAATGGAATCAAACCAACCGTGTTCCGGAAACTGTATGGGTAAGCGATATGAGCATGAAGAATAGCAGATACCTGAGCTGGAGGATCCGTTTCTTTGCAGTACTGGTGCTGGCGTCTTTTCTGGTTTTTGTCCTGCTGGCAGAAATGGCGGCAAAGAATGACACGGCTCGTCTGTTTCTGGGCGCAGCAGCAGGTATTCTGCTTGCTGCTGCATTACTGACCTTTCATTACTGGATTCACAGTCCATGGAGGCAGCTTCAGCGGCTGCTTACGAGAATGGGGGAGGGGTATTTCCCGGAAGAAAAGCCAAATCAGCAGGGTGAGGTAATGCTGTCACCGGCTTTTAGAAAAGTGATGGAAAAAACTTATGATCTCCGCCACTCCCAGCAGTATCACATGATGAACAAGAGACAGATTCAGTATCTGGCTCTTCAGAACCAGATCAATCCGCATTTCTTATACAATACACTGGATGGGATCCGGAGTGAATCGCTGCTGGAGGGAAATACCACAGTTGCGGAGATGTCGGAGGCACTTGCAACCTTCTTCCGGTATACAATCAGCAAGGTGGAGAATCTGGTGACCATTGAGGAAGAGCTGGAAAACTGCGAGACCTACTTCCGGATTCAGCAGTTCCGGTTCGGGGACAGACTGAAGCTGGAAATTGTCAAAGATGAAGAGTGGGACAAGCTGTCAGGCTGCCTGATTCCAAAACTGACGCTGCAGCCGATTCTCGAGAACAGCATTATCCACGGGACGGAACTGAAGCTCGGGGAGGGGATATCCAGAATTATCATCAGGAGAAGCGGTCGTCTGCTTCTGATCCGTGTATCAGACAATGGCGTCGGGATGAATGAGGAAACGCTCCAGAAGCTGAACAACCGCATGAATACAGACCCGGATATCGGAAGAGATGAGGGAAACGGTTCAATCGCGCTTGCCAATGTCAGCAATCGGATTCATCTTATCTTTGGAGAGGATTACCATATGCATGTCTATTCGATCGAAAACCATGGAACGGATGTGGACATTACCCTTCCTTGCGTCTATTCGGAAAAAGAGATCGAGAAGGTAAAGGGTCTATCGTAAGAAATATGTATGCATCAGCCATGGCGGGAGATCTGATATGAAGACGGAAATACTGCGGATGAGCAATGTGACCTTCCGGAAAGACGGGAAAACCTATCTCCGGAATTTTGAACTGTCTGTTGAAGCCGGACAAATTATGGGCCTTCTCCTGGTAGATGGTTATGGTGCAAAAGAACTGGTTGACGTGCTGTTGTTCAACGAAGTCCTCTATAATGGCTGTGTCTATTACTGTGGGGAGCGGGTTAATTCCTGGAGACAGTTTCCCAGAAAGCGAAATCGAATCACATGGATTGATGAACGCGGATTTCTGATTTATGAGCAGAATACACTGACCAACATCTTTGTTCTTCAGGCCGAAAAACATTATGAGATCCTGCATGATCATCTGATGGAGGAGGCATTCAGGCCTTATCTGGAAGAATCCGGTCTTCAGATCGATCTTTATCAGCCGGTTGGAAAGCTGTCTGCGTACGAACAGGTTGCGATTGAACTTCTGAAGGGAATCAGCAGCGGAAGCAGACTGGTGATTCTGCAGAACATTGACAATGCACTATCAGACAGGGATCTGGAGAAATTCGGAAAACTGATTCGGCATTACGCTGAAAAGGGAACTTCATTTCTCTGCCTCAGCTCTCATCTGGAAACTCTGCAGGGGGTCTGCGGGCAGATTGGCATAATGAAGGGAGGTGGCATTCTGTCGGTGCTGGATGAGGCAGATGCACTGAATCAGGTCTTTGAAGTCTATTCTGCAGAATTTTCCAAAAGTGTCAGAATGTATACGCAGAACCGGGTGCTGGACGGACATGCTCCGGAAGTGTTTCGCCAGTCGGGCATCTGCTGTCGGGCGCTGAAACAATTCGGATTTTCGGTCAGGAAGGGTGAATGCCTGTGCATTCAATTTCTGGATAACCATGTATATGAGACCATAGAAAAGGCCTATCTGGAGGGCAGCGCATCGCTGTCTGGAGAGATTGATGTAGAGGGAAAATGCTGGAACAGGACAGATATCCAGGATGTCGCCATTCTGTCACGCAATCCTGATGAGAAGAACCTGTTTCCGGATCTGACCTTCTTTGACAATGTTGCGATGACGATGGACTACCGGTATCCGGCAATCTGGCGGGACGGAAGGGCAAGAAGAAACCTGCGGGAGATGCTGAAACGAATTCTCGGTCATGATTTATGGGATAAAAGTATCCAGTCCATGAGCAAGCGGGAACGATACGAAGTCCTCTACTGCAGACTCCTCCTGCAGCGGCCAAAAGTGATCATTGAATTCCAGCCGTTTCACCAGGCGGATGTGCAGGACCGGTTCGAAATCTGGAAGATCAACGAAGAACTTCTGAAGGAAGGGATCGCGGTTGTGCTGTTCAGCATCGGACTGTCAGATTCTCTTGCAATCGCGGATCGGCTGATCCGGGTTGAGAGCAGCGGAAACTGGGAGGAATATAGAAGAGAGGACTTCGGAAGACTTTCAAGAAATATTCCGTGGATCAGTATGTACAGATAAAAGGCTATCAACAGTTCCCTACAGATGAAAGCCACCGGAATTGCTGCGGTCAGCGCTTTTCATTTGAATCAATTGAATAAAAAGGGCTGCCCATGATATGATGTGAAGGTTATCAGGGCAGTTTTTTTATGAAATGAACAGGGTATAATTGACCACAGGAGATTTGAATGAATCAGAAACCAACTTCAGCCTATAAACTGGCACTTCCGGAGGAGATTCTTCTCCAGGTTGAGAAGCCGGAACGGTATCTCGGGAACGAGCTGAACGTCGTCCGGAAGGATAAGTCGACGATCGATATCCGCTTCTGTATGGCTTTTCCGGATGTCTATGAGATCGGGATGTCTCACCTGGGCATCCAGATTCTGTACTCGATGTTCAACCGAAGAACAGATACCTGGTGCGAGCGGGTTTACTCTCCATGGGCAGATCTGGATCATATCATGCGCCGGAAAAAGATCCCGCTCTTTGCGCTGGAATCACAGGATCCGGTGAAGGCGTTCGATTTTCTTGGCATTACGCTGCAGTATGAGCTTTGTTATACAAATGTGCTCCAGCTTCTGGATCTTGCAGGGATTCCGCTTCATGCGAAGGAGCGGCTGGATGCACCCCTCGGTGGGATGCCGATCGTGATCGGAGGCGGCCCTTGTGCCTATAACCCGGAGCCAATCGCCGATTTCTTTGACCTGTTTTATATTGGGGAAGGAGAGACGGTCTACGACGAACTGCTTGACTTGTACAAGGCGTGCAGAAAAGCCGGGACTTCACGGCGTGAGTTCTTATGCAGGGCAGGGCAGATCGAGGGCATCTATGCCCCTGGTTTTTATACACCGACCTACCATGATGACGGAACGATGGCTTCCTTCTCCCCGGATCCGGCTTATCCGGGACTTCCGCGCCGCATCCGGAAGCAGGCTGTCACGAATCTGGATGAGGCGCCATATATTGATAAACCCCTCGTCCCCTACATGAGGGTGACGCAGGACAGAGTGGTGCTGGAGGTCATGCGCGGCTGCATCCGAGGGTGCAGATTCTGTCAGGCCGGCATGATCTACAGGCCAAACCGGTATAAGAGTGCCGGGGTCCTGAAAAAACAGGCGGATCAGCTTCTGAGAGAAAGCGGGCAGGATGAGATTTCGCTCAGCAGTCTGTCGACGAGCGATTATCCCTGCCTTCCGGAGCTGGTGAATTATCTGATCGGGCAGTATGGGCAAAAACAGGTCAACATCTCGCTTCCGTCTCTGAGAATCGATGCGTTTTCGCTTGATGTGATGAGCAAGGTGCAGGATGTCAGCAAGAGCTCGCTGACCTTCGCGCCGGAAGCCGGATCTCAGCGGCTTCGGAATGTCATCAACAAGGGCCTGACGGAGGAGGATATTCTTCATGGCGCAGGGGAAGCTTTCAAAGGCGGCTGGAACAAGGTGAAGCTCTATTTCATGCTCGGCCAGCCGACAGAGACAGAGGAGGACCGGAAGGATATCGCCCATCTGGCGGAAAAAATTGCCGAAGAGTACTATGAGATCCCGAAGGAAGAGCGAAATGGAAAGTGCAGCATATCCATATCGACGTCCTTCTTTGTTCCGAAGCCATTCACGCCCTTCCAGTGGGCGGTGATGTATGATCCCGGTGATTATCTGGGCTTTGCATCGACGGTCAATCATGAAGTGAAGGAAATGAAAAACCACAAGAGCATACGCTACAACTGGCATGAGGCCTACGTGACGGTGCTTGAGGGACTTCTGGCGCGGGGCGACCGGAGAGTCGGGGCTGCGATCGAGGAGGCCTACCGGCAAGGGGCTTTGTTTGACGCCTGGTCTGAATACTGGGACTGGGACAGATGGGTCCGTGCGATGGAGAAGACCGGAGTGGATCTGGCTTTCTATACCAAACGGCAGCGGACAGAGGATGAGCTTCTGCCGTGGGATTTCATCGACTGCGGCGTGACAAAGAAGTTTCTGCTGGATGAATGGCACAGGGCGCTTGACGGTATTGTGACACCGAACTGCAGAGAAAACTGCAACGCCTGCGGGGCAATGAAATATGAATGCGGCATCTGCTATGACGAGGTGGACGGAAAGAAGGTGCTCCGGGTATGAGAGTCAGGATTAAATACAGCAAGCAGGTACTTTTGAAATTCATCGGACATCTCGATATGATGAGATGTTTTCAGAAGCTGCTGAGGAGAGCCAGTGTGGATGTCACATTTTCGGAAGGCTACAGTCCGCACATGGTGATGTCCTATGCCTTCCCGCTCGGTGTAGGGATGACGAGCGACTCGGAGTATGTGGATGTGGACCTGAACCGTGCGTACTCCAGCAGGGAGCTTGTCAGCCTGCTGAATGAGGCTGCCCCGGAGGGACTCCATGTACTCGATGCCAGAGAGGTGCCCCTCGGGAAGGGCAACAAGGGCATGACCCTTGTTGCGCGTGCGGATTATACGCTCGGCTTCCGTCCGGGGCATGAGTGGGCTCCTTCTTATCAGGAGGCCTTCAGAAGCTGGGTGAAGCAGCCCTCCATCTATGCCATAAAGAAGGGCAAAAAAGGGGAAAAGGAAGTCGATATCGCGCCATTTCTCTATGAGGCGGTCATATCACCGGAGCCGAAAAGAGTCTGCGGCATTGCCGATGAAGAGCCGGAGCTTCGGAAGGGGGATATCTTTCTTTCCCTGTCAGCGGGGTCTGGAACAAACATCCGCCCGGACCTGGTCATGGATACATTCGCGAAGGACAGCGGCCTTCTGCCGGATCCTTACCGCTTTATGATCAACCGGGACGAGGTTTACGCAGATCTGGGCGAGGCGAGGCCAGAATCGGACCGCTTTGTCCCGCTCATCGGGCTGGGGACCACAATGGAGTTTGGGGAATGAAGTATCTGATTGAAGCATACAGCAATCGCATATTGTCTGTGCTGCTTGGAGAGGATGGCCGGGCGGTTGAGATCCATGCGGACAGCAGAACAGATGGACTGAAGCTTGGGGACATCTGCATCGGCCGTGTTGAAAGGGTTGCAGCCAATACCGGCGCCTGCTTCGTTGAGGTTGCACGCGGGATCAAGGGGTATCTTCCGCTCGACGATATGGCGGCTCCGAGATATACGCGCAAGGGTTCCTCCCCCAAGGTGCAGCAGGGGGATGAACTGATTGTCCAGGTCAGCCGGGAGGCATTCGGCACGAAGGGCATGTCCCTGACAACAAAGCTGCAGCTTTCGGGACGGTACCTGCTTCTGGAAATGAGCGGGACGGAGCTTGGCATTTCGCGGAAGATTCCGGAGGAGAGAAGACGGGCGCTCAGAGAGCATCTGTTTTCCGGACAGGCACTTGACGCGATGAGACAGCAGCTTGGCACCTGCGGTGTGATTGTCCGGACAAATGCAGAACACGCGCCTGACGAAGAGATCCGGAAGGAGCTTCAGAACCTGGCAGCTGCGATGCATCAGCTTCTTCTGACAGCGCCCTATCGTCCGGCATACACCGTTCTGCTGCGGCAGCCTGACCGGTGGCTGAAGCGGATCGAGTCGGTGCAGACGGAAAGACTGGAGGAAATTCTGACAGATGACAGGAATCTGTATGAAGCGCTGGAAAACTATCTCCCACCATATTTGAGGGAAAAGCTGCGGTTTTACCAGGATCCGATGATCTCCATGCACAATGTCTTCTCCCTGACGCGGGAGCTGAGCCGTGCACTCTGCAGGAAGGTGAACATGAAAAGCGGCGCGAACCTGGTGATCGAGCAGACAGAAGCCCTTGTCTCAATTGACGTCAATTCCGCGCATTCGATCAATGGCCGGGATAAGGAAAAAGCCGTCCTGAAGGTGAACATGGAGGCGGCAGAGGAGTGCGCAAGGCAGATTCGCCTAAGAAATCTGTCCGGAATGATCCTGGTGGATTTTATCAACATGGAAGAGAAGGAATCCTACGATCAGCTGATGAGGCATCTGGCTCAGGCGGCGGCGCAGGATCCGATGCAGGTGAAAGTAGAAGATCTGACAGCACTCGGACTTGTCGAGATGACCCGGAGAAAGGTGGAGGTTCCGCTGTCCCGGCAGCTGAGCAGCCGCAGGGAACGTGCAGAAAACGCTGAATTTCTGTCTTGACAGTTGGGAAATGGCGTGCTATGATGCATTTCGTATGCCGCACGGAGAGGCATAAGTGCGTCCGGGTTTTGGGGACGACGCCATATTCGGCGAGATTGAAGAAAGGGGAGGTGCCCTGAATGTACGCAATTATTGCAACTGGCGGAAAGCAGTACAAGGTTTCCGAAGGCGACGAGATCAGAGTTGAGAAGCTCGCAGCTGCAGACGGAGAGACTGTCACATTTGATCAGGTTCTTGCTGTCAGCACAGATGATGGCCTGAAGGCAGGCGCAGATGCTGCAGGCGCAACGGTTACGGCTTCTGTTGTTACCACTGGCAGAGCAAAGAAGGTCATTGTTGCCAAGTACAAGAGAAAGACCGGATACCACAAGAAGAACGGCCACAGACAGTACTTTACACAGGTTAAGATCGACAAGATCAACGCTTAAGATGATCCGGATTCAGTTATACAAATCTGGAGACGATTTCCTTGGCTTTGAGTGCAGGGGACATGCGGGTGCAGGTGACGCAGAATATGATCTGATCTGCAATTCCGTATCGGTGCTGACAATCAACACTGCCAATGCCATCGAGAGCCTGACGGAGGCAACGTTTTCAGAGGAGGAAAACCCGGAAGGCGGATACCTGAAAGTCATGCTCAGCAGTTCGAAAGACCATGATGCCCAGCTCCTGATACGAGCGATGCTGCTTGGGCTTGAACAGATTGCTGAGAACTTTCCGGATTACATCCGGATACAGAAACGGGAAGTCAAACCCTGATCAGGGAATTCCCGAAGCGGGAGGTGAATGAGAGATGCTGAATATGAACCTTCAGTTCTTCGCGCACAAGAAGGGAGTCGGTTCCACAAAGAACGGGCGTGATTCAGAGTCCAAGAGACTTGGTGCAAAGAGAGCGGACGGACAGTTCGTCAAGGCAGGCAATATCCTTTACAGACAGCGTGGAACCCATATTCATCCGGGTGAGAACGTTGGAATCGGCAAGGACGATACCCTGTATGCAAAGGCTGACGGAGTTGTCAGGTTCTCCAGACTTGGCAAGTTCAGAAAGCAGGTTTCAATTGTTACCGAGAAGGCTGAGACCGAAGCAGCAGAGTAAATCCAGCTGAACAGAGATGGATGCAGGGGGGATTGCGTACGCAATCCCCCTTTCTGTGTTTGAAACGTCGTGCAGCGGCGTGAAGGCACGAATGAGGAAAAAGTATGTTTGCAGACAGAGCAAAGATTATTGTCCGCTCCGGGAAGGGCGGCGACGGACATGTCAGCTTCCGCCGTGAGAAGTTTGTGGCATCCGGCGGACCGGACGGCGGAGACGGCGGGAAGGGCGGCGATGTCGTGTTCGTGGTCGACGATGGCCTGAACACCCTGATCGATTACCGGCACCGCCGCAAGTTCTCCGCAACCGACGGCGAACCGGGCGGAAAGAAGAGATGCCACGGAGCAGACGGCCAGGATCTGGTCCTGCGGGTTCCTGCAGGGACAGTCATTCGCCTTGCCGAGACCGGGGAAGTCATCGCGGATATGTCCGGTGAGAACCGCAGACAGGTGATCCTGAAGGGAGGCCGCGGAGGGAATGGCAATATGCACTACGCCACCTCCACCATGCAGGCCCCCGAGTATGCCCAGCCGGGGCAGGAGTCACGTGAGCTCGAAATCAAGCTTGAGCTCAAGACAATCGCGGATGTGGGATTGATCGGGTATCCGAATGTCGGAAAGTCGACCCTCCTGTCGCACATATCCAACGCAAGGCCAAAGATCGCGAATTATCATTTTACGACGCTGAACCCGGAGCTCGGGGTTGTCGATCTTGAGGATGGCAGCGGGTTTGTCGCGGCGGATATACCGGGTCTGATTGAAGGGGCAAGCCAGGGAGCAGGACTGGGGCATGAGTTTCTGCGCCATATAGACCGATGCAAGGTTCTGATCCATGTCGTGGATGCGGCGTCCACAGAAGGACGGGATCCGGTCGAGGATGTATACCGGATTGATCAGGAATTGGCCGCCTATGACGTTGCATTGAGCGAAAAGCCACAGGTCATAGCAGCCAACAAGATTGATTCGATCACCGTCCCGGAGAATGGGAAAAATCCGGACGGGACAGCGTGGGAGGATCCCGTCAGCCGCCTGAAACATGAATTCGGGCCGAAGGGTATCGCTGTCTTTCCAATCTCCGCAGTCACGGGCGAAGGCCTGAAGGACCTGATCTATTACGTCAGTTCCATGCTGAGAAAGCTTCCGAAGGAGACAAAGGTCTACGAGCAGGAATATTTTCCGGAGGAACATCTCCCGGGGAACAAGCTTTCATATACCTGCTGGAAGGATGCGAAGGATCCGCATCTCTTCCATGTGGAGGGACCGAAGATCGACAAGATGCTCGGATACACGAATCTGGAGTCTGAGAAGGGCTTCCGCTTCTTCCAGAATTTCCTGAAGGACAACGGGATCCTGAAGGAGCTGGAGAAGCTTGGGATTGAGGACGGCGACACCGTCAAGCTGTACGAGCTTCACTTTGAATATTATAAGTAAACAGAATGCCAGCCGCCCGTCGCCAGCCATGCGTTGAGGAAGCATGGAGGGGGACAGGCGGCTGGCAGCTTTTGCCTCTGACGACAGGAAAAAGCATTCGGCATGTGTTTGGTTTCGCACGAAAATGAAAAATCAAATCACTCTACAAGTGTCAGCCTGCTGATGTCAGGCCGCGCGATCATGGAATAGTTTGTATAGTACACTACAAAACCCGGCTTTGCCCCGCCTGGTTTTTTCACTTCCTTTTTCTTTACATAATCAATCTCGACCTTGTCTGCACCGCGTCCCTGGGAGTAGTAGGCAGCCGCGCCGGCAGCCATCTCAAAGACATCATCCGGAAGCTCCTCGGTTCCTCTCATTTTCACGATGACATGAGAGCCCGGAATCTTTTTGGCATGGAACCACCAGTCTCCGCCTGAGGCAAAGCGGAAGGTCAGCTCATCATTCTGAAGGTTGTTTTTCCCAACATAGATGTCATAGCCGTCCGGTGTCCAGAAATGGTAAGGCTCCGACTTCTTTGTCCGCGCGGCTCCTTTCTTTTTCCCCGTTACCGTCCGCTTTCTGACATAGTCGGACTGTTCCAGCTCTTCCCGGATCTGTGCCAGATCCGCCTCTGTCTCCGCCTGGTCGAGAAAGGTGCTGATGGCCTCCAGCTGCCGGACCTCGCTTTCCGTCTGCTCAATCTGAACGGTGAGGGCTTCCGCGGTCCGTTTCTGCCTGGCATACTTGTCAAAATAGCGCTGTGCATTCTCCTGTGCCGTGAGGGTGCTGTCGAGCTGGATCTTCAGATCCTTCCCGCCGTCATAGTAGTTCGGAACCGTGACGCTGCCTGCTCCCTGCGGGACATCATATCCGTAGGTATTGAGAAGCTCGCCGCAGATGCGGAACTTTTCACGCTTTTCCGTGTCCTTCATCTGCTTTCTTTGCAGCGCAAGCTTTCTCGATTCACGCTCAAGGATGGTGGAGACGACATGCCGAAGATCCGCGGACTTCTGGCGGATCCGGGTGACAGCGCTTTTTTCGGCATAGTAGGTCTCAACGACCGCTGACATGGAGTCAAAGTTTTTCTGCTCATAGTCCGCGTACATGGTCAGGGGAAGCGCCGAGAATTCGACGGGGGTGCCATCCTTGTCGTAGATGATCCGGGGAGAAAATGAACCTGCCTTCACATCTTCCATCATCTCGCTGAAGACGCGGTAAAGGTGAACCCGGGCATTCTCAGGAAATTCGCGGGCGCTCTGGTCTGATTCCAGCGAAGCCCTGTGGCAGAGCTCCTCAGCGATCACCGGGCTGATGCCGGTGTAAACCGTATACAGTGCCTTTGAAAGCGGGAGAGGCTTTGCAAACACCTCGGAGCAGAACTGGCGCTCGTCCGTTTCTTTTGGGTTCAGCTTGTGAAGGGAGTCCGGTACAAAGTACGGCCGCCCCGGCAGAACCTCACGAAGAGAGGAGGTTTGTGCGGAAACGTGACGGATCGCATCCAGAATGATCTCATTCTCATCTACAAAAATCAGATTGGAGTACTTGCCCATCAGTTCCAGAACCAGGTATTTTTTTCGAAGATCGCCCAGTTCGTCATAATGTTCAATTTCAAAACGCACAATCCGTTCCAGGGAGGGCTGTGTCACAGACAGAATATGGCCGGACCCGATATGCTTCCTGAGAAGCATGCAGAAGTTCGGTGCAGTCATCGGACTGAGCTTTGACTGATCCGTCAGATAGAGGAGGGGAAGAGAGGCACTTGCCGACAGCAGTACCTTCTTCAGACCGGAGCGTGTCTTGACGCTTAACAGGATTTCGTCAGGCTCCGGCTGGGCGATCCTCGATATATGACCGTCCGCAAGCGAACCGTTCAGCTCCCGGACGAGACTTGCAACTGTGATACCATCAAATGCCATTGAACAATCTCCTTTCAGGCAATGGCCCTTGAGCCATCTCCATCCAATTATACAGGCTAATTCAAGGGTATCCAGCGAAAAATGATTCTGAATAAAAAGTTCAGCAAAGTCCCGGAAAGTTTGCTACAATGTGTGAGGCTGATACAGAGCCCGCGTATTTGCGCGGGCAGATTACATCTGTACATGTAGGAAAGGAGTTTTCACGATGGAAATATCACCGCTTCAGAAAGAAAGACTGAAATACCAGCCGAAGCTTCCGGGTATGCTGAGAAACGGAATCTCTGACATCTGCGTCAGGGAGGGCGAGGCCACTCAGAGTGTTGCAGATCAGGAGAAGATCAGAAGCCTGTTCCCGAACACCTATGGTAAGAAGGAGATTACCTTCCAGAAGGGAGCCAATACGTCCGCTTCCAAAAAGCAGGTCGTTGGTGTCATTCTCTCCGGCGGCCAGGCACCGGGCGGACACAATGTCATTTCCGGTCTGTATGACGCTCTGAAGGCAACGAACAGGGAGAATGTTCTTCTCGGCTTCAAGGGTGGTCCGAGCGGACTGGTGGACGACGACTGCGTTGAGTTCGACGACGCCTTCATCGATGCATACCGCAACACAGGCGGGTTTGATATCATCGGGTCCGGCAGAACGAAGATTGAGACACCGGAGCAGTTCAAGGCGGCGACTGAGACGGCTAAAAAGCATGGCCTCACAGCGGTTGTCATCATTGGCGGCGACGACTCCAACACGAATGCGGCTGTTCTTGCCGAGTATTTTGCGGCAAACCATGTCGGCGTACAGGTCATCGGATGCCCGAAGACCATCGACGGCGACCTGAAGAATGATGACATCGAGTGCTCCTTTGGCTTTGACACGGCGACCAAGACGTACTCCGAGCTCATCGGAAACATCGAGCGGGATGCCAACTCCGCAAAGAAGTACTGGCATTTCGTCAAGGTTATGGGACGCAGTGCTTCACATGTCGCCCTTGAGTGTGCGCTGGAGACCCAGCCGAATATCTGCCTGATCGGTGAGGAGGTTGCGGAGAAGAAGATGTCTCTGTCTCAGATCGCAGACCAGATTGCGGATTCTGTCGAGGCACGTTCCAAGACGGAGGGCAACTTCGGCGTTGTGATCATCCCGGAGGGGATCGTTGAGTTTGTTCCGGAGTTCGGCACACTGATCCGTGAGATCAGCGAGATGCTGGCAGGCTCAAAGACCGAGGAGTTCAATGCGCTTCCGGACTGGGCTGCAAAGAAGGAATTCATCCGCAAGGGTCTTACGGCGGAGTCCTACAAGGTATTCGACATTCTTCCGGAGACCATCCAGAAGCAGCTGTTCCTCGAGAGAGATCCCCACGGCAATGTCCAGGTTTCCCTGATCGAGTCTGAGAAGCTTTTCGCGGAACTTGTGAAGAACAAGCTGGACGAGCGGAAAAAGGCCGGCACATACAAGGGAAGCTTCAAGACGCAGTTCCACTTCTTCGGATATGAGGGAAGATGCGCATTCCCGTCAAACTTTGACGCGGACTACTGCTACAGCCTGGGCTACAATGCATTCATGCTGATCCAGTATGGATTCAACGGATATCTTTCCAAGGTTTCCAATCTGTCCAGACCGGCAGATGAATGGGTCGCCGGCGGTATGCCGATCACGAAGATGATGAACATTGAGCGCAGAAACGGCGAGGACAAGCCGGTTATCCGCAAGGCGCTTGTGGAGCTGGACGGAAAGCCGTTCAAGTACTTCGAGGCTCATCGGGCTGAATGGGCGGTCAAGACCTGCTATACATATCCGGGAGCCATCCAGTATTATGGCCCGTCTGATGTCTGCGACCTGACGACCAGGACGCTGGCACTTGAGAAGGGCTGAAATACCGTACAGCTGCAGCATTGATGAAAAACCAGTCGGGTTCCCCGGCTGGTTTTTTTCAAGGAGGCCTTTTTCCCGGGCTTTTCTGCTAGCCGTTGACTTTCGAATCAGGCGTGTCATATAATGACTTGATGTCTGAATTCAGAAGGGACAGGTATGCCATGATCAGAAGTATGACAGGGTTTGGCCGCGCGGAGAGTGCGGACAGCCAGTTGAAGTTTACGGTCGAGGTCAGATCCGTCAATCACCGGTACCTTGATGCCAGTGTTCGGATGCCGAAGGAATATGCATTTCTGGAGACCTTGGTGCGGACAGAGCTGAAGAAGTACATCGGCCGCGGGAAAGTGGAGGTCTCGGTGACATGTGAGCAGCTCGGGGAGGCAGAGCTGAGCCTGAAGCTGAATGAGCAGCTGGCGCAGAAGTATGTGGACGCCTACCGGGAGCTGGAAGAACGGTTTGGCCTGAGGAATGATGTGACGGTCTGCAGACTTGGAAGTCTGGACGGAATCTTCACGCTCAGCAAAGGGGAGCTCGATGAGGAGGTCATCTGGAACGTGCTCAGGCAGGCGCTGGATGGCGCACTGGAAAAGCTGGTCTCAGCGAGAGAGGCAGAGGGCGGAAACCTGAGAAGAGATCTCCTTGAAAAACTGGATGGAATGGACAGCCTGGTCAGCAAGGTGCAGGAGCGGTATCCGGAGATTATCGCAGCTTACCGGGAACGGATCAGGGAAAAGGTCCAGGAGATCCTCTCAGACGATCAGATCGATGAAAACCGCATCGCGTCGGAGGTTGTTCTGTATGCGGACCGGCTCGCGACGGATGAGGAAACGGTACGGCTTCACAGCCATATCAAGGCGATGCAGAAGGAACTCGAAAAGGGCGGAGACGTCGGGAGAAAACTGGACTTTATTGCGCAGGAGATGAACCGTGAGGCGAATACGATCCTGTCAAAGGCCAATGATCTGGTGACGACAGATATCGGAATCGGGCTCAAGACTGAGATTGAGAAGATCAGGGAACAGGTTCAGAACATTGAATAATCATTTTATCAATATCGGGTTCGGCAACCTTGTAAACAGGGATAAGATTATCGCGGTGGTCAGCCCTGAGGGGGCGCCGGTCAGACGACTGATCCAGCAGGGAAAGGAACAGCAGCGCGTTGTGGATGCGACCGCAGGAAGACGCACGAAGGCCGTGATCATCTGTGAGGGTGACCGGATGATCCTGTCGGCGCTTGGCGCGGATACAATCGGGAAGAGAACAGTGGAGGAGCAGAAGGAATGACGGAAAGAGGGAGTCTGATCGTCCTCTCCGGGTTTTCCGGAGTCGGGAAGGGAACCGTTCTGCGGCTCATGATGAGCCGGTATGACCACTATGCGTATTCCGTATCCGCCACGACAAGGCAGCCCCGCGCCGGAGAGGTCGATGGAAAAGATTATTTCTTTAAATCGACCAAGGAGTTCGAGTCCATGATCGAGCGGGGGGAGCTTCTGGAATATGCCCGCTATGTCGACCATTATTACGGAACTCCGCGTGCGTATGTCAGGCAGCAGATGGAGAGCGGCAGGGATGTCATCCTTGAGATTGAGGTACAGGGAGCGTTGAACATTCGCCGGATGGTACCGGAAGCTGTCTTGATTTATATGCTTCCGCCCGATGCGTCCACACTCGCCGGCCGGCTGAGGGGCCGCGGGACGGAGACGGCTGACGTCATCCGGGGGCGGCTGAAGGCGGCTGCAGGAGAGGCGAGGCACATTGGCGATTACGACTATGTCATTGTCAATGACGACGCGGAGCAGTGTGCGGTGAGGCTGAACGGACTGATCGAGGCACAGCGGCTCAGAACAGCCAGAAACCTACCATTTATCAAAGGGATACAGGAAGGGCTTGAGCGCGAGGCTAGGGAAAACTGAACCAGCAGATCGAGCGACACCGAAAGGAGTATATGTATGTTACATCCGTCTTATACGGAACTGATGGATCTGATCAACCAGGACAGCGATGAGGATACCCCGGTCGTCGGCAGCCGCTATTCGGTTGTCATGGCTGCTGCGAAGCGCGCGCGCCAGCTGATCGATGGCAAGACGGGTCTTCCTGAGGAGGATCTGCATAAACCGCTTTCGACGGCGGTCCAGGAGCTCTGGGACGGCGATATCCGGATTGTCCGCGAGGATACGGACATGGAGGATGAGAACGAGATCCGTGAGGACATGGACAAGGAAATAGAGAGCTTTCTCCCGAGCGAACAGGAGGCGGAGAAGCTGTATGCGGAGGAGCATCCGGGCGAGAAGGACCCGTATCTGAAGGAGAACGGCGGAACAGAGGAAGCTTCTGATGCATCCGGGGCAAAGCAGGAATAAGGGGACGTTATGCGGAAGATTCTGCTTGTATCTCTCGGATGTGACAAAAATCGTGTCGACTCTGAGAAGATGCTCGGGCTGCTGAACTTAAAGGGATATGAAATCACGGACGATGAGACCGAGGCAGAAGTGATCATTGTCAATTCCTGCTGCTTTATCAATGATGCCAAGCAGGAATCCATTGATACCATTCTGGACATGGCACGGCAGAAGGAGACAGGAAAGTGCAGGGCACTGATTGTCGCCGGATGCATGGCACAGCGCTACGAGAAGGAGATCCGGGAGACACTGCCGGAGGTAGACGCCTGCGTCGGGACCGGGTCAATTGCAAAGATCGGCGATGTGATCGATGAAGTGCTGAAAGGGCAGAGGGAAGATATTCTGGATGATGTCGACAGTCTCCCGCTTGCAGAGGGGAAACGGCTTCTGACAACCGGCGGACATTATGCCTATCTGAAGATCGCAGAGGGGTGTGACAAGCACTGTACCTACTGTGCGATTCCGATGGTCCGCGGCCGGTATCGTTCTGTCCCGATGGAAAGTCTTCTCTCCGAGGCAAAGGATCTGGCGGACATGGGCGTCAGAGAGCTGATCCTGGTTGCGGAGGAGACGACGCTCTACGGTACGGATCTGTATGGCAGGAAGTGCCTGCACGAGCTGATCCATCAGCTTGCGCAGATCCGTGGAATCCGCTGGATCAGGGTGCTGTACTGTTATCCGGAGGAAATCTATGAGGAACTGATCCAGTGCATGAAGGAGGAGAAAAAGTTTGTGCACTATCTGGATCTGCCGATTCAGCACGCGGACGACGAGATTCTCAGACGGATGGGCCGACACACGACCAATGAGGACCTGAGGCGTATCATCGCACATCTGCGTGAGGAGGTTCCGGACATCGTACTGCGGACGACTCTGATTACCGGTTTTCCGGGGGAGACACAGGAGCAGCACGAGGAACTCTGCCGCTTTATCAACGAGATGGAATTCAACCGGCTCGGCGTATTTCCTTACTCAAGGGAGGAGGGAACCCCCGCAGACCGGATGGATGGTCAGATTGATGAGGAAACGAAGCTGAAGCGCCGCGATGAACTGATGGAGCTGCAGCAGGAGATCTCCGCAGATCTTCTCCAGAATCTGGTCGGACATGAAGTTGAATGTATCATTGAGGGACAGGCTTCCGGGGAGAATGTCTACGTTGCGCGCAGTTACGGCGATGCCCCGGATGTGGATGGCTATATCTTCATCAACACAGATGAACCGATGATGACAGGCGATTTTGCACAGGTAAAGATCACAGCCGCATCCGACTATGATCTGACAGGAGTACTGGTATGAGCAAGAATGAGAGAGAAGATACAGCGACAGCTGCTGAGGCAAGGCAGAAACAGGTGAGGGAGACAAAGAACACAGGCAAGCCGTCGGGCGGAAAGTGGGTACCGGGGAAAAACCTGCCGAACCAGCTGACAATTCTGCGGGTATTCATGATCCCGCTGTTTGTCGTCTTTCTGATGGCGGTTCCGGGAAAAGCGGGAGACATCACGGCAACGGTGATCTTTATTGTTGCCAGCCTGACCGATACGGCGGACGGCTATATTGCAAGAAAATACAATTATGTGACAGTCTTCGGGAAATTCATGGATCCGCTGGCCGATAAGCTCCTTGTCTGCTCTGCGATGATCTGTCTTGTCGATCTGGGAAGGATTGAAAGCTGGATCGTGATCATCATCATTGCAAGGGAGTTCATCATCTCCGGCTTCCGCCTGATCGCAGTCGAGAAGGGGAAGGTGATCGCAGCCAACTACTGGGGAAAGTTCAAGACTGCCTCCCAGATGGTGATGGTGATCCTCATGGTTGCCAATCTCGGAGGATTTTTCAATACACTCGGCGAAATCTTCAAGTGGATTGCGCTGGCGCTGACTGTCATTTCTCTTGTATCCTATCTCGTTCAGAATCAGGAAGTGCTGAAGGAGACGGACTGATAAGGAGCCGGAGAGAGGGACAGCCTGATCCGGCGTCAGAAAAAGAAGATCGTGCACAGGCACCCGGCATCCGGCCGGGTGCTTTTTGTATGTGCTTTTCAGGTGTTTTCGGATATGGTAAGATGAAGAGCGGTATGAAAGAACGGCGCAGACTGTTTTGATGAAACAGATGGCTGCGGAAACCGGATGCAGCGCAGATGGATGAAGAAGAGGAGGAGACAGCATGGGAAAGATTCAGATGAAGACACCGCTTGTCGAGATGGACGGCGATGAGATGACGAGAATTCTTTGGAAGATGATCAAGGATGAGCTCCTGCTTCCTTATATCGATCTGAAGACGGAATACTATGATCTGGGGCTTCAGCACAGGGATGAGACCGATGATCAGGTGACGGTCGATTCCGCGAAGGCGGCATTGAAATACGGCGTGGCGGTCAAGTGTGCGACGATTACGCCGAATGCAGCCCGCATGGAGGAATATCATCTGAAAAAGATGTATAAGAGTCCGAATGGAACGATCCGGGCGATTATGGACGGGACGGTGTTCCGCAAGCCGATCACGGTGAAAGGGATCGAACCGAATGTCCGTACATGGAAGAAGCCGATCACGATCGCCCGTCATGCATACGGGGATGTCTATCGTGATGTGGAGATGCGGATCCCGGGACCTGGAAAGGCAGAGATGGTTTTCACGGATGCGGAAGGGCATGAAAGCCGGAAACTGATTCACGAGTTCGATGGACCGGGTGTCATTCAGGGGATGCACAATCTGGACAAATCAATTGAAAGCTTCGCCAGAAGCTGCTTCTCCTACGCGCTCGATGCAGGGGAGGATCTCTGGTTTGCATCGAAGGATACGATTTCCAAGCAGTATGATGGAAGATTCAAGGAAATCTTCCAGACCATCTATGAGACAGAATATAAAGAGCAGTTTGCGAAAAAGGGAATTACCTATTTTTACACGCTGATCGACGACGCGGTTGCGCGTGTCATGAAGAGTGAGGGCGGGTTTATCTGGGCCTGCAAAAACTACGATGGGGATGTTATGAGTGATATGCTGTCGTCCGCTTTCGGATCCCTTGCGATGATGACGTCTGTTCTGGTGAATCCGGACGGAAAGTATGAATATGAGGCGGCACATGGAACCGTGCAGCGCCATTATTACAAGTATCTGAAGGGGGAGGAGACCTCCACGAACTCCGTCGCAACGATCTTTGCCTGGACTGGAGCCCTGAGGAAGAGAGGGCAGCTGGATCAGCTTCCGGAGCTCGTATCGTTTGCGGACCGGCTGGAGAAGGCAACGCTTCAGACGATTGAATCCGGGAAGATGACAGGGGATCTGGCGAGGATCACGACTCTTGACAGCCCGGTAACACTCAGCAGCCGTGATTTTATCCTGGCAGTCAGAGACACCATGGAGACACTCTGACAGACTGCTTTTCAGACAGATACCTTGACAGATGATCACGAAGGAGGAATCCTATGGCATCAGACGATTACAAAAAAGCACTGAAGATGGGCAAGGCGGCTTACCGCAGGGCGTTGAGCCGCGGAGAATACCCGTATCTTCCCGCCCTGGATGCCATTCTGACGCAGGCGGAGATGAAAACGGAGGAATCCCTGGGACTTGTCAATATTCCGCTTGATCAGATCGTCGGAACAAAGACCGAGGGAAGGCAGAACTCATTTGCCAGCAACTTTATGCCGCTCATGCCGGAATACTCTGAATTCGCCAGAAAGTGGGACGGCGTGCTTGATTACCATATGAACCAGGGAATCGGTGATCCGATTGTCTGCTATGAGTTCATGAATAAGTTCTATGTGCTTGAGGGAAACAAGCGCGTCAGTGTCCTGAAGTATTTTGGCGTGGATTCGATCGAGGGGACGGTCACGCGCGAGATTCCGTATCCGCAGGACACGCCGGAGAGCAGGATCTATTTTGAATTTCTGGACTTCTACAAGGACAGCCAGGTGAATTATATCTGGTTTACGCAGCCTGGAAGTTTCCCGAAGCTGACGCTCGCCCTGAAGAAGAAACCGGGTGAGAAGTGGACGGACGAGGATAAGGAGAATTTCCGTTCTCTCTACACAGAATTTCTGGGACTTTTCAAGGATAAGGGCGGAGATAAGCTGAAAATTACAGCAGGGGATGCCCTTCTGTTTTACCTGTCGCTCTATTCCTACAAGGAGATTCTGGAGAAGTCCCATTCTGAGAAGGCGAAGGATCTGGACCGGATCTTCAAGGAGCTGCCTGCACTCGGTGAGGAGACGCAGGAATCACTTGTCTTCAAGCCGGAGGCAGCATCAGGCGGAAGCGTTCTGAACCGGATTCTTCATCCGCTTGGCGGGAAGACGCTCCGGATTGCCTTTATCCATGACCGGCGTATGAGCGAATCCGGCTGGACCTACGGACATGAGCTCGGGAGAATGCATGTGGAGGACGTATTCGGGGACAGGGTCCAGACGGCTGCGTATTTTCTGCAGGATGATGAGCGGGATATTGCGGAGCTGCTTGATGCGGTCATCCAGGATGGATATGAGATCATATTCACGGCCAATCAGAAATTCCTTGCGGCGAGTCTGAAGGCGGCGATTGAACATCCGGAGGTCAAGATTCTGAACTGCTCTGTCGGGCAGCCCCATAACTCCATCCGCACGTATTACGGAAGGCTGTTCGAGGCAAAATATCTTGCGGGCATGATCGCCGGCGCCATGACGGAAAACGAAAAGATCGCGTACCGGGCGAATTTCCCGATTTATGGAACCATGGCAGAGATTAACGCTTTTGCCCTCGGAGCCCGGATGACGAATCCGAGAGCGCAGGTATATCTGCACTGGGACAGCCTGAAGGATCATGAGCATCTGAGCGATCTTCTGGACCGGGAAAACATCAGCGTCGTGTCGGGCAACGATATGATCCGCCCCGGGCAGGAAGGCAGCGAATATGGTCTGTTCCTCCGGAAGAATGGGAAAACCGTGAATCTCGCAGCACCCATCTGGAACTGGGGAAGATTCTATGAACGGATCATCAGTGATATTCTGCAGGGAAACTGGGACAGTGGAGACGATGTGAAGTCCAGGAATGCAGTCAACTACTGGTGGGGGATTTCAAGTGGAATCATCGATCTTGTCCTTTCCGGCAACCTTCCGCATGGGGTACGGCGGTTTGCCGATGTGATGCGGAGCCGGATTGCGGAGGAGGACTGGCTGCTGAATCCTTTCGCGGGAAAGCTTTTCCTGCAGGATGGCCGTGCAATCGGGACAGATACGGGGGCGCTTCCTGCGCAGGAGGTGATTACGATGAATTACCTTCTCGAAGGCATCGTGGGCAGCATTCCCTCGCTCGATGAGCTGAATCAGGAGTCGAGAGACCGGATTGCGATGCAGCAGATTATCACGCCGGAGTCTGTGAATGCAGCGACAGCAAAGCACACACCGGTCCAGGTGGTGGAGAAGGTCATCATGACCAGTGAGGAACCGCCAAAGGAAGCCGTATCGGAAGAGAATAATACCTGAACGGCAGGTTAGAAAGTTGAGATGGATTGATGATGAAAATCCTCCTGGTTGCGGATGAACCGTGTAAATCGTACTGGGACTACTATGATGAGTCAAAGCTGAAGGGAATTGACCTGATCCTCTCGGCCGGGGATCTTCCGCCTGAATACCTGTCGTTCCTTGTGACATTTGCAAACTGCCCGCTCTTATATGTTCATGGAAATCATGACGCCAAGTATCAGGAAAGGCCGCCGGAAGGCTGTATCAATATTGATGACAGGGTCTATGTCTACAATGGCGTGCGGATCCTGGGGCTGGGCGGAAGCCAGCGATATGGATTCGGCGACTATCAGTATACAGAGAAGGAGATGCAGAAGCGGGCGAAGAAAGTCCGCTTTCAGATCATGAGAAGACACGGGATTGATATCCTGCTGACGCACGCTCCGATGCGCGGATGCGGCGACCAGGACGATCTGCCGCACCAGGGATTTGACACATTCCGGGACATTGTGACACGCTACAAGCCAGCCTACATGGTGCACGGGCATGTGCATAAGTCCTACGCCTATGATTTCCTCCGCACAAGGCAGGTTGACAGCACGACGGTGATCAATGCGTATGAACGGTACATTCTGGATTATCCATCCTGACGGGGAACGGAATTGTGACAAATACAGACCATAATCAAGACTCAAAAGGGACCTGGCACAGAACGCGCCAGGTCTTTCGCACACCAGTCAGGTATCCGGACCGGATTTACAGCTACTTTTTCAGGGAGTGGAGGACGCTTCTGATTGTAGCCGTGAGCGGGACTTTGTTTAATCTCGGACAGTCGCTCTGTGCCATGCGCCAGGGACAGCTGGTTGATGCCATTGCCGCGCAGGAAAGGCATGGCAGCGGAGCGGTTCTTCACGCAGCGGGTGTTTTCCTTCTGACTGTCATCGTGGTGCAGCTGCTGCGTCTGGCAAAGCGATACTATGTAAGACGGTTTGCGAATGCGACGGATATCTCCATGCGGATGATGGTATACAATCATATCATCCACGAAGACATCAGCAGACTGGAAGCTGAAAATTCCGGACAGGTGATGACGAAGGCGCTGGGGGATGTTGACCTGACAGTCGAAGGCATGCGGAAGGCAACAACAGAAGTCTTTGATACCGGCGTTCTCCTGGCCGGTTATCTTGTGACGATGCTGAGGGGAAGCATTCCGTGCACAGTGTTGTCTCTGCTGCCGGTTCCGTTCGCACTGCTGGCTGCGCGGTTCTTAAAAAGGTATGTTGAGGCATCAAACAGGAGAGCCCGTGAGATGAGTGCCCAGGTGGCCGGCGCAAGCCTGGATGCGGTCAGGAACAGCCTGCTCTATCGTGTGACTGGATCAGCCGGCAGGCAGGAGACGGCTTATGAGAGCCGCCTGTCTGCTCTTGAAAAGGAGCAGATATCAGCCGGTATTCTGGAAAATGCCATGCAGCCGGCCTATAACGCAATCACACTCTGCGGGGCGCTTGTGGTCCTTTTCTATGGCGGGCGGCTTGTTCTTGCCGGAAACTGGACAGTGGGAGCGTTTACGGCTTACCTCACGATTTTTCTGGCCTTTTCGCTGAAAATCGCCAAGGTATCAAAGCTTCTGAACGCTTGTCAGAAGGCAAGCGTCTCCTGGAAACGGGTGAAGCCTTATCTGTCCGGGTGGCGGGAGGAAGCCCCTGCGGCTGATCCGAGGTATCCTGAAGCGGATATGAAAGAAACAGCCATTACGCTTCTGTGCAGAAACCTCACGGTTTCCAGGGGCGGCCGGGAACTGCTGTCTCCGGTCTCATTTGCAGGGAAAAAAGGGCAGCTGATCGGAATTACCGGTCCTGTTGCCAGCGGAAAGAGTACGCTGGGCGAGGCGATCGCCGGAATCCGGACCTGCGGCGGGACAGTGAGGGTGATGGGACATGACCTGGCGCTCTTATCCGGGGCAGAAAAGTCGGAGCTGATTTCCTATATGGGACATCGCCCTGAGCTGTTTGACCTGAGCCTGCGGGACAATATTCTGCTCGGCAGGCGGGAGGATCCGGACAGGCTCAGGGAGGTCCTCCACGATGTCTGCCTGGATGAAGACCTGGATAAGATGGGAAGAGGCGCTCTGGACCGCAAGACGGGTTCTGCAGGAAAGATGCTCTCAGGCGGTCAGCGGAGCCGGATTTCCTGCGCGAGAGCGTTGTACGGAGAGCAGCCGCTGATCGTTCTGGATGAACCATTTGCAAATGTGGACAAGGATACGGAACAAAAGATGATTCGGAACCTGAAGGCGCACCATTCGAATTCCCTTCTGATTCTCATCACGCACCGAATGAGGGTGCTGGCAGATGCGGATCTGGTGCTGATGATCGAGGAGAACGGGTATGTCCGGACCGGCACGCACGAAAGCCTGATGAAGGAGTCTGAACGGTATCGGGAAAGCTTCCTGCTTCAGGAAAAAGAATGCATGCAGAAAGAGTCAGAGCGGGGGAATTTATGAGGAGAGGAAAGCATTCCCGCGTATGGGAAGAGATCGGGTCTGTCATCCGGAAGAACAAGGGAAAGGCAGTTTTTCTGGCCGTCTGCATGACTGCATCTGTCATCCTGGCGCTGATTCCGCCGCAGATACTCAGGCATGTGGTGGATGACAATCTGATCTCCGGCAGACGGCAGGGGCTGTTCGGGCTTGCCGTTCTCTATGTTGCAGCCTCTGTGCTTGGTGCGGCCTCAGAGTTTGGAAAAGGCGTCATGCTGACGGTGATCGGGGAGAAGTATATTCACAGAATCCGGACCGATCTGATGGAAAAGCTGAACAGGCTGCCGCTTGAAAAACTGACACATGAAAGTGAGGGTGAAATTACCGGCCGCTTTGTGAACGATGTCGAGAGCGTTGGGTCGCTTGTCTCTGACGGAATTGCATCGATGGTGACCGATCTGCTGAAAATCATCGGAATCATTCTGTCCATTCTGCTGTTCTCGTGGAAAATGGCACTCCTTGTCGCTGCGCTGGTGCCGGCGGTCTTCTTTCTGACCAGGCTGTTTCAGAGGCTGACCCTTGGCGCGCAGGAAAAAAATCTGGCCCAGATGGGACAGATGAACACAGTGCTGACGGATTCCATTGATAAAGCCCAGACGATCAAGGTGTACCACAGAGAAGCCTGGATGCAGCGAATTTATCACCTGGAGCTGGAGGATAACTACAGGACGAATGCGTCGATCTATCTTCTGGATGCTTCCTACTCGCCGATGGTTCAGGTCATCCGGGCAGCTGCCATCGCCCTGATCGCTGCGATGGAGTCACAGCATCTTCACCTTGTCACGATTTCGGCTGGTGTGGCAGCAGCCTCCATTGATCTGATCGCCAGACTGTTCGACCCGATCAATACGCTGGGGATGGAGTTTCAGAACATTCAGAGAGGAATCTCAGGAATCAGAAGAATCGATCTGTTTCTGGACCAGGAACAGGAGGAAGAGCGCACGCGGATGCTTGACGCGGAAGAACTGGAGGGAGAAGTCCGGTTTGACCATGTCTCATTTGCCTACAGAGGCGGACCGACTCTGTTTCACGATTTCTGTCTCACGATGAGACGGGGAGACCGGGTCACGGTCACCGGGCGGACTGGTGCCGGGAAGACAACGCTTGTCGGCCTCCTGACGGGCTTGTTCTCTCCTGCGCAGGGCAGGGTGATGATCGGGGGCATCGATACCAGGGAGATCGCGGACGCGCAGAAACGAATGATCTTCGGCTATGTGCAGCAGGACTTTGTCGAGATACCGGGAAGCGTTCTGATGCAGGTGACGATGGGAGATGAACGCGTTACAGAGGATATGGCGCTGGAGGCGATCGGGAAAGTCGGACTGATCGATGAGCTCCTGGCGCTGCCGGATGGGCTTGATACGGACATGAGTCAGGCAGGTCTTTCCCAGGGGCAGAGAATGTTGCTTCAGATTGCGCGCGCCATCGCGCCGCGTCCGAATATCCTGATTTTTGATGAAAGCACCGCAGGCCTCGACTCTGTCACAGAGAAACGAATCGATGACGCCCTGGTCCAGGCCGGAGAGAACCGTATTGTTCTGATCATCTCGCATAGAAAGACGGAAGGGCTGCCAGGCGGGAAAGTTGTGCAGCTGTAAGAAAAAGAGAGCCGGGGGAAATCCCCGGCTCTCTTTCTGCAGTTACCTTCCGGTGCGGGTAAATTCCTTCCCTGTCAGCAGAAGATAAGCTTCCTTATACTTCTCAATGGTACGGTCGATGACTTCCTGGGGAAGCTCGTAATCGCTGTCCGGGTTGGCTTTCAGCCAGTCACGGACAAACTGCTTGTCGTAGGAAGGCTGACTGTGTCCGGCCTGATAGCCGTCTGCCGGCCAGAATCTGGAGGAATCCGGGGTCAGCATCTCATCTCCAAGGACGATTTCTCCATTCTCATCAAGGCCGAACTCGAACTTGGTGTCCGCAATGATGATGCCGCGGCTGCTGGCATAGTCGGCACATTTGGTGTACAGTTCGATCGTCTTGTCACGCAGCGCGGTCGCATATTCTTTCCCGTGACCGGGGAACTTCTTTTCCAGCACATCAATCGACTGTTCATAAGAGATGTTCTCATCGTGATCGCCCAGATCTGCTTTTGTGGAAGGGGTGTAGATCGGCTCAGGCAGCTTCTGGCTCTCGACCAGGCCCTCAGGGAGCCGGATGCCGCAGACCGTTCCGGTCTTCTGATAGGAAGCCCAGCCGCTTCCGGTGATGTAGCCTCTGACGATGCATTCAAGCGGGAGCATGGTCAGCTTCCGAACCTTCATACTGTTGCCGGTAAACTGCTCTTGGCGGAAGAATTCCGGCATTCTTTCGTTGTCCGTCGTGATCATGTGGTTCCGGATGACATCCTTCGTGTACTCAAACCAGAAAGAAGACATCTGTGTCAGGATCGCACCCTTGTCCGTGATCCGGTTCTTCAGGATGTGATCAAATGCTGAGATCCGGTCTGTTGCGACCATGATCAGGCTGTCTCCGATGTCATAGACTTCTCTGACTTTTCCAGACTTGAATGGCTTGTACTCCTTCATGCTGACTGTCCTTTCCCAACTGTTGAACAAAACTTATCGCCTGACCAATTCTAGCACAGTGGATATGCCCTTGTATATTGAAAAATTCGCAGAAACGTTCGGAAGGAATTCTGCGCGGAAGAAGAGCAGCAGCCAGCCGGTATGAATGTTACATGCACACATATTTGATTCACTAAAACAAATGTTACATGAAATAATTGAATATGCATACAATGCATAAACATGCATAATATGCACAAATGAGTGTGGATACCATAAAAAGGCCGAAAATGTGGATAAGTGGATATCTGTGGGGATATGTTGAAAAGTGAGAGAGAATGGAATGCCGATGGAGATGATTCCGAGGGGTCTCAGAGAAAATGTTACATAAATGAAGGGCAGCGGAGACACCCGCTGCCCTTCCGGACACGTCATTTACATGTCAATCTGATTCTGGTTTCTGTCTGCTTGAAGGCTGTGCTTACTCGGCCAGCTTAGACCATTCATCGTAGAGCGCTTCCAGCTGTGTGGTGAGTGCTGCTTTTTCCCTGGAGAGGCTTGTCACTTTTCCGACATCCGTGAAGACTTCTTCCCGGGACATCTCCTCGTCGATCTCGTTGCTGCGCGCTTCCAGACCGGAGATCTCCGCCTCCAGCTTTTTCAGCCGGCTTTCTTTTTTCCGGGCTTCGGCCTGAAGCTCCTTCTGGCGCTTCCAGTTCTCTGCGCCTGCGTCGCTGCCGGATACGTGCTGCATGGAAAGGTGAGAGGCATTCCCGGAAGCGATCTGTCCGCCGGAAGCGGAGTGGATGGTCTGCTCATTTGCGGGAGCAAATTTCGCTGTCAGTTCATCCTTCTTTTCAAGATAGTAATCGTAGTTGCCGAAATAGCTCACGATGACGCGGTTTGTCAGCTCGATGATGCGGGTCGCAACCTGGTTGATAAAATAACGGTCATGTGAGACACAGAGAACCGTACCACTGTAAGATTTCAGGGCGTCCTCGAGAATCTCCTTCGAGAGAATGTCCAGATGGTTTGTCGGCTCATCGAGAATCAGAAAGTTGGACTCCGAGAGCATCAGCTTCGCGAGGGACAGCCGTCCCCGTTCGCCGCCGGACAGGTCTGACACACGCTTGAATACATCATCTCCGGTGAAGAGAAAAGAGGCGAGGGTGTTTCGGATGGTCGTGTTGTCCAGTGTGGGGTAAGCATCCTGAAGCTCTGAAAACAGTGTCTTGTCCGGATGCAGTGTCTGGTGTTCCTGATCGTAATAGCCGATGTGAACACGGGTACCGAGCCGGATGGTTCCCTCGTCCGGCTTCAGGCTGCCGATGATCAGTTTCAGAAAGGTGGACTTTCCTGTTCCGTTGTTTCCGATCATACAGACTCGTTCGCCGCGCCTGATTTCAAGGTTCAGATCTGTGAAGAGCGGGTACTCAAAGCCTTTTTTCAAGTGTTCAACTGTCAGGACATCATTGCCGGAGAGAATACGGGGCGTCAGCTGGAGGTGCATGCGGGCGTCGGCCTCGGCAGGCTTGTCGATCCGCTCGATTTTATCCAGCGTCTTTTCACGGCTCTCCGCGCGCTTGATGGACTTTTCTCTGTTGAAACTTTTCAGCTTCTCGATGACAGCTTCCTGATGGCGGATTTCAGCCTGCTGGTTCATCCAGCTTTTCAGCTGTGTCTCCCGCAGCTGTCTTTTTTTCTCTGCGTATGCAGA
This sequence comes from Porcincola sp. LCP21S3_C12, assembly GCF_052118625.1. Classification (NCBI taxonomy): domain Bacteria; kingdom Bacillati; phylum Bacillota; class Clostridia; order Lachnospirales; family Lachnospiraceae; genus Porcincola; species Porcincola sp. LCP21S3_C12. The sequence continues at coordinate 197,793 of NZ_JBQKGW010000001.1, read as the reverse complement.
GTAGTTTCCGGTAAATGTCATGCAGGTTCCGTTATCGATTTCCACGACCTTTGTCACAACTTTGTTCAGAAAATAGCGGTCATGGGCCACAATGATCACGGAGCCCTGATAATTCAGCAGATAGTTTTCCAGCCACTCGATCGAGTTGAGATCCAGATGGTTGATCGGCTCATCGAGCAGGAGAATGTCAGGTGCCTGAAGGAGCAGCTTGCCGAGTGCCACACGGGTTTTCTGTCCGCCGGAAAGACTGTCGGCGGGTTTTCCGAATTCTTCTTCTGTGAAACCAAGGCCCTTCAGAACCCCGGAGACCTCGCTTTTCCAGGCGTAGCCGCCCAGCCGCTCATATTCCTCCTGTGTTTTATGGTACTGATCCATCAGAAGATTCAGACTTTCCCCGGAAACCGTGCTCATCTGCTGCTCCATGCTCCGGAGGCTTTCTTCCATATCAATGACGTTCTGCTTGACCTGCGCTGTCTCGTCCCAGATCGTCCGGTGACCGGAGAGTGTGTTGATCTGGGCAAGATATCCCAGCGTACGGCCTCGGGAAACCGTGACTTCCCCGCTGTCGGGCGCAAGCTCTCCGATGATGATTTTCAGAAGGGTAGACTTGCCGGCTCCATTGATCCCGACGATGGCAGCCTTCTCATGCTCTTCAATATGAAAGGATACGTTCTTCAGGACAACGTCAGTCCCGAAAGCTTTTGAAATATTGTGACAGGATAGAATCATGATTCACTTTTTCCTCTGGATAATAATCGTGATGACACGTTCATCATGATATGGGAAGCGCTTTGAAAAATCAAGAAGCGGCGTGTTTGACGAATGTGCGGGAAAAACCTATAATAATCAGCAGTATGCCTGCGAGAAACGATATCATCTGCAGGTTTTTTATTCATGTGGAGGATTGTACGGCGATGGAAGAAAAGGAAATCCCGAAGGCCGTCATCAGCCGGCTCCCGAAATACTACAGGTACCTTGGCATCCTGATGGATGAGGGCGTGGAGCGCGTCTCCTCGGCAGATCTGAGCCGTCATATGCACGCTACAGCATCCCAGATCAGGCAGGATCTGAATCATTTCGGGGGGTTTGGCCAGCAGGGGTACGGCTATAACGTCAAATATCTTTATGAAAGCATCGGAAAAATTCTGGGCCTTGACAGGGGCTACACGATGATTATTGTCGGCGCGGGACGGATTGGAATGGCTGTCGCAAGCTATGCCCGTTTCGAAAAAAGAGGGTTCAAGGTCATCGGCATCTTTGACCGCAGACCGGAGAACCATCGCGGAGAGAATGCCGGCGGTATCAGGGTCAGAGGGATGGATGAGCTGCCTGCTTTTCTCAGGCAGACCAAGCCGGATATCGCGGCGCTGACCATGCCGTCGGAGGGGGCTGCCATGGTGACACCGATTCTGATCGAGGGCGGAGTCAAGGGCATCTGGAATTTTTCCCATATGGACCTGGAGGTTCCGGAGGATGTCACCATCCAGGATGTTCATTTATCGGAGAGCCTGATGGAACTGGGATACCGGATGAACCATCCTTCCGGAGGGCAGAAGTCTTCCGGAAAGAGATCGGAATCCTGATTGCGGCGGAGAAACCGGAAGGGTTTTCCGGAAAGAGATCGGAATCCTGATCGCCGGCGGAGAAACCGGAAAGGTTTTCCGAAAGGCTTCGGGCGGGAAAGAAAGAATCGTCGGGATGTGTATTTGTCGGAGGAGATCGGCATGATACCTAATATGGATATGGATACGGAACGAGGCGGGTACCCTCGTGTGAAGGCGGAGATTGATCTTGGCGCCATCCGGGATAATTTTATGGCGATGAGAAGCAGGCTTCGGGATGACACGAAGATGATTGCGGTTGTCAAGACGGATGCCTACGGACACGGTGCGGTCAGAATCGCAGAGATGATGGAACCCGAGACGTTTATCTGGGGCTTTGCAGTGGCGACGACAGAGGAAGCCGTGGAGCTTCGCCGCGCCGGGATCAGGAAGCCGATCCTGTGTCTTGGCTTTGTATTCCCTCAGGATTATGCGCTGCTGGTTCGGCTTCAGATCCGGCCGGCAACCTTCAAGCTGTCCATGGCACGGCAGCTCTCGGAGGCGGCTTCAAGGGCAGGCATGACACTTCCGGTTCATCTGGCGGTAGATACGGGGATGGGCCGGATCGGATTCCAGGTTTGTGAAGGAGATGCGGACGAGGCGGCGGAGATTGCGAAGCTTCCGAATCTGAAGGTGGAGGGGCTGTTCACTCATTTCGCGCGGGCGGATGAAAGGGACAAGGATTATACGCAGGAGCAGTTCCGGAAATACTGCCGGTTTGAGCAGATGCTTAAGGACAGAGGTGTCAGCATCCCGCTGCGCCATGCTGCCAACAGTGCATCGATCATGGAACTTCCAGGGACACACCTGGACGCGGTCCGCGCCGGGATCACCATCTATGGCATCTATCCGTCCGACGAAGTTGACAGAAGCCTGATGCCGATGAAGCCAGCGATGTCGCTCATCAGCCACATCTGCTACATCAAGAAAGTTCCTGCCGGAACTTCCATCAGCTATGGGGGAACATTTGTGACGGAGCGGGAAAGCCGGATCGCGACCATTCCGGTCGGGTACGGAGACGGATATCCGAGAAGCCTTTCGAACAGGGGCAGCGTTCTGATCCGCGGCAAGCGTGCGCCCATTGTCGGACGGGTCTGTATGGACCAGTTCATGGTGGATGTGACCGACATCGAGGCGGAGGAGTTCGACAGGGTAACGCTCCTCGGACAGGACGGTGAGGATGCGGTGACGGCCGATGAACTCGGGAGACTGTCCGGCAGGTTCCCGTATGAGCTTGTCTGCGACATCTCAAAACGTGTGCCGAGGGTGTACGTGGGTGCGTGATCCCGCTGCCTTGACGGTGATAGGTTTTATTGTTATATTTAAGCTTGCGTCTGCTGGCGGCGGAACCCATACGACCGTCAGCCGGGAAATCAGAGGGAGTTTTCAATGAGCGATGACCTGGGGCCTTTCCCCGGAATACTGATGTTTGTGTTTCTGGCTGCGGCTGATTTTATCTGTTCAGCGTTCAGCGCGGCTGCCTCGGAATTGTCCGATACGGATCTTGAGCGGAGTGGAAACGATTCAGAGGACGAGGACGGGACGGATTTTTCAGACAGACAGAAGACCATATGCAGCGAGCTTGCAAAGATCCTGGACAAGCCGGAGCAAATGATCGGAACTTCCGCCTTCTGGCAGATCCTGACAGCTGTGTGCGGAGCACTGATATTTAACAGCATCCAGGGGGCAGGGGTCTGGCTTTCTATTCTGTGCGCCGTCTTTCTGACTTATGTTTTCGGGAGGGCGCTGCCGGGATACATCGGAAAGGTGCACAGACTCGGCTATATTTTTGCGGTTTATCCGCTGTGGCGGGTGCTTTCAGGCGCCGCACTGCCGTTCACGACTGTGTTTGGATGGGTGGCTGCCTTTCTCGCAAAACTGGCCGCATCCGATCCGGCCCAGATCCGGGAGAAGGTGACCGAGAGCGAGATCATTTCCATGGTCAACGAGGGTCACCAGCAGGGAACGGTTGACGAGGATGAAGCGGAGATGATCCGGAACATCTTCGAGCTGGATGAGAAACAGGCTCAGGACATCATGACGATCCGGGGCAAGATCATTGCGCTGAGCGGAAAAACCCCGCTGGACGATGCAATCCGTCTGATCGTCAAATCACCGAATTCCCGATTCCCGGTATACGACGATTCCATCGACAACATTACCGGAGCTCTCTACATCAAGGATGCCATGTCCTTCCATATGAAGGAACAGTATAATCAGAAAAGCATCCGGGATATCCCGGGACTTCTGCGGCAGGTGAAGTTTGTGCCGGAGACACGCAGAATTGATGAGCTGTTCTCGGACATGCAGAAAAGCCAGGTGCAGATCGCGATCGTCGTCGATGAGTACGGGGAGACGGCAGGTCTTGTGACGATGGAGGATATTCTGGAGGAGATTGTCGGGAATATCTTTGATGAGTATGACAGGGTGGAGCGGCTGATTGTCCCGATTGGGAAGGGAAGATGGAAGATCAGCGGCATGGCGCCTCTCTCCGATGTCGCGAAGACGCTGGGCGCCCAGGAGAATGAAGACTATGAGACCCTGAATGGGTACCTCACCGCGAGACTGGATCATGTGCCGGGACCCGATGACGTAGGAAAGCGCGTCGCAGACGAGGAGAATGGCATTCTGTTCACAGTGAGGGCGGTGCACGGGAATACGATTCAGTGGGCTTTGGCCGAAAAGCAGCAGTCAGACCAGAAAGAAGAAGGTTGAATCAAAGGAGAAGGATTCTATGTCAGGACATTCAAAGTTTGCGAACATTAAGCACAAAAAGGAACGCAACGATGCCGCCAAGGGAAAGATTTTTACAATCATCGGCCGTGAGATTGCCATCGCCGTCAAAGAGGGCGGACCGGACCCGAACAACAACTCCAAGCTTCGCGATGTGGTTGCAAAGGCGAAGGCAGCCAACATGCCGAACGAGACAATCGCCCGCGGCATCAAGAAGGCTGCCGGAGACGCTGACTCTGTCAACTACGAGGAAGTGACCTACGAGGGCTATGGCCCGAACGGCGTCGCGATTGTTGTGGACTGCCTGACCGACAATCGGAACAGGACTGCAGCGGATGTTCGGGCGGCATTCTCAAAGAACGGCGGCAATGTCGGGACACCGGGCTGTGTTTCCTTTATGTTCGATAAAAAGGGTCAGATTATTGTTGATAAGGAGGAGTGCAGCCTCAGCTCCGATGACCTGATGATGGCAGCGCTGGACGCCGGGGCGGAGGACATCAACGAGGAGGAAGATTCCTATGAGATTCTGACCGATCCGAATTCATTCTCAGAAGTGCGTCAGAAGCTGGAGGAAGCCGGCATCCCGATGGCATCCGCTGATGTCACGATGATCCCGCAGAACTATGTCAGCGTCGACAGTGAGGAAGCCAGCAAACAGCTTACCCGTCTGCTGGACACCCTCGATGAGAATGATGATGTGCAGGCTGTCTATTCCAACCTGGAAGAGAACGACAGCGCAGAGTGAGGATAACCCGGAGGCTGATCTTCTGAGGAAACAAGGCCGCCGGACAGGCGGCAGGAGGCATGTTCATGAATGACTATGAAACCGGTATGGCGGGCATGCGGGATGCACTGAAAACGCACGATGCGCTTCTGAATGCATTTTCGCGTAAGCTGTACGCCGAACAGTTCAAGGACTATTACATGAGCCTGATTCCGGCGATGGACGCAATCGAGAACCTGTATGCGGCTGTTGTGGAGAAGGATACGATGCTGGAGAACATGGCGCAGGAGCTGGTGACATCTGCTTCGCAGATGCTTGAGGCGGCGCCAAGGAGAGAGAAAGAGCGTCTGAACATCAATCTCAGTCTTGCCATGGCCGGGTATGTTTTTCCGGCACTTTTGAAATATCAGGGATCGTCCTCAAAGCCACTTGTCGATCATGTTTCAAAGGCCTGGAAGCGGGCGTTCCCGAAGTCGAACCTGACACCGGCAGAATATGACGTGATTGAAAAAGGCTTCCATAAAAAATTCTGTTTTATCACGACAGCCTGCTGCAGGCGGCTGAACCGTCCGGATGACTGCTATGAACTGACCCTCCTGAGAACCTACAGGGATCAGTACATGGCTTTCCTTCCGGATGGGGAGAAACTCATTGAGATGTACTATGATGTAGCGCCGTCCATTGTCAAGCACATCGACCGGCTTCAGGATGCGGACCGTATCTACGACGGGATCTGGGATACTTACATCCAGCCGTGCATCCGCCTGATCGAGAGCGGGAAAAACGAGGAGTGCAGAGCGCTCTACACACAGATGGTGCTGGATCTGAAGAACCGGTATTTCCTGGCAGAACCGGTCCGGACCTGCCCGTCCTCTAAAATCGCCTGAGAAGGGACGCCTTCACAGAAGAAGGCTGTCCTGGCTTCAGGCTGATCCGAAACCTGTCAATGAGTCGGGAAAGGAATCGATCACATGTCAGTTCTTCAGGCTGTTTTTCTCGGAATCGTGCAGGGACTCACTGAGTTTCTGCCGGTCTCCAGTTCCGGGCACCTTGCGATTTTTCAGAATATTTTCCACATTGAGACCGGCAGCAGCGTGCTGTTTGACGTCATGCTCCATGTCGGAACGCTTCTTGTGGTTCTGGTTGTCTACTGGAAGGACATTCTCAAATTGATTGTAGAGTTCTTCAGGATGGTGGGCGATCTGTTTGCCAATCTGGCCATGCTGTTTTCGTCTGGAAGAAAGCAGCCGCGTTACCGCAAAATCGTCCGTACCAACTACAGAAAGTTCGTGGTGCTGATCATTGTCTCAACAATTCCGACAGGCATCATGGGATATCTTGGCAGCAAACTGATCAAGGATGCTTCTGGAACCCTGATCGTTCCGGGAATCTGCCTTCTTATCACAGGTGTGCTGCTTCTGTTTTCTGACAGAAAGACAGACTGCTGGAAGATTCCGAAGGATGTATCCTATGGGGAAGGTGTTCTGATCGGAATCGCCCAAGGGTTTGCGACACTCCCGGGGCTTTCGCGTTCCGGCAGCACGATTGCGGCTGCAACGTTCTGCGGGCTTGACCGCAAGTTTGCTGTGAATTATTCGTTCATCCTGTCAATACCAGCGATTATTGGCGCTGCCGTGCTGGAACTTTCTGATATCTCCTCGGAAGCGGTTACCGGCAGGCTGGTCGGAACTTATGCGGCAGGGATGATTGCGGCAGCGGTTGTCGGTTATCTGGCGATTCGATTCATGCTGCGGATTGTCCAGAACAGGAAACTGAGATATTTTTCGTATTATTGCTTTGCGATCGGGGTTCTCTCGATCATCGGACAGTTTGTGTTCATGTAAACTGTCTCAGCAGGCACAGGAGGGTCTTCTGAATGGCTGATCGCAGAAAGACAGCAGGCAGAAAACAGAGTGCAGCTTCAGGAAGGGCGGGAACGAGTTCCCGCTCTTCTTTGAATGGAAAGAGGAGTACAGCTGCCCGGACCGGAAAATCATCCGGCTCCGGAAAAGCGGCAGCTTCGAAGAAAACAACCGTTCGTCAGACGGGGAAAACGATGCCGCAGTCCAATCCGGCGATGAATACCGAGATTTTCTGCTGGATCCTGCTCGCAGTATCGGTGCTGATCTTTATCAGCCTGTTTGGGATCGGCGGAAAGATCGGAAATGCACTTGGCGGCATCTTTTTCGGATTGATGGGAACCAACGCCTACGTCTTTCCGTTTCTACTGTTCTTCCTGACCCTTTATATCATGGCGAACCGGGGCAGCAGAAGGGCATACGTACAGACAGCTTCTGCCGCGGGCCTGTTTGTAACGGTCTGCGGGCTTCTCGAGCTGATGCTTGTCGGCTGGCGGGAAAGCCACAGTCTGAATGAATACTATGAGGTTGGAATGCAGTACCACCAGGGCGGGGGTCTGATCGGCGGCGCACTCGAGAATCTGTTTTGTCCGACGATCGGTGTGGCCGGGACCTATATTGTGCTGATTGCAGCCACAATTCTTCTCCTCGCGCTGATCACACAGAAAACGCTGTTTGTCTCCGCGGGAAACTGGGGCAGGCAGACGCTGGATGAGAGGCGGGAAATTCTCGCAGCCCGCAGAGAGGCTGAGCGCGCGAGACGCCAGGAGGAACGCGCTGAAAGGCGGGCAGAAGCCATACGGCTGCGCGAGGAGGAAAAGAAGCGTTTTGGAGAGCAGTCCGCCCTGAAGGCAGTACCGGGAGGAAGCGGTGAAGATCCGGATGGTTTGTCCATCTCTTTCTTTGACAGACGCGGGGCGGAAAGGAAGAGAACGTCTGCGGAGGATACGCAGCAGGATCTTTTCGGCGATGTCAGATATGCTGGAAAAAAAGGCAAAAAGGATTTTGCCGTATTCAGCAAGCTCAGCGGGGAGGTGCCGGATGGCCGGAATGCTCCGGTTACTTCATTTGAGAAGGACGACTTGAAGGCGAAGACCGTTTCGTCGGGGGCATTGTACAAAAGAAGCAGAAAGGCGGATGCGCATCAGCTGGAAGGGGTTTCTGATGCCGGAGAAACGGATGATCCGGCATTCGCGGCTCAGGAGCCGGAGCTTGGGGCCGGAGCTCTTTCACCTGATCTTGTGATACACAGGGGAGGGGAAGAAGCGCTGCCTGTCAATGGGGCAGGCAGCCAGATGCTGAAGGAAACGCTGAAGCATGACAGCCGCAGCGCTTCACAGGCCTCCATATCCGGTAAGGAAGCAGCCGGCTCCGGCAGGCTGCCGGATGAGGAACAAGGCCAGGCAGAACCCGGAGCGGTTGTGACAAAAAAGGAAATTGAGGAGGCCGGAGCGTCCAATATCAGAAGGAAGGCAGCCCAGCAGGCGGGGGCGCAGGCCTCAAAGAAAGTATCTGCGCTGGAGGCTGAGCAGGCTGCCGACAATGTCGCGAAAGAAATCGAGTCAAAGGAGGAGGAAGTACAGCCATATGTATTTCCGCCGGTGGAGCTTCTCGAGAGACCGAAGCGCAGTGCGGACAGCCTGACAGATGCGGATCTGAGAGAGACAGCGTCGAAGCTTCAGCAGATTCTTGCGACATTCGGAGTGCATGCCAAGGTGACCAACGTATCCTGCGGACCGTCGGTCACCAGGTATGAGCTTCAGCCTGAGATGGGAACGAAGGTTTCGAAGATTACGAACCTGGCGGATGATATCAAGATGAATCTGGCGGTTACGGATATCCGGATCGAGGCCCCGATTCCGGGCAAGGCGGCAGTCGGGATCGAAGTGCCGAACAAGACGCCTTCCATGGTTTACCTGAGGGAGCTGATCGATTCGGAAGAATTCCGGAAGGCCAAGGGCAGGCTGACGTACGTGGTCGGAAAGGACATTGCCGGGAAAATTGTCGTGTCTGACATTGCGAAGATGCCGCACCTTCTGATTGCCGGGGCAACCGGATCCGGAAAGTCTGTCTTCATCAACACAATGATCATGTCGATTCTGTACAAGTCAGATCCGTCTGACGTCAAGCTGATTATGATTGACCCGAAGGTCGTTGAGCTTTCTGTGTACAATGGCATTCCGTATCTGTTCATCCCGGTCGTCACCGATCCGAAGAAGGCGGCCGGCGCACTCAACTGGGCCGTGTCAGAGATGACGAAGCGCTATCAGATGTTCGCTGAGGTCGGTGTCCGGAACCTGGCCGGCTATAACGCAAAGGCAGAGGCGCTCCAGAAGGCCGGCACCGCCGGTGCGCCGAAGAAGCTTCCGCAGATTGTCATCATCGTCGATGAGCTGGCCGATCTGATGATGGTCTCCGGAAATGAAGTTGAGGACGCGATCTGCCGTCTGGCACAGCTGGCACGTGCCTGCGGGATCCACCTGGTCATCGCAACGCAGCGGCCTTCTGTCGATGTCATCACGGGACTCATCAAGGCCAATATACCGTCAAGGATTGCGTTCGCGGTCTCGTCAGGAACCGACTCGAGGACCATTCTGGACCGCGGCGGTGCAGAGCGCCTGCTTGGAAACGGAGACATGCTCTTCTCACCTCAGAATTATAAGAATCCCGTCCGGATTCAGGGCGCTTATGTTTCAGATGAGGAGATTCAGGAAGTCGTCGACGCCATTAAGGTGGACGGAAATCCCGATCAGATCAAAGAGCGGATGGAGGAAGTTCAGAAGGCAGCTGTCAGCGCGGAGCCGGGAGGCGGAGGAGATGTGGATGAGCTTTTCGCCGAGGCGGGAAGATTTATCATCTCGAAGGACAAGGCGTCCATCGGTATGCTGCAGAGGTGGCTGAAGATTGGCTTCAACCGTGCGGCAAGAATCATGGACCAGCTCTCGGATGCTGAGGTAGTCGGCCCGGATGAGGGGACGAAACCCAGGAAGGTTCTGATGTCAGAGGAACAGTTTGAGAATTATCTGGAAACACATTGAGAAATATTTGTCAATATTGCCATCAGAAGCCTGAAATGATTTAAATATTCGTTTAATATACACAAATTATTCCACATCTGTACTTGATGGAAGTGTTTTTTGGCTATATACTGAACATAATGACATGAGTGTCAACAATACCTTTTGCCACTCATTTATGATTACAGCAGGATGGAGGGAAGGTCATGTACAAGATTCTGAAGGCAGGGAACCTTGCCGGCCCGAATTATGAGATGCTTGTCGAAGCACCGCGCGTGGCACAGCGGTGTCTGCCGGGGCAGTTTGTGATTGTGAAGGTCGGGGAGGAAGGCGAACGGATTCCGCTGACCATCACCGATTATGACAGAGAAAAGGGGACCATTGAACTCGTCTATCAGCCGATCGGGGTCAGTACTTCGAAGCTTTCACAGCTTCACGCAGGCGACAGAATCACAGATTTTGTCGGGCCGCTCGGCCAGCCTTCCGAGCTGACAAGAATGTCGGATGAGGAGCTGAAAAAGCATAAGTTTGTCTTTATCGGAGGCGGGGTCGGGACTGCGCCCATCTATCCGCAGGCCAAGTGGCTCCATGAGCACGGCGTGCAGAGCGATGCGATCATCGGCGCGAAGACAAAGGACCTTGTCATTCTGGAAGACCGGATGAGGGAGGTGGCGAACGTCTTTATCACAACCGATGACGGCTCCTACGGGCGGTGCGGGATGGTGACAAAGTGCCTGGAGGATCTGATCGCAGAGGGCCATTCCTACGATTACTGTGTCTGCATCGGACCGATGATCATGATGAAGTTCACCTGCCTGACCACGAAGAAGTACCAGATTCCGACGATCGTATCGATGAACCCGATCATGGTGGATGGAACCGGTATGTGCGGGGCCTGCCGTCTGATGGTCGACGGGGAAGTGAAGTTTGCCTGTGTCGACGGGCCGGAGTTTGACGGCCACAAGGTTGATTTTGACCTGGCCATGAAGAGACAGACGCTATACAGGACCCAGGAGGGAGAAGCATTTCTGGCCTGGAAGGAAGGGAAAACTCACAGTGGCGGCTGCGGACAGTGCGGAGGTGACAAGTAATGGCTGAGATCAGAGGATTGAAGAGAGTTCCGGTCAGAGAGCAGGATCCGAAGGTCCGTGCAGCTAATTTTGAGGAAGTCTGCCTCGGGTACGATGAGGATGAGGCGGTTGCAGAAGCCGAAAGATGCCTTCACTGCAAAAATCCGAAGTGTGTCGCCGGCTGCCCGGTCAGCATTGACATCCCGGGCTTTATCGCAGCACTGAAGGAGAGACAATTCGAGGAAGCCTACAATATCATCTCACGCTCGTCCTCGCTCCCTGCCGTCTGCGGCCGTGTCTGCCCGCAGGAGACACAGTGCGAGGGAAAGTGCATCCGCGGCATCAAGGGAGATGCGGTCTCGATCGGCAAGCTGGAGCGCTTCGTCGCAGACTGGGCGAAGGCGCACGACAAACATATGCAGTGCTACAGAGGGCGCACGGGACACAAGGTGGCCGTCATCGGTTCAGGTCCCTCGGGTCTGACCTGTGCCGGAGATCTCGCAAAGCAGGGCTACGATGTCACCATCTTCGAAGCGCTTCACCGTGCAGGCGGGGTCCTGGTCTACGGAATTCCTGAATTCCGTCTTCCAAAGGACAGGGTTGTCGCCAAGGAGGTCGAGAATGTACAGTGTCTTGGCGTGAAGCTGGAGACGAATGTCATCATCGGCCGCTCGGTCACGATCGAGGATCTTCTGACAAAGGAGGGCTTTGATGCTGTCTACATCGGATCAGGAGCCGGTCTTCCGATGTTCATGAATATTCCGGGAGAGCAGGCAAAGGGCGTGTTCTCCGCCAATGAATTCCTGACCAGGAATAATCTGATGAAGGCTTACCGGGATGACTATGATACCCCGATTGCCTGTGGAAAGAAGGTCGTTGTCGTCGGCGGAGGAAACGTAGCGATGGACGCAGCCAGGACGGCGCTGAGGCTTGGAGCGGAGGTACATGTGGTGTACAGGCGTTCTGAGGCGGAGCTGCCTGCCAGAAAAGAGGAAGTCCATCACGCAAAGGAGGAGGGGATTCAGTTCGACCTTCTCACCAATCCGGTTGAGATCCTGGCGGATGAGAACGACAATGTCCGAGGAATGCGCGTCATACGCATGGAACTGGGCGAGCCGGATGCTTCTGGAAGAAGACGCCCGGTTCCGGTGGAAGGATCGGAGTATGAGATTGCCTGTGACACGGTGATCATGGCACTTGGGACAAGACCCAACCCGCTCATATCCTCTACGACGAACGGCCTCGAGGTCAACCGGAAGGCTTGTATTGTTGCAGATGAAGAAGGGGCGACGAGCCTTCCAGGCGTGTTTGCAGGCGGAGACGCCGTGACAGGGGCTGCGACGGTTATTCTGGCGATGGGCGCCGGAAAGACAGCCGCAAAGAGCATCGACGCATATATCCGTTCAAAATACGGAGAGTCCTGAGATACGAAGGTGCTTCCGGCAGCGACAGCCGGGGCGTATGGAAAGGGATGGAAACAAACAGACTTTCAGAGGGCGGCTGTTTCGGCACGCCCTCTTTTCCTGTGAAGGCATAAGGACGGACAGAACGAGAAGGGCAGGCAGGGATGAAGATTACAATCCTTTGTGCGGGAAAGTTCAAAGAAGCTTACTGGGAGGCGGCTGCTGCGGAATACCAGAAACGGCTCACCCGGTACTGCAGCCTCCAGGTCATAGCGGTTGCGGACGAGGCAACGCCAGAGCATGCATCCGAAAAGCAGGAGCAGAAAATCCGGGAGAAGGAAGGGGAGCGGATGCTGGCCTGGATGGATAAAAATGTCCAGGGGCCGGGCTGCCGGGTGATTGCGCTTGCAATAAAGGGGAAGCGGATGGATTCCATCGGATTTGCCTCCTGTATTGAAATTGCGCAGAATGAAGGGTGCATGCAGCTGATTTTTGTCATCGGAGGCTCACTGGGACTCTCGGATGCTGTCCTCCGAAGAGCGGATCTGCAGCTGTCCTTTTCGGATTTCACATTTCCCCATCAGCTGATGCGGGTCATCCTGCTGGAGCAGATTTACCGGGCCTACCGGATCATCTGCAGGCAGCCGTACCACAAGTAAGGGATGCGTGAAACCTGAAGCACGCTGCAGGGACTGGGAAAAAAGACCGGGATTTCTGGAAAATGGGCAGGGTATCGTGAGAATTGACGAAAACTGAGCCATATTATACAATGAAAGACAAGTTTTTGACAAAAAACATGAAATACCTGGGAACAGGGAAGGAGCAGATTATGTGCAGTGAAGCAGAAGTCATTAAGGCCGGCAAGGCCGTACTGGGGATTGAGTTTGGATCGACAAGAATCAAGGCAGTGCTTGTGGATCCGGAAAACCGCGTGATCGGACTGGGCACGCACGACTGGGAGAACCGTCTTGTGGACGGGCTGTGGACTTACACCCTTGAGGATATCTGGGGCGGGCTTCAGGACTGCTACGCGAGTCTTTCAGCGGATGTTCAGAAGCGGTATGGGGTTGTCATTGAAAAACTCGCGGCCGTCGGCTTCTCGGCGATGATGCATGGTTATATGGCGTTCGGAAGCGATGATGAACTGCTGATTCCCTTCCGTACATGGAGAAATACCAATACAGGAAAGGCGGCCGCGGCGCTTACAAAGCTGTTCAACTTCAACATGCCGATGAGGTGGAGCACCTCCCACCTGTACCAGTGCATTCTGGACGGGATGGATCATGTGAGAAAGGTTACCTACTATACAACGCTCGCGGGATATATCACATGGGCACTGACAGGCAACAAAGTGATCGGCGTCGGCGATGCAGCCGGCATGTTCCCGATTGACCCGAAGACCCGCGATTTCGATGAGAGGATGATCGGGCAGTTTGACGAACTGGTGAAGGAGTATCATTATCCGTGGAAGCTGCGGGACATCATGCCGAAGGTACTGGTTGCCGGGCAGCAGGCAGGAACCCTGACAGAGAAGGGAGCAAGGCTGCTGGATGTGTCCGGCCATCTTCAGGCCGGTGTGCCGGTCTGCCCGCCGGAGGGGGATGCCGGAACCGGTATGGTTGCCACGAACAGCTGTGAGGTGACGACGGGGAATGTGTCGGCAGGAACGTCCGTCTTTGCCATGGTTGTCATGAAGGAGAATATGAAGAATCTTCATACGGAGATTGATATGGTGACAACGCCGGACGGCGCGCCGGTGGCGATGGCGCACTGCAACAACTGCACATCAGATTTGAACGCCTGGGTCTCCATTTTCAGGGAATTTCTGGAGCAGATGGGCATCGAACCGGATATGAACAAGATTTTCTCAGTGCTGTACAATCATGCGCTTGATGGAGATCCGGATTGCGGCAGGGTTCTTGCTTACAATTATTATTCAGGTGAGCCGGTCACCGGATTCAATGGCGAGGGCAGACCGCTGCTGGTCCGCCGCCCGGATTCTGCATTCAACCTGGCAAACTTTATGCGGGCGAATCTGTATTCTTCCCTGGCCTCTCTCAAAATCGGACTTGACATCCTGCTGAAAGAGGAGCATGTTGAGCTGACAAGACTGATGGGACACGGCGGATTGTTCAAGACGAAGGGTGTTGCTCAGCGGATCCTTGCCGCAGCCGTGGATGCACCTGTCACCGTCATGGACACGGCGGGTGAGGGCGGCGCCTGGGGCATGGCTGTCCTTGCTCAGTATATGATTCAGAAGAAGGATGGGGAGACTCTTCCGCAGTATCTGGATGGCCGTGTGTTCGCCGGTCAGAGCGGAACAACCATCAGCCCGGCGCCGGAGGATGTTGAGGGCTTCAACAGCTTCATCGAGATGTACAAGAAAGGATATCCGATCGAGCAGGCTGCGGTCGAATCGATGTAAATAATGGCATTGGTAGAAAGAGTTGCAAAGGTTCCTGAGGAACTGGAAGGGCAGGTATTCGGACAGTTTGATGCCTGGCTGAAAAAAATTGAGCGGACACTGAATGTGACCGTAATCGCACGGGATTCAGAGCTGAGAGTGATCGGTTCTGAATCCGCCGCAGACGGGGCAAGAAGGGTGCTGGAGGATCTTGCGGCACTCGCCGGGCAGGGCAGCGTGATCACAGAGCAGAATGTCAATTATGCGCTGTCCCTGGCGATGGAGAAGACAGACGGAAGCATTGCAGAGATTGACAGAGAAATCATTTGTCACACCGCGGCAGGAAAGCCTGTCAGCCCGAAGACCTTCGGACAGAAGAATTATGTGGAAGCGATCAGAAGCCATATGATCACCTTCGGCATCGGACCGGCGGGGACGGGCAAGACCTATCTGGCGATGGCGGCAGCGATCACGGCGTTCAAGAATGAAGAGGTCTCGAGAATCATCATGACCCGGCCTGCGATCGAGGCCGGTGAAAAACTAGGCTTCCTTCCGGGAGATCTGCAGAGTAAGATCGACCCTTATCTGAGGCCGCTGTACGATGCCCTCTACCAGATTATGGGGCCGGACAGCTACCAGAAAAATGCGGAGAAGGGGCTCATTGAGGTCGCTCCGCTCGCGTACATGAGAGGCCGGACGCTGGACAATGCCTTTATCATTCTTGATGAAGCGCAGAACACGACGCCGGCGCAGATGAAGATGTTTCTGACACGTGTCGGCTTCGGATCGAAGGTGATTGTGACAGGCGATCTGACGCAGAAGGATCTGCCGTTTGAGTCCCGGTCCGGTCTCGAGGTTGCGGTGGAAGTCCTTTCGAAGATTGATGAAATCGCGTTCTGCCGCCTGACCTCGAAGGATGTGGTACGGCATCCGCTCGTACAGAAAATCGTCCAGGCATATGAGACTTATGAAAAAAAGCATCCGGCGCAGGAGGAGGGCAGGCCGCATTCCGGCAGACGGGATATGCGGGAACACAGCCGCCGTATGCCGGGGAGAGCCAGAGGCTGAACATGACGCTAAACTTTGAAAATGAATCGGACCGGCAGTTTGAATTTGATCCTGAAAAGATTGCTTCCGCTGTCTGCAGGGCAGCTCTCGACGCGGTCGGATGCCCCTATGAAGCGGAGGTGTCGCTGCTCATCACGAATGGAGAAGAGATCCGCGAGATGAACCGGACATACAGAGGAATCGACAGGGAGACAGACGTGCTCTCCTTTCCGCTTCAGGAATATGATGCGCCCGGCTCATTTGACCGGTTTGAAGAACCGGAGATTCAGAGTGATGCCTTTGATCCGGATTCGGGGGAACTGCTGCTTGGGGACATCGTCATCTGTGCGGACCGGGTAGCCTCGCAGGCGAGGGAGTACGGACATTCGGAGAAGAGGGAATTTGCTTTCCTGGTGGCGCACAGCATGCTTCACCTGACCGGCTATGACCATATGGAAGCGGAGGAGCGGGAAGTGATGGAAGAAATGCAGCGGAAGATCATGGACATGGTACAGATTCCGAGAGACTTCCAAAATCCCGCCTGATGTTGTATACTGCCGTTTGGCAGCGGCAGGTTTTGAGAGATATTCATTCATTGCTGTTTCCTGCCGGTTTCAAACCAGAGTTCCGGTTTTCCGGAAACGAAAGGAGTTTTATGAAAAAAAGAGAATTATTCAGCTTTCTCACCGCTGGTGTGATGGCGCTTTCCATGCTTGGCGGGTCTGTCTATGCAGAGGATGCGGCAGCTGACAGTACAGCGGCAGCCGACAGTACGACGGCAGCTGACGACTCTTCCTCCGGGATGGTTCAGAGTTATCTGACAGGCAAGCAGGTTCCTGCTTCCTACGGAAGAAAGAGACCGCTTGCAATCATGCTTGAGAATACGCCGGATGCACTTCCGCAGTTTGGAATTGAGAATGCCGATGTCGTCTATGAGGCGATGGTTGAGGGCTCCATCACCAGGCTGATGGGCATATTCGAGAACTATCAGGATGTGGACCGGATCGGGACGGTTCGTTCCTGCCGCCCGTACTATGTCTACTTTGCACGCGAGTTTAATGCGTATTATGCACACTACGGACAGGTCATCTACGCCGTCCCGGTTCTGCAGCTTCCGACAACGGCAGACATCGCAGGACTGCCTTATGGGGAGGACGGTCAGAACTATACGCTCAATGATGGTTCCGCGGCATTCTACCGGATAGACGACCGCTCGGCGCCGCACAATGTCGCGACAGATTATTCGAGAATCCAGAGTGTTGTGCAGAGCAGCGGCTGGTCCACGGACTATGCAAGCGGCTACAGCGGGCATTATCAGTTTGCACAGGACGGACAGGAGGTCAACCTGGACAACGGGCAGATCGCGAAGGTCGTAATCCCTGGCTTTATCTACAATCACGCAAGGTTTGACTACAACGAGTCTGACAAGCTGTATTATCGTTCTGAATTTGGAAGCGCCCAGGTGGACGGGACGACCGGCAACCAGCTCGCCTACAAGAACATCATCATTCAGGAATGCCCGTCGACGATGTTCGATGAAAAGTATCTGTGGACAGACCCGACTGGAAACGGACAGGGCGGAAGCGGCTGGTATATCACGAACGGACGGGCTGAGAAGATTACCTGGCAGAAGGAGAACTGGAGTGCGGATGATCCGGTCGAGACGACCATCAGTTCTGCGAATGTCGCCTTCGACGTCAGGGAATGCGATTTCAATGTAACCCGCTACTATGATGAAAACGGGAACCAGATCACACTGAATCAGGGGAAGACGTTCGTCGAGATTGTCAGGAACCAGGATGATCCGCTGGTCGTGCTTTCGGATGACCCGAATATTGATACTTCCATCATCGATTCCCTCGGCTGACCGGTTGACGGCCTGTCTTGACAGGCCAGATTCGGAGGAGGGACCATGGCGCGCAACCCGGGAAGAGGGACAAAGTCTGTCTTCCCGGGCATATTGATAGTTGAGGTTATAGTGTGAGTAAGCCAAATGACAAGTCCGGCGGAATGACAAAGGCCGTCCTGGTGCAGGGAACCATCCTTGCGGCCGCTTCGATCATCGCGAAGATCATCGGCCTGATCTACAGGATTCCGCTGACCAACATCCTCGGGGATGACGGAAACAGCTATTATTCCACAGCGAACGAGATTTACTCGATCATTCTGATGGTCTCGTCGTTCAGTCTTCCGCTGGCAGTATCGAAGCTGATGAGTGAGCGGCTGCACAGGGGCTATACGAGAAGCGCGTACAAGGTATTTCTCTGTGCGATGCGGATTGCTGTGATGGCAGGCGTCATTCTGGCTCTCATCACTTATCTGTTTGCCGGAATCATCACAAAGAATGTGATGAACCTGGAATATGCCAAGTACGGACTGAGGGTACTGGCACCGGCGATTCTGATTTTTGCCATCACGGGAACGTTCAGGGGCTTTTTTCAGGGCTTTTCCAACATGGTTCCGACCGCGGTATCCCAGCTGATCGAGCAGGTTGTGAATGCGGTTGTCTCCCTGTATGGTGCCTACGTGATGGTGGATTACGGACGGCAGCTTGCGAAGGAACGCGGGGATGATCTTCTTGGGCCCTCCTGGGGAGCTGCGGGGGCGACCTTCGGAACGGTTGCAAGCGTGACAGTTGCCATGATTGTCATGATGGTCATGTACACTGCTTTCTTCAGAAAGTTCAGAAAGCAGCTTCGGGAAGACCACAGCGGGCACCGGGAATCATCCAGAACCATTTATCGGGCGCTGATCCTCACAATCCTGCCGATTGTACTCTCGACGCTTGTCTACAACATCTCCAATGTGCTGGACCAGGGAATCTTCAACGCGGTTCTCAAGAGTCAGGGCTACACAGAGAAGCAGTATGCGACGATCTGGGGCATTTACTCCGGGAAGTTCCGTGTCCTGATGAACGTACCGCTTTCTCTGGCGTCATCTCTTGGCCCGGCAGTTGTGCCGTCTCTGACGGCTGCCATCGCGTCCGGAGACAAGAAGAGTGCCGTGCGGACGGTACACTCCTCGACACGATACACGATGATCATCACGATTCCCTGCGCACTTGGCATGGCGGCACTGGGCGGACCGATCATCGAGATGCTGTTTCATCCAAAGACCGGCGTTCCGCTCTCGGCCGGAATCATGCAGGCCGGCGCGCTGGTCATCATCCTGTACTCCCTCTCGACACTGACAACAGCCATTCTCCAGGGACTTGGAAAACTCCGGGAACCGCTGATTCACAATGTCATTGCGCTGGTGATCCATACGGTTGTACTCTATATCATGCTTCGCGTGCAGAACCTGAACATCTACGCGGTTCTCTATGCGAATGTGATCTTTGCTCTGATTGTATGTATCCTGAATGCGCTGAAAATCCAGAGGTTTATCTTCTACAGGCAGGAGTACCGGAAGACATTCATCGTGCCGGCAGCCGCATCCATCATCATGGCGTTTGCGGCTTATCTCGCGTATCATCTGTTTCATATGCTGGCCGGCAATTCGATATCCACGATTCTTGCAATCCTGGTCGGCATGATGGTCTATGCCATCGCGCTTGTGGCATTCAAGGGATTGACGAAGGATGAGATTTTAAAGTTCCCGAAGGGGCAGCTGGCAGTAAGGCTGTTTCAGAAGATGGGACTGATGAGGTAAGACATGAACGGAGTTTTTGAGTCCGAAGAATTTCGGAGACTGATCCAGCATACAGATTTGGAAAAGGAGCCGCCCGAGGAGGACGGCTCCGCGCGTCAGGCGTACTTTCTGAAGGAAGCTTCAGACCTGATCCGGGAGAAGGAAGAAAGGCTTGGCAGACGGATGAAGGCCTGCGTTGTCACATTCGGCTGTCAGATGAATGAGCGCGATTCCGAAAAGCTGCGCGGCATCCTGGCACTGGCAGGCTACGAGATGACAGACAGTGAAGATGCGGATCTGGTTCTGTACAATACCTGTACGGTCCGGGAGAATGCCAATATCCGTGTTTACGGCCGGCTCGGGGGGCTCTCCGCATACAGAAAAAAGAACCCGGAGATGATTGTCGGGCTGTGTGGATGCATGATGCAGGAGCCGGATGAGATCGAAAAGATCCGGAAGGATTTCCGCTATGTGCGTCTGGTCTTCGGCACGCATAATCTGCACCGCTTTGCCGAGCTTCTGGTGCGTGTCCTGCTCTCGGACAAAGGAGAGCAGGTGATCGAGGTTGCGGGGAAAGATGACCATATCGTCGAGAATCTGCCGGCGGAGAGAACGTATCCGTTCAAGTCCGGCGTCAATATCATGTTCGGATGCAACAATTTCTGCACCTACTGCATCGTTCCCTATGTCAGGGGACGGGAAAAGAGCAGAAAACCGGAGGACATTGTCCGGGAGATCACGGAGCTTGCCCGGGATGGCGTGAAGGAGGTCATGCTGCTGGGGCAGAATGTCAACTCCTATGGGAGAGGGCTTTCGGAGCCCTGCAGCTTCGCTGAGCTTCTTCAGATGGTCGAGAAGGTCGACGGGATTGAGCGGATCCGTTTCATGACATCCCACCCGAAGGATTTATCGGACGATCTGATCGAAACCATGAAACATTCCGAAAAGATCTGCCGTCACCTGCACCTTCCGCTGCAGTCGGGGTCAGACCGGATCCTTTCAGCCATGAATCGTCACTATACCAGCGAAGTCTACCTGAAGCTGGCTGAAAAACTGAGGCGGGAGATGCCGGATCTGTCTCTCACGACGGACATCATTGTCGGCTTCCCGGGTGAGACGGAGGAGGATTTTCAACAGACGCTGGATGTTGTCCGGAAAGTCCGCTATGACTCGGCATTTACATTCATCTACAGCAAACGAAGCGGGACGGCTGCCGCCAGGATGGAAGACCAGGTCCCGGATGAGGTGGTCCATGACCGCTTTGACAGGCTGCTGAAGGAAGTACAGCAGATCGGACGTGAGGAGACCTCCCGGTTTGAAGGGCAGACACTGCGGGTGCTCGTCGAGCGGGTGAACCGGGAGGATGGCAGCCTTATGACCGGGCGTACATCGCAGAATACGGTCGTGCATTTTCCAGGTGATTCCTCTCTGATCGGGCAGATTGTGGATGTCCGGCTGGATTCGTGCAGAGGATTCTACTATATCGGAACCATGACGGGAGGCAACCATGCTGCTGGATGAGATTGACTATGACAAACTCTCCCCCATGATGAAGCTTTATGTCGAGACGAAAAGGCAGGTTGCAGACTGCATCCTGTTTTACCGCCTCGGCGATTTTTATGAAATGTTCTTCGATGACGCGGTGATGGTCTCGCAGGAGCTTGGGCTGACGCTGACCGGGAAGGAATGCGGCCTTCCGGAGCGGGCACCCATGTGCGGTGTCCCGCATCATGCCGTCGAATCCTATCTGAATAAGCTTGTTCAAAATGGTCACAAGGTCGCGATCTGCGAACAGGTGGAGGATCCGAAGAAGGCTGTAGGACTGGTGAAGCGGGAGGTTGTCCGGATTGTGACCCCGGGGACAAACCTGGACACGGATGACCTGGATGCCTCCCGGAACAATTATCTGATGTGCGTGTTCTGCCTGGGAGAGAAAAGCGGAATTGCGACGGTCGATATCACAACCGGCACCTTCCTTGTGACAGAGACCGATTCCAGGCGAAAGCTCCGGGATGAGATTCTGAGGTTTTCACCGGCGGAGATCATCTGCAACGATGCGTTCGAGCTGACGGGGCTGAATCTTCAGGAGATCAAGGACCAGACCGGCGCGACCATCTTCACGCTGGATTCCACCTACTTTGATGATGAAGAGTGCAGACAGTCGATCAAGGACCATTTCCATGTCGGAAACCTTCAGGGGCTTGGTCTTGCGGACATGGATGCGGGCGTGGCGGCGACAGGCGCGACGCTGCGGTACCTAACGGAGACGCAGAAGACAAAGCTTGAAAACCTGACGTCGATCGAGCCCTATTCGATCGGAAAGTACATGGTGCTCGATTCCTTCACAAGGAGGAACCTGGAGCTGACGGAGACGCTGCGGGAAAAGAACCGGAGAGGCTCGCTTCTCTGGGTGCTGGATAAAACGAAGACGGCGATGGGGGCGCGGCTGCTTCGTTCCTTCCTCGAACAGCCGCTTGTGGACAGCGAGGAGATCGAGGCCCGGCTGACGGCAGTCGAGGAGCTGAACCAGAACGCCATCACCCGGGAGGAACTGCGGGAATATCTGGGACCCGTGTATGACCTGGAACGGCTGATCTCCAGAATCGCCTTCATGACGGCGAACCCAAGAGATCTGATTGCCCTGAAAACCTCGCTTGGCATGGTTCCGGCGATCCGGACAGCGCTTCAGGAATTCCAGTCGCCGCTTCTTTCTTCCATTCGGGAGGAAATCGACCCGCTGGAGGATGTCTGCGGGCTGATCGGGAAGGCCATTGTCGACGATCCGCCTGTCTCCGTGAGGGAGGGCGGATTCATCCGCGAGGGATACAGCGAGGAGGTCGACCATCTCAGATCGGCGAAGACGGATGGAAAACAGTGGCTGGCAGACATCGAAGCCCGGGAGAAGGAGCGGACCGGCATCCAGAAAATGAAAATCCGCTACAACAAGGTCTTCGGCTATTATCTGGAGATTCCGAACAGCTACCGCGGGGAGATTCCCCAGGATTATATCCGCAAGCAGACGCTGGTGAACGCGGAGCGTTACATCACACCGGAGCTGAAAAAGCTGGAGGAGACCATCCTGGGGGCCCAGGACCGGCTGGTGCAGCTGGAGTATGATCTGTTCGTGGATCTCAGAAATAAAATCTCCGACTGTACGCTGCGGATCCAGCAGACCGCAAAGGCACTGGCCCAGACGGATGTATTCTGTTCTCTTGCCGCCGTTGCGGAGCGCAACCGTTATGTCCGTCCGAAGATCAACACCCGCGGTACCATCGACATCCGGGAAGGCCGCCATCCGGTTGTGGAGCAGATGATGTCCTCCGGGGAATTCATCCCCAATGACACCGTGCTGGACAATCATAAAAACAGGGTCAGCATCATCACCGGCCCGAATATGGCCGGAAAGTCCACCTATATGCGGCAGAGCGCCCTGATTGTGCTGATGGCGCAGATCGGAAGCTTTGTTCCTGCCAAATCGGCGGATATCGGCATCGTCGATCGGATCTTCACGAGGGTTGGCGCTTCCGATGACCTGGCGAGCGGTCAGTCCACCTTCATGGTGGAAATGAGCGAGGTGGCGAATATTCTGCGCCAGGCGACGAAGAACTCTCTTCTGATCCTCGATGAGATCGGGCGCGGGACATCCACCTACGACGGTCTCTCGATTGCCTGGGCAGTTGTCGAGCACGTCGCTGACACAAAGAAGCTCGGTGCCAAGACACTGTTCGCCACCCATTACCATGAGCTCACGGAGCTCGAGGGAAAGATTCCCGGCATCAACAACTACTGCATTGCGGTCCGTGAGAAGGGTGATGACATCGTGTTCCTCAGGAAGATCGTGCGCGGCGGAGCGGATAAAAGCTACGGAATCCAGGTCGCAAAGCTGGCCGGTGTGCCGGACGACGTCATCAGTCGTGCGAAGGAGCTGGCAGCGGAGCTGTCGGACAGCGACATCACCGAGAAGGTACAGGAGATCACGGAGACGGACGACGCTGAGAAGCCGAAGAAAAAGCGCCATAAGGTGGACGAGGTGGATATGAACCAGATGTCGCTTTTTGATACGGTCTCGGATGCGGATATCGTGAGGGAACTGATGGAGATCGATGTGACGCACCTGACACCGCTCGATGCGCTCAACACGATCTATGCGCTCCAGAACAAGATGAAGAACCGCTGGAACGGAGCCTGAGCAGATCGTTGTCCTGCAGCATCCGGGGCCGGGTGCGCAGGTCTTTTCAGGGGAAGATTCGAGTGATACCGGGATGGCCTGACTGCACAGAAGCGAGGAATCAGGTCATCCGGTCATCCGGAGTGAGACAGAAATCAGGACGAAAGGAGGGCGTCATGGCGGTCATCCATCTGCTGGAGCAGGCGACAATTGACAAGATCGCAGCCGGGGAGGTCGTTGAAAGGCCGAGGAGCATCGTGAAGGAGCTGACAGAGAATGCCATCGATGCCGGGGCAACCGCCATTACGGTGGAGATCCGAGACGGCGGCATTACGATGATCCGGGTGACCGATGACGGGGGCGGGATCCCGGCGGACCAGGTCCGCACCGCGTTCCTGCGCCATGCCACCAGCAAAATCGAGAAGGTCGATGATCTGACCAGCATCCGGTCCTTCGGGTTCCGCGGCGAGGCGCTCTCCAGCATTGCAGCTGTAAGCCGCGTGGAGCTGATTACAAAACCGCAGGAGAGCCTGGTCGGAACCCGGTACCGCATTGAGGGCGGGATCGAGACCGGTATGGAGGAGATCGGAGCTCCGAACGGATCCACATTTGTCTGCCGGGACCTGTTCTACAATACGCCGGCCAGACGGAAGTTCCTGAAGTCGGCTCAGACGGAGGCAGGGTACATTGCGGAGTTTGTCGAACGGCTTGCGCTGTCCCATCCGGAGCTGGCCATCAAGTTCATGGCCAACGGGACGACAAAGCTGGCTACCTCCGGCAATGGAAAGCAGGCGGACGTCATCTACCGTATCTTCGGGCGGGAGATCAGCGGCAATCTGATCGAGGTGGATCAGACCGACGAGGCGACCGGCATGCACCTTCACGGGTTTCTCGGCAAGCCGCAGATTTCAAGAGGAAACCGGACATACGAAATCTACTATGTGAACGGACGGCTGATCGCAAGCAATATTCTGTCAAAGGCGGCGGAGGAAGGCTACGAGACCTTCCTGATGCAGCATCGTTTTCCTTTTCTGATTCTGGCACTGGATCTCGATGGAACGCTGGTCGATGTCAATGTCCATCCGGCCAAGGCGCAGGTCCGCTTTGCGGACGGCCCTGCGGTATACAATTTCGTAAAGACAGCGGTGAAGGGGGCACTGACGCACAGGGAGCTGATCATCCGCACCAGTTTCGGGAAGGAGGATCACGCCAAAGAAGCAAAAAAGCTGGCGCAGGAAGTGTTGAAAAAGGAGACGGCTCCGGAACCGTTCGAATTTCAGCGAAGGCAGCAGCTGGCGGAGGAAACAAATCCGGGATGGAAGGCGCAGGAAGCTTCATCTGCGTGTTTGGCTGACAGCCCGGGGGCAGATCATAGAAGAGAGGGAACCGCAGCGGCCCCGGGAGCAGGTAACGGCTACAATTTCCAGAAACTGCGGGAAGAGCATCCGGCTGCGGCGGACTCCCCTTACAGTGCCATGTACCCGGGCATATCCGGGCAGCGGGAGGAATCGGCCAGACGGAGCAGGCTGGCTGAAGGAAAAAACTTTCTGGACCAGGCGGCTGCGTTTCTGGACGCCCATCACAATTTCCAGGGCGGAAAAGACAGCCGTCAGGTGGAAGAATCAGAAAAGAAGGCTTCTGCAGGATCCGCCTCAGGAGAGGACGCCGTCACAGGGAGACAGGTGACGCTCGAGGAGCTTGCGCCGGAGGATGACAACGCATTTTTCCTGTCAAAGGAGCATGTAAAAGAGCACCGTCTCATCGGTCAGGTATTTGATACCTACTGGATTGTGGAATTCAGAAACAGTCTCTATATCATCGATCAGCACGCGGCCCATGAGAAGGTCATGTTCGAGCGGCTGATGAAGCGCTTTCGTGACAAGGAGGCGGCTTCCCAGCGGCTGAGTCCTCCGATTATCGTCTCGCTGACGATGGCGGAGGAAGATCAGCTGAGAGCGCACAGAGATACATTTGAGCAGCTGGGATTTGAGATCCGGCCGTTCGGCGACAGGGATTACGCGATCTCGGCTGTCCCTCAGGATCTGTTCGGACTGACAGAAAAGGAGTTTTTCCTGGAGATGCTCGATCAGCTGTCACCGGATACCGGGAAGACATCGATGGAGGAAGTGACGGCGAGGATTGCGACCATGGCCTGCAAGGCAGCTGTCAAGGGCAACACGAGACTGAGCACGCAGGAGGCGGATGCGCTGATTACGGAGCTGCTCTCGCTGGAGGATCCATACAACTGCCCGCATGGACGTCCGACCATCATCTCCATGACAAAGAGCGAGCTTGAGAAGAAGTTCCGGCGAATTGTCTGATCTTTGGCAGAGAAAAGGGTGAAGGGCAGGAACGGCGCGGACAGTCGGAAGGCCAGAGGCTGAAAGGAAAGGAATATGGGGCAGGAAGAGGAAAAGAAAAAACTGATCGTGCTGACGGGGCCGACTGCCTCAGGCAAGACAGAGCTTTCCGTCCGTCTGGCAGAGAAGATCGGCGGGGAGATCATATCTGCAGATTCCATGCAGGTCTACCGGGGGATGGATATCGGCTCCGCGAAAATCCGTCCGGACGAAATGCGGGGTGTTCCGCACCATCTGATCGATGTTCTGGATCCGGATGAGCCGTTCGATGCCGCGCTTTTCCAGCGGCTGGCGAAAATGGCGATGGACGGAATCTGGTCCCGGGGGCATATCCCGATCCTGACCGGGGGAACAGGGTTTTATATCCAGGGCGTCGTCTATGACGTTGATTTTACAGAGAATGACGGGGATATGAGCCTGAGGCGGGAGCTTGAGGCGATTGGAAGAGAACCTTCGGGGAAAGAGCGGCTGCACGAGATGCTCAGGGAGGTGGATCCCGATGCGGCAGAGCAGATTCATCCAAACAATGTAAAGCGGACGATCCGTGCCATTGAGTACCATCAGCAGACCGGGCAGACGATGTCAGCCCATAACCGTGAGGAGCGAAACAAGACGTCCCCCTATCGATTCGTCTATTTTGTTCTCGAGGACGAGCGGGATGAGCTCTACCGCCGCATTGATCAGCGCGTGGAACAAATGATCCGGCAGGGGCTTGAGAAAGAGGTCAGAACGCTTCGGGCAGGGGGCATCACCAGAGAAATGACGTCCATGCAGGGGCTTGGATACAAGGAAATGATGGATTATCTGGACGGGCTGATTCCTTACGAGGAGGCTGTCCGCAGGATAAAGCGGGATACCCGGCATTTTGCCAAGCGCCAGCTGACCTGGTTTCGGCGTGAGCGGGATGTGACATGGATCCGGAAGCAGGACTATGGGCGGGATCCGGACAGAATCCTTGCGGCGATGCTCGATATCCTGCAGCGCCGCGGTATCATTCAGATAGAAGAACAAAAGGAGGACATGGGAAAGTGATACAACCTTCAATGGAGAAAATGGCGGAGACGATGGGCGTTTCCAGAGAGATCTATGAGCTGGGAGAGCGGACGGCGGAGAAGCTGGAGGATCGTTTCCGCGAGGCCGACCGGACGGCTGCATACAATCAGATGAAGGTCCTCGCAGCCTTTCAGAAGAACCGGATCTCTGCGGAGCACTTCAACGGGTCGACAGGCTATGGCTATGACGATGCCGGAAGAGATGATCTTGAGAAGGTCTATGCCGATACGTTTCACACGGAGGATGCGCTTGTGCGTCCGCAGATTACATGCGGCACGCATGCCCTGTCCCTGGCGCTCTCGGCCAATCTGCGGCCGGGCGACGAGATGATCTCGATCAGCGGAAAGCCCTATGACACCCTGGAAGAGGTCATCGGCATCCGGCCCTCGAGGGGGTCGCTGGCAGAGTATGGCGTGACCTACAGGCAGGTTGAGCTGAAACCGGACGGAAGCTTTGACTTCGAGGCGATTGAGCAGGCACTTGGAGAAAAGACGCACCTGGTGGAGATTCAGCGTTCAAAGGGATATCTGACCCGGCCTTCGCTCAGTGTCGATGCCATCGGGGAGGCCATTCAGTTTGTCAAGGAGCGGCGTCCGGACATCATCGTTATGGTTGACAACTGCTATGGCGAGTTTGTCGACCGGACGGAGCCATCTGACTTCGGGGCGGACATGACAGTCGGGTCGCTGATCAAGAATCCGGGCGGCGGGCTGGCCCCGATCGGGGGCTATATTGCCGGGACGAAGGAATGCATCGAAAACTGCGCTGTCCGGCTGACCTCCCCGGGACTGGGGCGGGAAGTCGGAGCAAGCCTGAATGTGCTCAGGCAGCTTTACCAGGGCTTCTTCCTGGCGCCGACGGTCACGGCAGCGGCGCTCAAGACCTCGATCTTCGCGGCCAGTCTCTATGAGCAGCTCGGCTTTCATGTCATTCCAGGCAGCAAAGAGCGGAGAAATGACATCATTCAGGCCATCGAGTTCGGATTCCCCGAGGGCGTCATTCATTTCTGCGAGGGCATTCAGCAGGCAGCTCCGGTTGACAGCTATGTGACGCCGCAGCCGTGGGCAATGCCGGGATATGATTCGGACGTCATCATGGCAGCCGGGGCATTCGTTTCAGGCTCCTCGATCGAGCTGTCGGCGGACGGCCCGATCAAGCCGCCGTATGCCGTCTATTTCCAGGGCGGACTGACCTTTGAGCACGGGAAGTTCGGAATCCTGAAGTCTCTCCAGAGGTTGTATGAGTGCGGCCTGGTGAAGCTTTCATGAGCCGGCGTGTTCTCATCGTGGGCTGCGGTGCAAGCGGCATGATGGCGGCGATCGCCGCGGCGAAGGCTGGTGCGGACGTTACCGTGCTCGAGGCGATGAAGCTTCCGGGAAGAAAGCTTCTCATGACCGGCAACAGCCGCTGCAACCTCACAAACACTGCGCCGAGAACGGCCGCCTCCTACCTCTCGGAAAATGACAGGGAGGCTGTCTCGATGGCAGCCTCGGTGCTGGGTCAGTTCTCTGTGAATGACACGCTGGATCTCTTTCACCAGATGGGCCTTCTGACGACGGTGAAGCATGGAACCTATGTCTATCCGCTGTCAGGTCAGTCCGGCAGCGTCCTCGAGATTCTGCTCCAGCAGATGAAGGAGCTGGGCGTCCGCCTGCGGTATGCATGCCGTGCGGTGGGACTTGAGCGGACAGAAAAGGGATGGACGGTCCTTACGGACAGCTGGAAATACGAGGCGGATGCCGTCATCCTTGCCTGCGGGTCAAAGGCAGCGCCGAAGACCGGCTCCGATGGAAGCGGCTATCTGCTGGCGAAGGCGCTTGGCCTGCATGTCACGGAGGTTGTTCCCGCGCTGACGGGCATTGCCGTCCGGGACGGCAGAAGACTGCTTTCTCCGCTTGCCGGCGTACGCATGACGGCAGGGGTCAGTGCGTGGGCAGACGGGCTTCCGCTCTGCCGGGACATCGGTCAGCTCCAGTTCACGGCATCGGATTTGTCCGGAATTGTGGTCTTCCAGGTCAGCCGGAAGGTATCCAGGGCGCTGAAGGAAGGAAAACAGGTGGAACTGAGACTGGATCTGATCCCGGCGTTCACCGAGGATGAGGTTGAGACAATTCTTACACATTATGGGCAGAATCACCCGGATGCGCCCCTGCGGCTTGCCCTCTGCGGCCTCCTTCCGCAGCAGCTGATCCAGACCGTTCTTGACAGATGGACAGCCGAAAACGGGCAGCGCGGGGCGCACGTTCCGGATACGGCAGGCAGCATGGACAGAATGTTGATCCGGAGCCTGTCAGAGCTGATCAAGGACTTCAGGCTGAAGGCGGACCATGTCCGCGGGTTTGACAGCTGCCAGGTCTGCGCCGGGGGCATCGCACTCGGCGAGGTGGACGAAAAGACACTGGCCTGCCGAAGACAGGCGCTTTCAGGTCTTTACATTGCGGGGGAGCTGCTGGATCTTGACGGACCCTGCGGCGGATATAATCTGCAGTGGGCCTGGTCGAGCGGCTATGTGGCCGGAAAGCACGCGGCAGAAGGCTGCTGACCGCTGCAGGGACCGGAGAGAGGAGACATATGATACAGATTTCCCAGATCAAGTGCCGGCCGGATGAGGGGGCGGAGGCTCTCCGGGCGAAGGTAAGCAGGATCCTGCATCTTCGGCGGGAGGATGACTTCTCGATGCAGATCAGGAGAAAATCTGTCGATGCCCGGAAAAAGCCGGATATCTTCTATGTATTTACCGTTGATGTCACGCTGAAAGATCCCGGGACGGAACAGAAAATTCTGGGCAGAAACAGAGACCGGAATGTCATCAGGGCTCAGGAGGTCCGTTATACGCTTCCGGCAGCAGGCACAGGACATGGCCGGAAAGCGGAAGACGGAAACGGAGGAAAGTTCAGCGGGCAGCAGGAAGCGCTGAGACCGGTCATCGTCGGGACGGGGCCTGCAGGACTGTTCTGCGGCCTTTCTCTTGCGAGGGCAGGCCTGCGGCCAGTCCTGATTGAACGCGGGCAGAGTGTTCTGCAGCGGACGGAGACGGTGGCCAGGTTCTGGGAAGGCGGCAGGCTGAATCCGGAATCGAACGTTCAGTTCGGGGAAGGCGGGGCAGGCACATTCTCGGATGGCAAGCTCAATACTGGGGTGAAGGATGCCTTCGGAAGGATCCGGTTCGTGCTGGAGACATTTGTGGAGGCCGGCGCTGATCCCGATATTCTGTATTCCTACAAGCCGCACATCGGAACCGATGTGCTGAGGGGAGCGGTCGCGCACATACGGGATGAAATCATTGCCCTGGGCGGAGAGGTCCGCTTCTCGGAGAAGCTGATCTGTGTGAAGCCTGCCGGGAAAGCCGGAAGCTGCCAGGAGCGGGAGATCTGGGAAATTGTGACAGAGCGTCAGCAGACGGACAAGGGAACCGGGACCTTGAAAACCCGTCTGCTGACGGATGTACTCGTCCTGGCGGTCGGACATTCCGCGCGCGATACCTTCCGGATGCTGTACGATGCAGGCCTGAGCATGACGGCGAAGGCGTTCGCCGTCGGACTCCGGATTCAGCATCCGCAGGGAATGATTGACAGGGCGCTCTATGGGGCTGGATGTCCGTATGAGATGCCGCCCGCACCGTACAAGCTGACGCACAGGCTTCCGGACGGGCGGGGCGTCTATTCATTCTGCATGTGCCCGGGGGGCTATGTCGTCAATGCATCGTCGGAGGAGGGACTTCTGGCGGTCAACGGCATGAGCAATCACGACAGAGGCTCCGGCTTCGCCAACAGTGCGGTTGTCGTTACCGTGTCTCCTCAGGATATCCGGGGATATCTCAGCGACAGCCGGAGGGAAAATCCGGACCTTCTGCAGACCGGCAGGCCGGATCCCGGGCTTTTTGCCGGGGTAGAGTTTCAGCGCCGACTGGAGCGGGCAGCTTTTCTAGCCGGGCGGGGAGCCATCCCGGTCCAGACGTTCGGGGCATACAGGGAAGCTGGAAGAAACGCGGGGTCGTCTTCTGACGCTGTACACAGGGCACCGTCACTGGCAGGACCGGCCTTGTCCGAAAGGCCGCTGTGCAGCCCGGAAGATCTGACAGAAGCGGAAATGTGGAAGACAGGGCCGAAGTTTCGCGGGCAGTATGCGGCTGCCAACGTGAGACGCATTCTGCCGGAGCAGATTGCGGGAGCGATCGAGGAGGGAATTCTGGCATGGGACAGGCAGATTCACGGCTTTGCGGATTCGTCTGCGCTCCTTGCCGGCGTCGAGAGCCGGACATCCTCGCCGATTCGGATTGAGCGCGGAGAAGACCTGCAGGCCATTCATTTTCCAGGGATCTACCCCTGTGGAGAGGGAGCGGGCTATGCAGGCGGCATCACGTCGGCAGCCGTTGACGGCCTCAGGGTTGCAGAGGCCATCACTGCGCTGGCAAGATGACAGCCTGAGACCGCAGGCGGAAATGGACGTTCGCGGCATTTGACTTTAGAGGGAGCATTCATTAGAATAAACTGCAAGGCTTTCCAGGCAGGTGGCCCGGAGCCTTTCAGGTGGGAGAATGTGCGCATGGTGCGTACACATGAAACAGGATCGTCAGTCGGTTTATCTGAGACAGGCAGGCTCTGCTGCACTCCGGAAGCTGCGGGAAGAGGAGCGGCCTTATGAAAAGTGCGCCTCGGGTGGACCGGGCGTGCTCACGGAGGTTGAGCTTCTGGCCGTTGTGCTGCGGACAGGATCGGAAGGCATCTCTGTCATCGAGATGTCGAGAAGCCTGATGGACTCCTTCGGGGCGGAGGGAATTGCCGGGCTCTGCAGCGCGACCATTCCGGAGCTGATGAAGGTGCACGGGATCGGCAGGGTAAAGGCCATGCAGCTGACCTGTATTGCCGAACTGTCCAGGAGGATAGCCAAGTCGGTGAGGGGAAAGACGCCGTTTTTCAGCCAGCCGCGGGAGGTTGCCCTTTATTATATGGAAGATCTCAGGCACAGGCGGCAGGAGATGGCGCTTGTTGTGATGCTTGATACCAGGGGACGTCTTCTGGGCGACGAGGTGATATCGAGCGGAACGGTGAACGGGACGGTCATCGGGGTGAGGGAGATTTTTATCAGTGCGCTGAACCACAGGGCTGTTTCCATCATCCTCATTCATAATCATCCAAGCGGGGAGCCTGATCCGAGCCCGGAGGATATCAGTCTGACACAGCGTGTCAGGGATGCCGGCAGTGTAATCGGGATTCCGCTTCTGGACCATATCATTATCGGAGACAGAAGGGCGGTCAGCCTCGCGAAGCTGATCAGGGATCCGGATGCAGGGCGGTCAGCTGCGGAGGAGATTCTTTAATGCTTTTTTCAAATATGGTGGGTGTCGACCTGGGGACCGACACGCTGAAGCTCCGCGACAAAAGCGGAGAGAAGTTCATGGAGAGCCGGAATATGATTGCTGTCAGCGGCAGAAGGGTTCTGGCAATCGGGAACGATGCGTGGGAGATGTTCGGGAAGAATCCGAGGAATATCCGCGTTTCCCGTCCGATGTCGGGCGGTGTAATTGCAAATGCTTCTGACATGGAGATCGTCCTGACGCAGACGCTCAGAAAGTTCACAACCTTTTCACAGAAGAGCGCGGGAATTTGCCTCGCTGTTCCCTCACAGGTTACGCCCGTAGAGCAGAGGGCCTTTTACAATGTCATGAATTCCACGCTCAGTCCGGGGAAGGTTCATCTGGTCGACAAAGCTGTGGCGGATGCCGTCTCGGTGGGACTGCCGGTGCTCAGCCCGGCGGGACATATGATTGTGAATATCGGCGCGGATACGACGGAGATTGCCGTCCTCTCCGAAGGTCAGGTGGTGATCGGGCGCACGATGCGGGAGGGCGGCATGGAGCTTGACCGGGACATTGCAACGATGGTCAGGCGCAAATTCAACATCAGCATCGGGCTGAAGACGGCTGAAAGCCTGAAGAACAATCTGGCATTCATGATCAATGGCCCCAGAATAGAACAGAAGGTGTTCGGCGTCCACATGCTTTCCGGGCTTCCGAAATCTGACATGATTCCGGCTCTGGCTGTGTCCGTATCGGTACTCGGTACAGTCGACCGGATTGTGGAGGAAATCCGGTCTGTAGTGGACAGGACGCCTCCCATGCTTCGGAAGGATATCATGAGAGAGGGAATTTTTCTGACAGGCGGCGTGTCCATGCTGCAGAATCTGCCGGTTTATATTCAGAAGCAGCTGTCTCTTCCGGTGTATCATATACAGGACCCGAAGAATTCGACAATTCGCGGGATTGTGACAATGATCAATGAAAAGGAACTGCATCCTCTGATGCGGTCGCCAGTCTGGTGAAGGAGTCCGGTCAAGATGAATAAAGATAAAAACAGCGGAAAGACCCTGCTCGGTGTGATTACCGTCATCTGCGCGGGT
This sequence comes from Porcincola sp. LCP21S3_C12, assembly GCF_052118625.1. Taxonomy (NCBI): domain Bacteria; kingdom Bacillati; phylum Bacillota; class Clostridia; order Lachnospirales; family Lachnospiraceae; genus Porcincola; species Porcincola sp. LCP21S3_C12. The sequence continues at coordinate 164,325 of NZ_JBQKGW010000001.1, read as the reverse complement.
CTGATTGCACTTTCCATCATATTTCCGGACGCTGCGTCCGGGCCGGCCGGGAATGTCCTGAAAGTCCTGGTCACACCGCTTCAGAGAAGCATGAACAGCTTCGGACAGTATCTGTCCGGGCTGTCGACAAACCTGGAGGGATCTGCAAGCCTGCAGGAGAAGAACAAGGAACTTCAGGAAAAGGTTGACAAGCTGACGGCAGAGAACAGTGAACTTGTGCTGAACAAGGAAGAGCTGACGCGGCTGCAGACGCTGCTGGACCTGAAGAACCAGTATTCGGATTATGACATGGTCGGGGCAAACGTGATCTCAAGGGGAAGCAGCAACTGGTACAATACGTTCACGATCGATAAAGGGACCAATGACGGAATCCAGGTGGACTGCAACGTCATGGCAGGGGCAGGACTCGTCGGAATTGTGACAAAGGTCGGGCCGAACTGGGCGACTGTCCGTTCCATTATTGACGACGACAGCAACGTCTCCGCGATGGTATCGACTACTTCCGATACCTGTATCGTAGCCGGGAACCTGCAGCTGATCGACCAGGGAACCATCTCACTGGTGAAGCTTCTGGATGACAACAACCACGTTCATGTCGGAGACAAGGTCGTGACAAGCAATATCTCGGAGAAGTATCTTCCCGGGATTCTGATTGGATATATTTCGGAGCTGAACAACGATGCGAACAATCTGACAAAGTCCGGTCAGCTGACGCCGGTTGTGGACTTCAGGCATCTTCAGGAGGTTCTTGTCATCCGGACGCTCAAGAACTACGTAGCGAGCTCGGACGATGCAAAGAATGACAAGGAGGAGCGCGCAAAAGCGGCCGCCGGCGCGGCAGACGAGTCGGAGACGGCAGCTTCTGAAGCAGACCCGGCCAAAAGCACAGGAAGCACAAATGCGGATGCTGCCGCCGCCAGTCCGGAAAACGGGAGCACAGCGGGGGGAGACGGAGCAGCAGCCGGAACGTCCGGTCAGAATGCGGGAGGCCAGCAATGAAAAGACGAATTGCTCTGACACTTCTGTGCATCGTCACGGCCCTTCTTCAGACTGCCTGGCCGGAGGCGTTCTGCATCGCGTCCATCGAGCCGAATCTGGCCGTCATTCTGACGGCGAGCTTTGCGCTGATGTGCGGCAGCCGGACAGGCATGCTGATGGGTTTCTGGACCGGTCTTCTGATCGATCTGTTCTCCGGCGGCAGAGTTGGCTACTATGCGCTGATCTATGCATGGATCGGTTTCCTGGCAGGTTTCGCGTATCGAATCTTCTATGATGATGATATCAAGACACCGATGCTTCTGATCGGGCTGTCGGATCTGCTGTGTGGTTTGTACCAGTACATTGGTTCCTTCCTGCTGAGAGGAAGGATTCATTTCTTCTTTTACTTCGGAAGAATCATCATCCCGGAACTGATTTATACGGTCATTCTCGGGGTTTTTGTCTATCAGCTGAACTACCTGATCAATAAAAAGACAATCAGGGGTTACTTTTCCGTGTGAGGCGAAAATTGAAGGATAGAGAGAAAGAGAAAAAAAGCAGGAAACGGATCAGTTCCATCGGCCTGAGGCCGAGGGTTGCCATCATCGTGGTGCTTTCCATTGTCATGACAGCGGTCATGATCATCCGACTGTTCACGCTTCAGATCATCAACGGGGAGAACTACGATGAAAATCATACCATGCAGATTCTCCGGACCAAGACCCTGAAGCCGACGAGAGGCGAGATCTACGATGTAAACGGAAAACTGCTGGCCTACAATCAGCTGGTGTACGATGTGACGATGGAGGACAGCAGCAGCTACAGCAGCAATCGCGACCACAATCTCACACTCAATGGCATCCTCTACAATACCATCAAGGTGATTGAGAGCCATGGGGACAGCGTGTCAGATGATTTTCAGATCAGTCTGAATGCTGACGGACAGTATGTTTACAATGTGAAGGGATTCAATCTCAGCCGGTTCAAGGCGGATCTGTTCGGGTACAAGACAATCGATGAGCTTTCCCCGAAGCAGGTGGATATGAGCGCAGCAGACTTGATTGCCCTTCTGTGCAGTGACAAGTACTTCGGAATCGGGACAGAAAGCGTCACGAAGGCGGACCGTGAAAAATGGAACCTTCCGGAAAGCTACACTCCGGAGGAAGTGCTGAAGCTGTGTCATTTCCGGAGCCTGCTCCAGCAGAACAGCTATCAGCGGTACAATGCCATCACGATTGCGACGGATGTCAGCTCCGAGACGGTCTCACAGCTTCTGGAGAATACCGGGGAGCTGAAGGGAATCCAGGTAACAGAGGACTACAAGCGGGTTTACAACGATGCGATGTATTTTGCACCGATTATCGGGTACACCGGGAAGGTTTCAGAGGACGAGCTGAAGGATCTGCAGCAAAAAGATTCCTCCTACGATTCGACCGACGTTGTGGGGAAGGTCGGCCTTGAGAAGGAGATGGAGACAAGTCTGCAGGGGAAGAAGGGATCGGAGACAATTTTTGTCGACAACCTGGGCAGAACACTCTCCGTCGATTCGGTCAGACAGCCTCAGGCGGGAGATTCCATCTATCTGTCAATCGACGCCAATCTTCAGAAGGTCTGCTACCAGATACTTGAGGAATACATCGCCGGCATTGTCTGGGCGAACATTGTCGATACGGAATCCATCAATACAGATTACATCACGTCTGCTGACCAGGTTCGAATCCCGGTCTACGATGTGTATTATTCCCTGTTCGAGAACAATGTGCTGAGTGTCTCACACCTTTCGAACGCGGATACGTCTGACAACGAGAAGGAGGTTTATCAGCAGTTCCAGAAAAAGGCCGCTTCGATCTTTAAGGATCTGAAGAGCCAGCTGACAAGCGATTCTCCGACCATCTACAACGATCTGACGGATGAGATGAAGGTCTACCAGTCCTATATCGTCGACACCATGCTTCCGAATGCAGGCATCCTGAACACGGAGGCTGTCGACAAGACCGACCAGACCTACAAGTCGTGGAAGGCCGGCACCATCAGCCTGAAGGATTACCTGTCCTATGCAATTTCCAGGGACTGGATCAACATCGATGGGATCGTGCAGCAGACCAGCTATATGGATTCAAACGAAGTCTATTCATCCCTGGCAGACTATATTGCGGCAGACCTTCTGAAGGATACAGACTTCTGCAAGCACGTTTTCCGTTACATGCTGATGGAGGGTTCTCTGTCCGGAGCCCAGATGTGCATGCTTTTATTTGACCAGGGTGTTCTTAAGATGAATGAGCAGGATTACAATAACCTGTCAGACGGATCTCTTTCCGCCTACGATTTCATCCGGGACAAGATCTACAACCTGGAAATCACGCCGGCGCAGCTGGCGCTGGCGCCCTGCTCCGGGGCAATTGTGGTGACAGATCCGTCAAACGGAGCGGTCAGAGCCTGCGTCACCTATCCGGGGTATGACAGCAACCGGCTTGTCAACGAGATGGATTCGGACTATTACAACAAGCTGGCAACGGATCTGTCGAGTCCGTTCTACAGCAGGGCTACCCAGGAGCTTCTGGCGCCGGGGTCGACCTTCAAGCTGGTCACGGCGACCGCCGCGCTCAGCGAGGGCGTGCTGAGCCTCGGGGAGACGATCTACTGCTCCGGAATCTTCGAGCAGACGGATAAACCGATTAAGTGCTGGATCTACAATGAAGGCGGCATCCACGGGACGGAGGATCTGGTCGCAGGCATCAAGAATTCCTGCAACTTCTTCTTCAATACGCTGGGTTACCGGCTGGGGTCCGAGAGTGGGACGTACAACGATGAGGACGGCGTCAAGAAGCTCCAGCAGTATGCTTCCCTGTACGGACTGGACTCGAAGTCCGGAATCGAGGTCCCGGAGACGAGCCCGCATCTGCTGACCTACGATGCAGTGCGTGGCGCGATGGGGCAGTCCGACAACGCCTACACTGTATCGGAGCTTGCCCGCTATGTGACCACCATCGCAAACTCGGGCAGCTGCTATGATCTGTCCCTGATCAGCAAGACAACCGACTCGAACGGGAATACGGTGACGGAACATGAGCCGAAGCTGCACTCTCAGGTATCGATGCCGCAGGAGGACTGGGACGCCATCCATGAGGGAATGAAGCAGGTGGTGCAGAACAGCAGCGCCTTCACCGGGTACAAGGGGGTCAGCGTGTCCGGAAAGACCGGAACCGCGCAGGAGGTTGTGACAAAGCCGAACCATGCACAGTTTGTCGGATTCGCCCCGTCTGACAAGCCGACGATGGCACTGGCTGTTCGTGTCGCGAATGGCTACAGCTCTGCAAATACAGCCCCCATCGCGAAGGACGTTGTCAACTATTACTTCAACCAGAAGGATCTTTCTGAGCTCACGCCGGGACATGCGATTCAGGTGCAGAGCGGAAATACAAGAAATGACTAAACTGACAGATTCATCAGGGAGATGAAGGATGGCTTCGTTTGAACTCAAAAGCAATCAGTATGTTCTGACGCTTCTGTGCGCATCGGATGTCCCGTTTGAGACTTTGCTTGAGGATGTCCGGGACAAATTCCGGAAAAGTGCGAAGTTTTTCAAAAACGGACAGATGGCGGTGCGCTTTCAGGGCAGGGTGCTGAGCGATGAGGAACAGCGCCTTCTGGTGAAGGCGATTACGGACAGCTGTCAGCTCGATATTACCTGCATCATCGACGAGGATGCCTCCCGGCAGGAGAAGGAGGCCGAGCTGATTGCAAAGAATATCCGCGATACAACCGAGAACTCAGCTGCTCTGGTCACGCAGTCTCTGAAAAATGGCCAGCGGCTGTCCTTCGGCCGGACGGTCGTGATTCTGGGGGATGTACAGCCCGGTGCCGAGGTGGTGTCGGACGGCAGCATCGTTGTGCTCGGGATTGCCATGGGCATTCTGAGGGCGGGGGCTTCCGGAAACGAGCATTCATTCATATCCGGAACGGTGCTGAAGCCATTTGAGATATCGATCGCCGGACACAGGGCTGTCTCGGGAATCCGGAAAACGGAGATCGACAGGGAGTACGCGCCGGATCCGAAGGTCGCCTGTCTTCGGGAAGGGCACATCAGTCTGGAGCCGTTGTCAGGAGACTTGTTCGACGCCATTCTTCATGGCAAGAAGCTGCCCGGGAAAAATATAAGGGGAGCTGCCGACAGCGTGTCAGGGACGGACGGAACGCAGAAAAAGGCCTGATGCCGGGAGAGGAATCTTCATGTTCAGACAATATCGAATCAGAAATTACAGCTTCCCGCTCGCAGGGGCATGCATTCTCCTTGCCACGATCGGGCTGCTTGTCATTGGAAGTGCGCAGGAGTCCTACCAGTCCAGACAGCTGGTTGGAATGGTCATCGGGATCATTGCAATGGTTGTCCTGTCGCTGGCAGACTATACGTATCTGCTGCATTTCCGCTGGATCTTTTATGTGGGAGTATGTCTGCTGCTGGCGGCCGTCCTGGTTTTCGGTGAGAACATCGGCGGTGCGACAAGGTGGATCACCATCGCCGGGATCCAGTTCCAGCCATCAGATCTGATGAAGCTGGTGCTGATCCTGTTTTTCTCGGGTTTCTTTGCTCATTACGAGAACCGGATCAATTCACTTTGGATGATTCTGCTCACGCTGATTCTTGCAGGAATTCCATTGTTTCTGACCCTGAAAGAGCCGGATCTCTCGACGACCATTGCGACAGCGGCGGCATTCTGTGTTATAATGTTTGCAGCCGGGCTCAGCATGAAGATTGTCATCGGCGTTCTGGCAGTGGCGGTTCCGGCTGTTCTGATTGTTCTGAACAGACTGCTGAACCAGCCGGGAATCGGGGAGAAAAATTATCAGGTTCTCCGGATTCTCGCCTGGCTCCATCCGTCGCAGTACCCGGAGGCGGCCATGCAGCAGCAGAATTCGATCATCGCGATCGGTTCAGGACAGCTGTTCGGAAAGGGACTCAATAACGATGCCATCAACTCTGTCAAGAATGGCAACTTTATTTCCGAGTCGCAGACAGACTTTATCTTTGCGGTTGCAGGCGAAGAGCTAGGATTTGCCGGCTGCGTCCTGATTGTCATTCTGGAGCTGATCATCGGGTTTTTGTGCATCCGGATTGCGATGAGGGCAAGGGATAAGGCCGGGGCACTCATCGCAATCGGAATGGGCAGCCTGATCATCATTCAGAGTACCCTGAACATCTGTGTTACGACGGGGCTTCTGCCGAATACAGGGATTACGCTTCCCTTTGTCAGTTACGGGAACACGAGTCTCGTGATCTTCTTTGCAGGAATCGGTATCTGCCTGAATGTGGGGCTGCAGCCGAAAAAAGAATATGTCCCCCGAAGGAGGGGGCCCGGCAAGGCGGAGGTTCGAAAAACCTACCGCTATCTGCCATAACAACTCACCTGACGGTGATGGGAAGGAGGTTTCCCTATGAATGTTGGACTAATCGCTGATGATGCAAAGAAAAAACTGATGCAGAACTGCTGCATTGCCTACAGGGGAATTCTCTCCCGTCACCAGCTTTACGCGACGGGGACGACCGGAAGGCTGATCCAGGAGGCGGCCGGGCTGAATGTCCACAAGCTTCTGGAGGGGCATGTCGGCGGAGAACAGCAGATGAGTGCCATGATTGAACAGAATCAGATGGATCTGGTTCTGTATTTCCGGGATCCGGACAGAGAAACCGGCATCCGCAATGGCAACTCGGATTTCACAAAGGCTATCAGAAGCTGTGATATCCATAACATCCCGCTTGCGACGAATATCGCTTCCGCGGAGATTCTCCTGAAGTCTCTTGACCGGGGCGACCTTGACTGGCGTGAGATGTACCGCTGAGTGCGTCCGGACGGCCTGAAAAGATGATATGAGAAAAACAGAACAGAAACCTGATTATTATACACAGCGTGAATGGAACAGAATACAGGCCAGGGAAACGGAGGAAAGGCGGAAGAATCTGAAGCTTGCACTCGTGGCTGCTTTCCTGCTCGTGCTGACCGCCTGTGCCATCTGGGCTGTGTTCTTTTATGTCTTCCGGTCGCATGACGTCTCTCTTCCGGAACCGTATTCAGACAGCAGCACCGTATTCGGCCTCCCCGGAGCAGGAGACAGGATGAGTGCGGATCCGTTTTCCAAGGGGCTGTGCGTGACAGATTCGGATGTGAATCCGGATGCGGTCTTTATTACCGCAACAGAGGGAGCACTCTTTGACGTGACCGGTCAGAAGGTGGTCTATGCGAAGGACATCTTCGAACAGCGTCCGCAGGCGTCTCTGACAAAACTGATGACAGCGCTGGTGGCCTTCAAGTACGGCAACCTTGACGATGTTGTGACGGTAACAGAGACAGCCAATGATATTGAGGAGGGTTCCTCTGTCTGCGGACTGCATGTAGGTGATCAGCTGACGCTGAAACAGCTTGTATATGGGATGCTCATTGCCTCCGGCAATGACGCCGCAATGATGGTGGCAGAGCATGTCGGAGGATCCGTAGACAAGTTTGTACAGATGATGAATGACGAATCCGTGAAACTCGGAGCAACCCACACACATTTTGTGAATCCCTATGGCATGACGCAGGACAATCATTACACCTGTGCCTACGACGTCTATCTGACGTTCAACGCGCTGATGCAGTATGATCTGTTTCTGGACATCATCGGCAGGAAGACCTATTATGCCGAGTACAAGGATGCGACGGGAGATGCCTACGGGAACACATGGACGACAACGGACCATTATCTTGACGGAAGCGCGGAGACACCGGACAATGTGACGGTCTACGGCGGAAAAACCGGCACGACGGATGCGGCCGGTGCCTGCCTGAGTATTCTGTCGAAGGATGCATATGGAAATCCGTACATCTCTGTCATTCTGAATTCACAGGACAAGGAGCAGCTGTATGTCGATATGACCCAGATCCTTTCGCTCGCCGGTAAGTAAGGTGGAGATGTTCTCGGATGAACTTGTTTCAACTTGTATGAAGAACAGTTCTTGAATTTGAAAGGGCAATCGTTTATACTGATTTCAGAGCATTTGCATGAACCGATCCCGAATATAAGGAGGAAACGACATATGATACAGTTCATCATCGGAGAAAAGGGCAGAGGCAAGACAAAGGTACTTCTGGAAAAGGCAAACAACGAGATCAAGAATGTAAACGGGAACGTTGTTTACCTCGATAAAAGTACGCAGCATATGTATGAACTGAACAATAAAATCCGTCTGATCGATATGACAACTTTCCCGATCAAGGACAGTGACGAATTCTTAGGTTTTATCTGCGGCATCATTTCCCAGGATCACGATCTTGAATATGTGTACCTCGACAGCTTCCTGAAGATTGCGAAGCTTGAGGAGAACGGAGACCCGGTACCGGTTCTGAAGGAACTGGAGGACATCTCCAAACAGTTCGGCGTCCATTTTGTCGTGAGCATATCCCTTACAAAGCAGCAGCTTCCTGAACAGTACCATGATGCGGTGATTGCGGAGCTGTGATCACAGCAGGTTCATCAATTGATCAACTGAATGGAATCCAAGCATTCAACACAGAGGTGTTGGAAAACTGAATACGGCGGGTTTCCGGACGCTTGAAGCCGGCAGCCCGCCGCCTTTTGTATGTATAAGAGGGCAGGATCTTTGACTGGTACAGAAAAGAAAAAAAAGAATAACCGGAAAATCATCCGCCTGGACAATCGGTTCGATCTGAATATCGGAACGATTCTGTTCGGAATGATCCTGATCTACCTGATCATTATCTTCGTGGTTTACCTGACGCGCGAAAAGGTGACGCCTTATGAGGTTGTCAGCGGCTCTCTCTCCGGCAACTACAGATACAGCGCGCTTGCGCTGAAGTCCGAGCAAGTTGTGCAGGCGCAGGAATCAGGAGCGGTCACATATTATGCTCGTGAGGGCTCGAATGTCGGAAGCGGGGAGCTGATCTGTTCTGTCGGCGGACAGGCCGATGAATCCGGCAGCAAGGCATCCGTTCAGACAAGTTTATCGGATGAGGACCTGACTTCTGTCAAGAGCATGCTTTCGACGTACAGTGCAAACTCTGGTCCGGATGACTTCTCTGCGGTGTATAATCTGAAGGCGGACCTGGAAAGTGTGATCCTTCAGTCTTCGATTGATGAGAATGCAGGCCAGTACGTGAGCGGAAGCTACCAGTCCCAGAGTGCCGGGTTTGTCATCTACTCTGTCGATGGCTATGAGCATACAGAAGAGTCACAGCTTGACGCGGATATGTTTGGAAAGAGGGCTTACAAGCGCGAGAACCTCCGGCTTCACAAGAGTGTATCGGCGGGCGATGATATTTATAAGCTTGTAACCAGCGAGACATGGTATCTGTATTTCCCGGTCGATGACCAGCTCCGCACACAGCTTGACGGAACAGAAAGAATCCGGATCCGCTTTTTAAAAGACAACAGTGTCTTTACAGCCCCGTTTACGATCATTTCCGGAAAAGACGGTTATTACGGGAAGATTACGCTGACGAATTCACTGGTTCGGTTTACGGAGGACAGGTTCCTCGACATTGAACTGATCCTGAGCAAGGCAGAGGGGCTGAAGATACCGGTTTCTGCCATCGTCAGCAGGGATTTCTACAGGATTCCCGCCGAGTATGTGACGGTGAGCCAGTCCTCTGAGAAGGAGGTCTATCTTCAGACCCAGACATTCCGCAGCGACGGATCTGCGCAGAATCGCAATTTTACAGCGAATGTATACGCGAAGGATACGGATTCCAACACATACCTGGTTGACGCCTCTGTGCTGAAGGATGGCGATTATATCATTATGCCGGGCACAGAGAAAAAATATGAAATCTCAGACGATGTGAAGGAGACAATCCAGGGTGTTTACAATATCAACAAGGGATACGCGGTGTTTCGCGAGGTGAATATTGTCGACCAGAATGAAGAATTCTGCATCGTCAATCCCGAGAATACCTATGGGCTTTCCGCGCACGACCGGATTGCACTGGATGCTTCCAAGGTGAAGGAGGATGAAATCATTGCCTGAAACCTCGGAAACCGGATTCATACATGGAGGGTAAACATGATCAAGGAAAATCTGGAGAATATCGAAAAGAGGATTCAGGCTGCCTGTGAGAGGGCCGGAAGAAACCGCAGCGAGGTGACGCTGATTGCGGTCAGCAAGACAAAGCCGGTTTCCATGATCGAGGAGGCCATGGCGGAGGGGATCATCGATTTCGGAGAGAACAAGCCGCAGGAGCTGAGAGATAAGTATGAGGTTCTTCCCAAGAATCTCCGCTGGCATATGATCGGGAACCTTCAGCGAAACAAGGTGAAATATATCATCGACAAGGCGGTGATGATCCATTCGCTGGGCTCGCCTGAGCTTGCCGAGACCATTGAGAAGGAGGCTGAGAAGCATCAGCTTGTGATGCCTGTCCTTGTGGAGGTGAACGTGGCCGGTGAGGCTTCCAAGGGCGGCATCCGCCCGGAGGATGCGGAAGCCTTTGTCAAAGCGGTGTCCCGTTACCCGCATATCCGGATCAGGGGACTGATGACAATCGCGCCGATTGCGGAGAAACCGGAGGACAGCAGACCTGTCTTCAGGACGCTTCGAAATTTAGCGGTTGACATCGCCCGTCAAAACATTGATAATGTAACTATGTCTGAGCTCAGCATGGGGATGACCGACGACTTCGAGACGGCTGTCGAGGAGGGGGCTACCTATGTAAGAGTCGGAACCGGAATCTTCGGAGAGAGAGATTACGGCATGAAAGAGAAGACAGGAGAGTCCAGCATTTCATGAAATTTCCTAGTTTCGATAAATTTCTGGAAAAAGTCACCCTGAATGATGATGTCGACGAGGACGATTATCTGGATGAGGATGATTCCGATGTGGATCTAGTAGATCGTCATCCATCGAGGCGTCTCATCCGGAGGCGTGAGGAGACAGACAGCGGATCGAAGTCTGCTGTGACATCGTTTCCCCAGCAAAAGCGGGAGAGACGTTCGTTCTTCGGACAGGCAGTGGAAAAACCTGAAAATGCATATGAGTCAGCTCCGGAAAGAGCAAGGAGCCCGAAGGTATCGACCTTCAGGCCGAGAAAAGCCGTACAGGAGGATGAAGAGACGAATAACTATTCTGTATGTGTGATTAGGCCGAAGTCGATGGAGGATGCCCTTGAGATTGCAAAGACGCTGGTGGCCAGATGTGTCGTTATCCTGAACCTGGAGGGGCTTGATCTGGACGTCTCTCAGAGGTTGTTTGATTTCGCCTCCGGGTGCACCTGTGCGCTGCAGGGAAGACTGGACAAGATCAGTAATTACATTTTCGTGCTCACACCGAAGGACATTCAGATCACCGGGGAGTTCCAGGAGATTCTCACTGGGACATTTGATCCGGATGACCTGGGAGACGATGAAGATTTTTAATGCTGCCTGAGGGCAGGAAAGATCGCACAAGACCGCCGTGTAGTCCATTGACCCGGCGGTCTTTTCATATCCGGCAGGGAGGAGAAAAAGAGATGGAACAAGCAGGAAACGCAGCGGCAGTCTTTCATAGTCCGATCTCCGTCAGAAGGGGATCAGAGGAAATCTACCGCATCTATCCGGAGAACTCCTTTGAGAACCTGGGGGCTCGCATGGCAGACCTGAAGCCGGCCGGCAGACGCATTGCTGTCATCACAGACAGCCATGTGGAAAAGCTCTATCTGAGAGAGGTGCTGGACAGACTGAAGCCGGTCTGCGCCGAGCTCTCGTCTTTTGTAATTCAGGCCGGAGAAGAACATAAAAACCTGGACTGGATTCGAAAGATCCTGACGCACCTGATCGAGAATCGTCTTGACCGCCATGACATCGTGGCAGCACTCGGCGGGGGCGTTGTCGGTGATATGGCGGGCTTTGCAGCAGCCTGCTATCTGCGCGGAATTCGGTTTGTTCAGATTCCGACGACACTCCTGTCACAGGTCGATTCGAGCATCGGCGGAAAGACAGGGGTTGATTTTGACAAGTACAAGAATATGGTCGGTGCCTTTCATCAGCCGTCCATGGTATATCTCAATATCAGCACGCTTCAGTCCCTCGATGATCTTCAGTTCTCCAGCGGCATGGGCGAGGTCCTCAAGCATGGGCTGATCCGGGATGCCGATTACTACGAATGGCTGCTCGACCATATGGAGGAGATCGAGGAGCGCGACAGCGCGACGCTTCTTCAGATGGTGGTGCGGAGTGTCAACATCAAGCGGGAGATTGTGGAGAAGGATCCGGAGGAAATGAACGACCGTGCCCTTCTGAATTTCGGCCATACCGCAGGGCATGCAATCGAGCGGCTGAAAAATTTCTCGCTTGCGCACGGACAGTGTGTGGCACTTGGGTGCGTGGTGGCAGCCTACATCTCCTGGCAGAGAAAGTATATTGATGATGATACATTCTATGAAATCCGCGATATGTTTGTCGGCTTTCACCTTCCTATTTCCTTTGACAGTCTCCGGATTGACGACATTATCCGCGTGATGAAGCTGGACAAGAAGATGGACAAGGGACAGCTTCGCTTTATTCTGCTTCACCAGCTGGGCGATGCATTTATTGACCGGACGGTAACCGATGAGGAAATCCGGAAGGCACTGGAGTTTCTGGATGCGGATCTCCATCAGAATGATTGAGATCGATTGAGGGAGATGGACTGTATGCGGACCGGCCACCGGAAAGAAAGAAAACAATGGATCGCAGGCGCCTTCGGGGTCTGTGCGGCTGTCGCGGCGGATCAGCTGACCAAGGAGCTGGCATACAGAAACCTGAAGCTTTCAGGAAAGGGATTTGTCACTCTGATTCCGGGCGTGCTTGAGCTTCGCTATCTGGAAAACCGGGGAGCAGCCTTTGGAATGCTGCAGAACCGGCTGCCGCTGTTCATCCTGTTTGCGGCTGTCGTCAGCATGGCTGCCGTCATCTGTTATATCAGGATTCCGGACAGAAGATATCTTCCGCTTCGGGTCTGCATGGCAGGGCTGACGGCAGGAGCCGTCGGGAACCTGATTGACCGCGTCCTCCGAGGATACGTGATCGACTTCATCTACATTTCGCTGATTCATTTTCCGATCTTCAATGTGGCAGACATCTGTGTCTCTCTGAGCGCAGGTCTTCTTATGATTCTGATGCTTTTTGTCTACAGGGACGATGAACCTGGGATATGGACAAGAGGGGGAGCACAAGACGGGAAAGAAGAGAAAAAAGGATGAATGAAGAAGAATTCACAGAGGATGCGGAGGCAGTCGGAACGCCTGTATCTGAGGAGCTGGTCTATCGGACAGACACCGCAGATGCCGGCAGCCGGCTGGATGTCTTCCTGACGGAAAGGATGAACGGACAGACCCGGTCCTATATCCGGAAGCTGATTGAGGAGGGGCATGTTCGGACGTCCGGTACGGATTCTGTTCCTGTCCCTGCCGGAAAAGCCGGGCTGAAGCTGAGGGAAGGACAGGCGGTTTATGTGCTTCTTCCGCCGCCGGACGATCTGGAAATTAAGCCGGAGAATATTCCCCTGAATATTCTGTATGAGGATGACGACGTGATCGTCGTGAACAAGCCGAAGGGCATGGTCGTGCATCCGGCTGCCGGCCATATGTCCGGCACGCTTGTCAACGCGCTGCTCTATCACTGCAGGGGGAGTCTGTCCGGGATCAATGGGGTCCTGAGACCTGGAATCGTACACCGGATTGATATGGACACAACCGGGTCGCTCGTTGCCGCAAAAAATGATAAAGCCCATCAGTGTCTGGCTGCGCAGTTTCATGACCACACGATCACAAGGCGCTATCGGGCAATTGTGATCGGAAATCTGAAGCAGGATGAAGGCGTGATCGATGCGCCTCTGGCGAGACACCCGGCTGACCGGAAGAAGATGGCTGTCTGTGAGCCGGGGCGGGGAAGAAGAGCAGTGACCCATTACCGTGTTCTGGAACGGTTCGGAACCTACACGTATATCGAGTGCCGGCTTGAAACCGGACGGACGCATCAGATCCGGGTCCATATGGCACATATCGGACATCCGCTTCTCGGGGATACCGTGTACGGGCCTTCCAGATGCCCGTATTCCCTTGAAGGACAGACCCTGCATGCGATGGTGCTGGGATTCAAACATCCCGTCACAGGGGCCTATATGGAGTTTACAGCGCCTCTTCCGGAGTATTTTAAGCAGCTGCTTGAAACATTCAGGCGCTGAGGAAAGCAGCAGACGAAAGGTTAAGGAAATCGAAAGATGAAGTTTCTGATTCAGCGAGTGGCGCATGCGTCCGTGGATGTCGGAGGCAGGACAGTCGGATCCATCCAGAAGGGCTACCTTGTTCTGATTGGAGTCTGTGACAAGGATACAAGGGAGACTGCTGACCAGTACATAAGAAAGCTCCTTTCCCTTCGGATCTTTGAGGACGATCAGGGAAAAACGAACCGTTCGCTGGCCGATGTGGATGGCGGACTGCTCTTAATATCCCAGTTTACGCTGTATGCGAACTGCCGCAGGGGAAACCGGCCGAGTTTTATAGAAGCCGGAAGCCCGCAGCACGCGGAGGAAATCTACCAGTATATTGTAGAAGAATGCCGGAAGGCGGTTCCGCTTGTACAGACCGGCATCTTCGGAGCAGACATGAAGGTCAGTCTGCTGAATGACGGCCCCTTCACCATTCTGCTCGATGAGCATGCATTTGCAGCTCAGAAGTGATCGCTGTGTTTCATATCAGACGGAAGGCGCTTTTTTTGATTCAGGCTTCAGGGGTTTCCCGGAGTCTGACGGCGCCTGCGGCGCTGCGGCGCCGCGCATCGTCCATGGCCGCATAGTGTTTCCGGGTGGTGTTGACGTCCTTGTGACCGAGTACATCGGCGACCAGATAGATGTCCCCGGTCTGCTGATACAGGGCTGTTCCGTAGGTACTGCGGAGCTTGTGCGGCGTAATTTTCTTCGTGGTTGTAATCTGCCGGGCATATTTCTTGACCATGTTTTCCACAGCCTGAACGCCCATCCGGCGCCTTTGGGTTGAGTAGAAGAGAGCGTTCTCCTCACCCGGCTGCGGGACGATGGACTTTCTCTCCTCCAGATAATCCCTCAGCGCCTTTTCCACTTCTCCGCCGAAGTAGACAATGGACTCTGAGCCGCCTTTTCGAATGATCCGGATGCCGTTATTCCGGAAATCCACGTCTGTGACATCCAGCCCTACGCATTCGCTGACACGGATTCCGGTTCCAAGGAGCAGCGTGACAATTGCAAGATCACGCAGGCGCGTTTTTTCATAATATCGTTTCTTCTGACCTGTCAGGTCATCTCCGCCATGTTCAATCAAGTCCAGCAGAGCTGCCGATTCACCTGCGTCAAGACGGACAATCGCCTTCTCATGGAGCTTGGGCATGTCAACCAGAAGGGTTGGATTTGTCCGAATCATCTGTCTCTTGAAGTAATAGGCATAGAAGCTCCTGAGCGCCGACATCTTGCGCTTGAGACCCTTTTCGCCGTTGGTGAAGGTTTCCTCGCGCACAGCCCCAACCAGGGAAGGATCCACTGTGTAGACCTTCAGAAAGGATTCATATTCCTCGATATCGGTCGGCTGGATCTGATCAAGAACGGACACGTCCCAGGTGAGGATATCCTTTTTGGAAAGGATCGGGTTGTTTTCCTGCAGATACCGGAAAAAGGTGCGGATATCGTAGGCATACGATAGTCTTGTCCGGGTGGCCGTTGTGGACTCGATTCCAAGAAAGTACTGCTTTGCAAATGGAGGAAATTCCTTCAGAATTTCGCGAAGCTGAAGGGTATTCTGAATGTCCTTTTCGTCATGATAGCTTCGTGGACGGGTTGACGTCTGCACAGAGGCCGGACTGGATCCGGATGCCGGCCGGATGGTATGTTCACTGGATGATGGTTTCATCATAAAATCCCCTTATGATTCATGATATCTATTTGTAAAACATGTGTTTTCTGTATAGATGTATTGCGGATATCATACTGCTTCTCCAGCAGAAAGTCAAGCAAATGAATACGCCCCGGCAGGAATGCTGTCAGGGCGTATACGTATTGGATGATGACAATCGATGAATGGCTTACTGGGCCTGAACCGGGATAAAGTACCGGAGGGTTGAGCCCTGTGCGGAGGCATCCGCGGATTCTGTCTCGCCGGCACCGGCTGCGGAATACTGCAGATCCACTTCCGCAAGTCCAGGTGCATTCTGCAGCGTGATGGTGACAGAAAGATCGCCTCCGGCCGTAACTGAGCCGGATCCGTCAGCAGTATTGACCGCCGCTGTTCCATCCGGACTGCTCAGAGAAGCTGTTGTAAACGAACCGTCGTCTGTCACGGCTGCACTCAGCACCGCGCCTGCCTTCAGATCAGACAAAGAGACGTTCCCGAGATTCAGACCGGCGGCTGCCTGGAAGGAGGCATTATATGTCACATTCTGAAGATCAACAGAGACCTGTGGCGCCGAGGAGACCGCTGATGCATCCGTGGTCTGTGCGAAGGTGCCGTTCAGCGTCAGCTGATAGGCTGTTCCGGCTGCCGGGACGACTGGATTCCCGCTTGTATCCTTCGGCTGGAAGAACAGGCCGGTCAGCTGATCCCAGCTGTTCTCCGACTTGAACTCGTCGTTCGCAGTTCCACTGCTGACGGCTGTTACCTGGCTCTTGTCAGAGAGATCCGCACTTCCAAGCACATTGCCGGATGCATCTGCAACCGTAAAGGTACCGCTGACCGGAATAAGTGAATCGCTCTTCAGTGCAATCGCAAAGGACGGCACAAAGACTTCTCCGGTTTTCGACAGGTAACTCGTCGAATAGAAAGACGTCTGATCGGTTGTGATGGAAGCTGCTGTCTCTGCCGCCGGTTCGGTTACGGCTGTCTGAGGCTGATCGGATGCCTGCGCGTCTGCCGCCTGAGTCTCCGGTGTCTGCGCGTCTGATGCCTGCGCATCCGTCTGCGGGGTCTCCTGAGATGCGGTATCAGACTGAGATGTCTGGTCGGTATTGGAGTCCTGCGTCGTGATCACAAGTCCGGAAGCGTCGGTCTGGGATGTCGATTCAGACTGTTTCTGGCCGTCCTGCTCTCCTGCAATCAGCTTGTCGTTGTCTGAAGCGCCGTTCTGAATGTCATTCTGAATGACGGCGGAATCCGTACCGGTGACGAGTGTGCTGCTGGTGCTGCCGTTGTTCAGTGCGGACAGATCGGTATCGGAGAAGATGCTTGCCTCCGACTCTGAGGAAGCGGTCTCTGTCTCGCCGGCGGACGATGCGTTCGCTTCGGTTGTCTTCTCCGTGGACTCCTGATTCTTGGTACTGTCATCAACAATCTTCTGTGTGTTATCGGTGTTGGCAACGCCGGTTGTCTGTGACAGATCCTTCTGAACCTGTGACTGCGCCTCAAGCTGGGCCTTCGCCTCTGCTGCTCCCTGCTGGTAAGCCTGTTCCGCAAGCTTTTTCGCGTAGTCTGTCAGCTGCTGGACGTCCTCCTGGCTGAGCGTGATGCCGTTGTTGTTGGTCGTGTACTGATTGACAACATTGTTGACAATGTTCGTGACCGACTGGTCATTGACCGTATTGTTCGTGATGACAGAGTTGTCTGTATTCTGAGAGTCATCCACTGTCCCGTTGATGACCTGCAGCTTGACATCGTTGACAATCTGCTGCGCAACCTGCTGGTTCTCGGCGGAGTTGCTCAGGTTCTCCGTGATCTGAATCTCCTGAGCGGACAGGTCCTTCGACTGCTGGCTGATCTGGTTTCCGGTTGCATTCTCATATGCCATCAGGATCCCGGTCAGCGCGCCGGTTCCGGATACCTCAAATGGTGCTGCTGCGATCGCCTGGCAGTTCGTGACGCCGCAGGTGATCAGATTGGACGCAATCATGTTGCTGGTAATATAATTCAGGTTTGCGGTCTTGACCTGGACGCCTCCCGTTGTTGTAGGCTTTACCAGCGCACAGCTGATGGTCCGGGAACCGATCTGCTCGATCGGAATATAGGACGCCAGGTGGCTGCGCTCATCCTGGTTTGTGACCGTGATGGTCTGAACGCTGTTGTTGCCGTAGATTCCGAAATACTTGAGGATCGCAGTCTTCTGGTCTTCCGTCAGATCGGCGCCAATGGAGACCACCATGGTTCCGTCGGCAAGAACCGTGAGAGGGACAGCCCCTCCAAGAAGCGAGGCCGCGACAGAAGCCGCCGCCAGTATACTCACTACTTTCTTTTTCATAGGATTCTTCCTCCTGTCTGAAGGCAGCGCCCTGTTCACCTGGGGCTTCTGCGTGTCAGATTGACAAAGAGTTTTGGGTGAAATGCCCTGTAACTAGTGCAGATTATACCATCTGAAAGCATAGATAACAATGAAGGCACAGTCATCTATTCATTAAGAAAAAGTGAAAGAAGATACAGAAATTGAAACAAGAACATGTGTTTGCATTCCGCTGCCCCATGTGTTAAGATGTTAAGAAACCTGACAGGATTAGCCGGTTGAATGGTGGGAGGTTCTCTATTTATGGCATATGGAAAAATATCAAAGAAGCAGCAGGAAATTCTGGATTACCTGAAGCGCGAAATTATGAGCCATGGCTACCCGCCGACGGTCAGGGAGATCTGTGATGCCGTGCACCTGAAGTCTACCTCTTCTGTCCACTCTCATCTGGAATCTCTTGAGAAGAATGGATATATCCGGCGCGACCCGGCAAAGCCCAGGGCAATCGAGGTCGTAGACGATGCCTTTAACGTTACAAGGCGTGAGGTTGCCAGCATTCCGCTTGTCGGTCAGGTAGCGGCAGGGGTTCCGATCCTCGCTGCACAGAATATCGAAAGCTATTTTCCGCTTCCTGCCGACTATATGCCGCAGAATCCGGCTTTTATGCTGCGGGTGAAGGGAACCAGCATGATCAATGCTGGCATCAACAACGGAGATCTTCTTCTGGTAGAGGAACAGAAAACCGCTCAGAACGGTGACATTGTCGTCGCGATGATTGACGACTCCGCAACCGTCAAGCGGTTTTACAGAGAAAAGGGATATATCAGGCTCCAGCCAGAGAACGACAGCATGGACCCGATCATTGTGAAGGATCATCTTCAGATCATCGGAAAGGTATTCGGTGTCCTTCGGTTTATGGAGCACTGAATATCCTGTTATTCCTCAGGCTGTTTCGTGGAAGCAGAATCCGGCTTCCCGGAAGATTCCTGCTCTTCTGGCGCTTTCTTGACCGGCCGGTAGACTGGCGCGGGAGCTGCCTCTTTTTCCTTCCCGGCTCTGGATGCGAAGGAAGGAGTCAGGACCTTGGAGTGTCCCGGGAGATGGCTGACAGGGACTTCTTTCCTCTTCTCCTCAGGCTTTTTTTCAGGTGCTTTTTTCCTGGCTTCACTTGCTTTCTTCGCATATTCCTGAGCCTGACGGACAACCTCATTCGCCTTCTGAATTCCTTCCTGGATTCGATCCGGAAAGGCTTTCACGAGCGCTTCGATCAGTTCCTTTGTGAGAACCATCGACATCCCCATCGGGTTGAGCATGAAGCCGTCGGTATCTTTTCCGGCGTACTGCATCAGCCCGGGAAGCGGAACTGCGAGCTCCAGAAGTTTCTGATTCTGGCGGAACTTGTCATACTCAAACTGATCCGAGAAACAGGGAACAAACTTCTTGCCATTTTTCATGTTCAGGACGGGGACGGAAAACTCATGCCGCTGGAGTTTTTCAGGAAGTGTTCCGGGACCTTCTTTCGGAATTACAGCCACGATATAGCGGGCAGCTGCCAGATTGGCAGAGAACTCTTCATTCAGCTCGCTGAGGTTCTTTTTTTCCTCATTCGGGATCTGTCGGGTTGCCTCCTGCATGAAATAAAGCCCTGAAAGCTGGAGGGACGGATTCTCGACCGGTCTCTGGAGCGGCGGAAGATTGGAAAAATCGAGGCGCTTTACAAGGTCAGACAGCGCAATCTTTGTGACTGCGTCGTCTGACACATAGGCGATTTCGTTCACATCAAGTGTATAGAGGGAGGCAAAGAAGCCGCCGAACTGCTTCTGCTCCATCTTGGCGCCGCGTATCAGATATTTCTTCTGTGCATATTCTTCCACAAATTTCTTCAGCTCATCCTCACCGTCGAAAACCCATACCTGGTCATTGTAGGTATCCGGGTCGCAGATGATGAATGGCATCTTGGTATTCATGCAGAAAGCTGCGTAAAGCGTCTCCTTCTTTTTGATCTGCTGAATGATGAATGCCTGATCGATTGCCATAGTGTTCACTTCTCCTGGTTTCTATTTTACTCTGAAGGTATTTTGACACGCCCCCTATTATAAAGCCTTCAGACATAATTATCAAATAGTGGTCTTGTGTATCCGGGCTGGATACCGGATATGCCAAGGCCCGGCGCATCTGACACCGTAATCTGCCGCTCGCGGAAAATGGCTCCGCCTGCAATCGGGTCCTCTTTCAGAAGGACAGGCCCGTCCAGATCGATCCGGGTGATGATCTGGCGGGCACAGGCAAGCTCCACCGCGGCATTCACGGAAATCTTTGCCTCCAGCATGCAGCCGAGCATGCATTCCATCCCGTACACCTCTGCAGCGGAGAGAATCCGGAGTGCGTTTGTGATACCGCCGCACTTCATCAGTTTGATATTGATCATGTCTGCTGCATGACGCTGCATGATGGTAAGTGCATCCTGCGGGGAAAAGACAGCCTCATCCGCCAGAACCGGGATCGGACTGTGAGCGGTCACAAAGGAAAGCCCGTCCAGATCGGCGGCCTTCACCGGCTGCTCAACCAGCTCGATGCCAAGATCCTTCCGCTCCATTTCCTCGAGAATCCGGACCGCCTGCTTCGGCGTCCATGCCTGATTTGCATCAATCCGGATCTGAATGTCAGGCCCGGCTGCTGTCCGGACGGCCAGAAGCCGGGCGACGTCAAGTGACGGCTCCACCCCGACTTTGACCTTCAGAGTGCGGTATCCGCGCCGGATGGCGTCAAGTGTATCCTGCGCCATGACCTCCGGGTCGTTCACACTGATCGTGATGTCGGTCTCAATCTCACGCCGGGCGGCGCCAAGAAGGCAGAAAACAGATAGTCCCAGATGCTTTCCGTACAGATCCCAGAGGGCGATGTCGACAGCTGCCTTCGCGCTCGTATTGTGGACAAGGGCGCCCTGAACATCCCTCAGGAGTGTCTCAAACTCTTCTATGTCCCGCCCGATCAGCTTCGGCGCAATATGATCCCGGATGGCTCCGACGATGGCGCCGGTCGTGTCCCCGGTGATCACACCGGTCGGAGGGGCCTCCCCGAAGCCAATTTTGTCCGTATCTGTGAGAATTTCGACTACAACATCCTCGACCGAGCTGACGCTGCGCAGAGCGGTTTTGAATGGAACCCGAAGCGGAACAGAAAGGATGGACAGCCTGATATCCCTGATTTTCATGATGGATGTTTCCTCCTTGTCAAGCAGTTATGAAAAGATGCTTCCGACCGCTGTGCATCTGCCATCCAGATCGGGTCGGTATCCGGTCTCTCCTTCAGTCAGACTGCCGTAAACGCAGCCGAAATCCCGGGCAAAGCCTGTACTGTGAAGATACCGACCATGTCCGAGGTACATGGCGACATGCCCGGGGAAATACAGCAGATCGGCGGGTTTTTTATCCGCCCAGGAAATTTCATGAACCGGATATCCATCGTGAATCTCCGCATCCCGGTAGATCAGGATGCCATTCATCAGATAGCTCATGAATGTCAGACCAGAGCAGTCGGTCCCGGAACCGGAATGCCCTCCCCAGCGGTACTGGACGCCGAGGTAGCTTTCCGCACTGCGGACAATCCGCTGCCTGAGTGTTTCCTGATCACAGGAAGGCTTCTGCGAAGAAAACCATGACGGGTCGCAGCCGCATAGAAAGTAACCATCGCTGTCCGTTCGCACGGAAAGACTTGAGGCAGGCATATAGCCGCGCTGACCATCCGCTGCCTCGACAAGCAGATACCCATGTTCGGCAGGTTTGATCAGCTGGAGAAATGAGCCAATGGAAAGGGTTGTGAGAATCTGTCCCTGAACGCGGGGCTGAGAGAGCAGGTCGGCAAACTGCTTTGTGACAACCATTGTCTGCTCTCCTTCTTTCCGGCGGCGGATGTCGTCCAGCGCGATGGGGCGAAGTGCTGCGGGATCTATATACCCGCGGTATCCGTAGTGTGTCTGTACAAGGATCCTGGAACCGGCATCAGAGCCATTTTCGGGCTCGTCAGAAAGCCGCTGGAGAATCCACCCGGACAGCACTTCATCCGCCACGGTTCCGTCCTTCTCATAGAGGAAGGCCTGAGGGGCTGTCGTTATATAGGCTGCGTCTGTTCCAAGCTGCATACGCTTTACCCCTCCTTCATATAATCGAATACAACCCTTGAGATGCGGCCGATCCATGCCCGTGCTGTTTCATAATCCATGTCCGTTCCGTCGAAGCCAGAGGTGAAGACCCCAAGAAACCACCGTTTCCCCTGCCATTCAAAGATGCCGGCATCGTGGGCGACGGTGTCAAGATCACCAGATTTATGAGCGCAGACTGGCTGCTCGTAGATATATCGGAGGAGGGCGTCATAGTCTCTGTTCCCTTTCAGGAACTGCATCATAAGCGACGCCTTGCGCCTTTCATTTTCAGACCCGGGCACCTCTCCCCTGCTGAGCCGGTCTTCCCGGATCACGAGAGCCGCATAATCGGAAGGAGATATATAATTGTTCCGCCCCTGCCGGATGGCATCATAGTCGAGCATCATCCGCTCCGCGCGGGTAGACAGAAGGCCGTGTGCCTTGCACCAATTGTTGATTTTCGGGAAGGTGAGCGCCTTCATCAGGACATTTGCGGCGGTATTGTCGGAGTTGACGATCATCCACCAGGCAATCTCGTACCAGGACGCCTTTCGCGCGC
This sequence comes from Porcincola sp. LCP21S3_C12, assembly GCF_052118625.1. Lineage (NCBI taxonomy): Bacteria > Bacillati > Bacillota > Clostridia > Lachnospirales > Lachnospiraceae > Porcincola > Porcincola sp. LCP21S3_C12. The sequence continues at coordinate 141,472 of NZ_JBQKGW010000001.1, read as the reverse complement.
CTGTATCGAATACGAGTGTATCGTCAAGGATATCTTCCTTCGTCACCGGATGGAGCGCATCAAGTGAAATACCGTCCTCATCCAGCGAATCAAGCAGGCAGGCGAATACCGGAACCTTGATGGTGCTTGCCGAGACCACTCTCTCGTCCGGGGAAATCGCAACTTCACAGGACGCCCCATTCAGCGTCCGGAAGATCAGCTGCATCTTCCCCGGAAATGCAGCTGCCATGTCATTCAGTTTCTCTGATAATGATGCTGACATTGTGGAACCCTTTCCCAGTACCCGCAAAAGGCCGCAGCGGACAAGCCGCGCGGCCTCTCTTGGTTGAACAGCAGGCAATTACTTCTGTGTCACATAACCGAAGAATGCATTGCCGCAGTAGTAGACCAGTCCGTCATAGTTGGTGTCGTCGAAGAGATAGGAGTTCTTCGAGTGCAGAATCGGCGTAATCGGACGGTCCTCTGCGAGAATGGACTCGCACTCATCATAGTCCTTCCAGCGGGCTTTTTCGTCCGTTTCTGCCACTGCCTTGTTGTATGCGTCGTCATATTTGGTATTCGAATACTTTGCATCGTTCTGGCCTGTGGTCATCGTCACAAGCATGTTCGAGATATCCGGATAGTCCATGTACCAGCCGAAGTACGCGATATCGTAGTCACCGCTCTCACGGGCTGAGAAGAAGTTCTCAACCGTCTCAACTGTAATCGAATCGATGCCGAGAGCGTCTTTCCAGTCGGAGACAATGGCTTCAGCCACCGTCTTGCGGGAATCGTTGTTGACGATGTAGCGCAGCGCCGGGAAGTCCTTGCCGTCTTCGTAACCGGCTTCCTTCATCAGCTCTTTCGCTTCATCGATATCCTTCTGGTGGTCGTCAGAGAACCAGGGGGTGACAGTGCTGTTGAATTCAGTCCCGTCAGCGTTGGTCAGGCCGCCAGGCGTGTAGGTATCGGCTAGCTCGTCCTGAAGTCCGCGAATGCTGATCACACGCTCCCGGTCAATTGCAAGAGACAGGGCCTTGCGGACGCGGGCATCCTTCAGAACCTCATTGCCGCTGTCACCGAGGTTGAACATGGTGCAGTAGGTATTGTAGCCCTCCTCAAAGTGAAGTCCATTGTCCATCAGGGCGTCTGCATCCTCCTCCGGATAGGAATCGGAATAAATGACATCACCGCTCTTGAAGGAGTTCGCCATGGTTGCGGAGTCGCTCATCAGCTCCCAGTTGATGCTGTCGACAGTGATCTTATCAGCATCGTAATAATCGGTCCGCTTGGTCAGGGTCATCGACTGCTGATGGGTCCAGTCTGTCAGCTCGTAAGGACCGTTGTAGACGGCCTTGTCAGGGTCGGTTGCGTAGGAGTCGCCATTCGCCTTTACAATGTCTTCGCGAACGGGGTATGCCGACGGGAATGCCAGCAGGCTGTGGAAGTATGCACATGGATACTCCAGCGTCACGACAAGCGTCTTGTCATCCTTTGCCGTCGCATCTGTGATCAGGTCCAGAAGTGTGCTGTAGTCGCCTGCGGAATCTTTCAGATACTTCCAGCCATAGACGAAATCGCCTGCAGTGACCGGTTTTCCGTCTGACCAGGTGATGTCGTCGCGAAGGGTGAACGTGTAGGTTTTTCCGTCATCGGAGACCTTCTCATCCTTTATCTGCCCCGGAACCAGGTCCCCCTTTTCATCCAGCTTATAGAGACCCTCAAAGAGGTGACGGCAGACGGACATGCCGGCCAGTGTTCCGACCTTGGCCGTGTTGATATCCATCGCATCCTCGGAACCGTCTGTTACGGAGATGCTGATTCCTCCCGAAGGCGCTTCCTTTTCTGTTTCTGAGGCAGCCGCAGGCAGTGCTGCAATCATGGCTGCAGCTGCTGTACAAGCCAGTACGTTGAGTAAGCCTTTTCTCATCATATTCCCTTCTCCTCTCGCGTTTGACAGATTCAGTCTGCCAGTTACAGATTCTTTTTCCAGAAGTCTGTGGACTCAGCCGCTCAGCGTTTCTTCATCTTCGGATCAAGGGCGTCACGCAGACCGTCGCCGAAGAGGTTGAATGCCAGTATGATCAGGCTGATGAGGACAGCCGGAAAAAGCATGCGGTAAGGAGCCCTGTTGATTCCGGAGAGTGCTTCGGAGGTCAGAGAGCCCAGAGATGCCATCGGTGCGGAGACGCCGATGCCAAGGAAGGAAAGGAAAGCTTCTGTGAAGATCGCGGAAGGGATCTGCATCATCATCGTTGCGATGATCTGTCCCATGCAGTTCGGAAGCAGATGCTGACGGATGAGCCAGCCGTTCGGCGCACCGAGCGCATCAGAAGCTGTCACGTATTCCATTTCCTTCAGCTGAAGAACCTGGCCGCGCACAATACGGGCCATTCCGACCCAGTACAGGCAGCCGTAGACGATAAAGATTGCAATCAGTCCGGATCCCAGCTTCTGAAGAGGATGGAAAAACGGTACATTGTCCACCAGATTCGTCAGAGGCTGATCGATGACCAGCTTGATAACGACGATCAGCAGGATCTCCGGAACGGAGTAGATGATATCGACGATCCGCATCATGATGGTGTCTGCTTTTCCGCCGAGAAGACCGGAAATCGCACCGTATATGGATCCGATGATCATGACGATGATGGCGGAAACGACGCCGACCAGAAGGGAAATCCGGGTTCCGGTCATACAGCGGACCATCAGATCTCTGCCCAGCCGGTCTGTGCCGAACGGGTGCCTGAGGCAGGGCCAGAGGTTTTCATCTCCATGCACCTGCTGGTCATAGGAATAAGGCGAAAGAATCGGACCAAGGACGGCAAAGACGATGATTGCAAGAATGATCACAAGGGAAACCATCGCAATTTTATTCTCGCGAAGTCTCCGCCAGCTTGATCTCCAGAATCCGACTTCGTCCGTCCGGGATGTCTGTGTTTTGTAAAAATCTGCCGGCAGCTTGTCGTAGTCGCCTTTCTCCACCGGAAGCTGGAGGGACAGGATATTTTTCATGGTCAGGTGCCTCCTTATGCCATCTGGATACGAGGATCCACAACCTGGTACAGAATGTCGCAGATCAGGTTCATCGTGATAATCAGAGCTGCATAGAAGACTGTGACGCCCATGATCAGGGTGTAGTCGCGTGCACTGATGGCATTCACAAAGTATCGGCCGAGCCCCGGGACATTGAACACAGACTCCGCTACGAAACCTCCGGTCAGGATGGAGGCGGTCAGAGGGCCAAGGTAGGTGATGATCGGGATCAGGGAATTCTTCAGCGCGTGGATGAAGATCACCCGTCCTTCTCCCATGCCCCTTGCACGCTCAGTCTTCAGATAGTCCTGCCCGAGGACCTCCAGAATGGAAGCTCTTGTCAGACGCATCAGATAGCAGGTCGGATAAACGGCCAGCACGATGATCGGCATCACCTCTCCGCCCGGCTTTCCGTAGGATACAGGAAGCGCCTTCAGATTGACCGCAAGAACAAGCATCAGGATGGCGGCCAGCACATAACCCGGAATTGAGATGCCGATGGCCGAGATCACGCGGATGGCACCGTCAGCGGCTTTTCCTTTGAAGAGTCCGGCGATACAGCCGAGCGGAACGCCGATCAGGATTGCAGCAATCAGAGCCTTCAGACCGAGCCGCATCGATACAGCGAAGGATTCTGTCACGATCGTGCTGATCGCGCGTCCTTTCTGAAGCACGTAGCTGGTCCCCATATCACCGTGAAACAGATTCTGGAGATACCGGCCGTACTGGACGATCAGAGGCTTGTCCAGACCGTACTTGGCAATCAGGATCGCCCTCGTTTCCTCGGTCGCCTTCTCCGACATGAAGGGATCGCCCGGAATGATGTTCATCAGGAAGAACGTGATGGTAATGATTGCAAACAGACTGACGACTGCAAGAAGCACCCGTTTCAAAATCTTCTCAAGCATAGACATATGGATTCCAACCTTCCTCTCAACGTTGACCGGCATGCCGGCTCATTCCGGGCACAGCCCCGCGGCTACAGCTGGACACAGGCGGCAAAGTGACCAGGCGCAACTTCTTTCAGCGCCGGAAATGCCTCTGCACACCGTTTTGTCTGATGCGGACAGCGTGTACGGAACGGACAGCCGGATGGTGGATTCAGCGGCGACGGGATCTCGCCTTCCAGCACCACCCTCTTCCGGCTTGCGCTCTTGTCAGGGTCCGGAATCGGAATCGCGGAAAGCAGCATCTTTGTGTAGGGATGCTGGGGATGCCTGTAAAGCTCGTTGCTGTCCGCCAGCTCCACAAGCCTTCCAAGGTACAGGACAGCGATGCGGTTGCTGATATGGCGGACAACGGAGAGGTCATGGGCAATGAACAGGTATGTGATGCCCTCCTCCTGCTGAAGCTGCTCCAGCATATTGATGACCTGGGCCTGAATGGAGACATCCAGCGCCGACACAGGTTCGTCGCAGACAATGAATTCCGGGTGAACGGAGAGCGCTCTTGCGATGCCGATCCGCTGGCGCTGCCCGCCGGAGAATTCATGAGGATACCGGTTATAGAAGTTTTCGGAAAGCCCGACCATCTTCATCAGGGAAAGGATCTTCGCCTGGCGCTCCACATGGTTTGAATAAAGCTTGTGAAGGTCAAGCCCTTCTCCGATCAGATCTGATACGGTCTTTCTGGGATCGAGCGAAGCATATGGATCCTGAAAGACGATCTGCATCTTCTGACGGTAAGGGTGCATATCCACATCGTTGAGACGCTGGCCCTTGAAGAGAATATCGCCTCCGGTCGGTTCCAGCAGCCGAAGCACACACCTTCCCAGCGTGGATTTTCCGCAGCCGGACTCCCCCACCAGACCGAGCGTCTCTCCCTTTCGGATCGAGAAGGAGACATCGTCGACTGCGCGGACCTTGTCATGATGGAAGAAGCTCTGTTTTACATCAAAATATTTCTTCAGATGCTTCACTTCCAGAAGCGTATCTTCATGTGTCTGCATCCCGCATACCCTCCTTCGCCTGTTCCTCGTGGAAGACCTTCCAGCACCGGACAGTGTGCCCGTCTCCGAGAGATGCCTCCGGCGGTCTTTTCCGTGCGCAGATATTCATGGCGTACGGACAGCGGCGGGCAAAGGCGCATTCGTCGCCCAGCAGGGACATCTCCGGCGGATTTCCCTCAATCGGAACAAGCGGCTTTTTTTCGTCTCCATCGACATCCGGGATGGAACGAAGAAGCCCTTCTGTATACGGATGCCGGTGATCGTAGAAGATCTGCCTTTTGTTGCCGGACTCGACGATCTCACCGGCGTACATAACCAGAACACGGTCACAGATATCCGCCATCACACCCAGATCATGCGTGATAAAGATGATCGATGTGTGGAATTTTTCTTTTAATTCTTTCAGAAGATCAATAATCTGAGCCTGAATGGTGACATCCAGGGCGGTTGTCGGCTCGTCTGCAATCAGAAGCTCCGGGTCGCAGGCAAGTGCTGTCGCAATCATCGCTCTCTGACGCATCCCGCCGGAAAACTCATGCGGGTACTGGTCAATTCTGCGCTCCGGCTGGTTGATCCCGACCATCCGCAGAAGTTCAATGCTGCGTTTCTCCCGCTCTTCTCTCGACAGACTCGTATGCTTTTTCAGAACCTCATTCAACTGGTAGCCGATTGTAAAAAGCGGGTCCAGCGATGTCATCGGATCCTGAAAGATCTCGGAGATCCGCCTCCCGCGGATTTTCCGGAGCTCACGGAGAGGAAGCTTCAGCAGATCCTGTCCGTCGAAAAAAATCTGACCACCCTCGATGACGGCATTTTCCGGTAGAAGCCTGATAATGGCATTCGATGAAATGGACTTTCCGCTTCCTGATTCACCAACGATTCCGAGAACCTCGCCGCGTCGGAGCGAGTAGCTGACATCCCGGATGGTCGGTACCAGTTTTTTCTGAATCCGAAAGGAAAGCTTCAGATCCTTCACCTCAAGGAGGGTTTCCTTCTCCCTCGTCTCACCTGCGTTTGTCATATCCTGCTCCTGAAAATATAAAAAGGCGCACAGAAGAAAGATTTCCTTTCCTCTGCACGCCTTTGTGCCTTGCTGCTATCGTGTATCTTTTACAATCGGCTGCACGATTACAGGAACCTGTTTTCTGCCTGATTGTTTCAGTGGTTAAGCTTTACTATACATCATCTGACTAAAAAGTCAATAAAAAATGTTCGGAATTCGGGTTTTCATAAAAATAATTTTGACCGCAGCCAGTCTTTCCCGGAACATGAACTTATTCTTCCTCTTCCCTGGGCTCTGTCAGCTCTTCGATTGCAACCTTCCGGCCGTCGCGCCAGATCCGTTCCAGATCATAGAACAGCCGGTTCTCCCGGTCAAAGATGTGGACGATCAGGTCGCCGAAATCAAGGAGCACCCAGTTCGCATTCTGGTACCCTTCCGTGTCCTTCGGGACAAAACCGGCTTTACCGAGCGTCTCTGAGACATGATCGGCCATCGCCTGAACCTGGTTGCGGTTTTCACCTGAAGCGATCAGAAAATAGTCTGCGATGACACTCACGTGTCCGATATCGATCACGCTGATGTCGGCCGCCTTCTTGTCCTCCAGCGCGTGGTAGGCCAGGATCGTCATTTCTCTCGATGTTTCATCTGCCATTCTCTTTCCTCCATGGACGGGTTAAAAGCTTTTCAGAAATATGCCGGGATCAGACGGTCAGGGAATCTCCCTTGTCATCCGGCTCATTGAACAGGTTGTAATAGTACCGGAAAGCGCTCCGGCTCATCTCATCGATCTCCCCGTGACCCTTATCCAGATAATGAAGGGTGTCTTCCAGGATCCGAAGCACGGTCTGGTTTAAATCCCGGAATGCCAGTGCTCTGATCGCCGGGAGGTTTGCGGCCTTACACCGGGCAGGTTCGATATAGTCTGCAATGAAAATGATCTTCTCCAGAACGGACATATTCGGGCGGCCGGTCGTATGCCATCGGATCGCATTCAGGACATCTTCGTCCGTGACACCATACTGCTCTTTCGCAAGATATGCGCCAAGCTTGGAATGCAGCAGATACTGTGCCTTCATCTCTGTCTTCGATACTTCAATCCCGTACTCCTGGCACAGCTTCAGTTTCCGATCATTCGGAATGCACTTTGCGCAGTCATGCAGCAGTCCCGCACACTCTGCCTTCTGGATGTCTGCGCCGTGGCACATGGCAAGAGCGGACGCTGTGAACATCACCCCCAGCGTATGCTGATAGCGGTCCTCATCCAGTTCCTTCCTGAGTCTGTGTTCTGTCTTTATGAAATCGTACTGCATCTGTAGACTCCGTTTTCCATGATGTATGTCCGTACCTGATCAGGGACATAATACCGGATGCTGTTTCCCTCGGAAATCCATCTCCGGATCATATGGGAGGAAATGTCAAGGTTCGGGCTGGTAAGCTTCCGGATGTCCGCCCGGTATCTGGCCCTCAGCTCGTCAATGCGGGAATCGAGCTCGCTGGAGGAATGTCCATCCCGCACGGCCACAATCAGTGTGCAGAGACGGGCAATCTCATCCGGGCATCTCCATGTATCAAATTCAAACAGGGAATCAGCTCCCATGATGAAAAAGTAGTCCGTATCCGGATGCGCGTCTGTCAGGCGGGTCAGGGTCTCCTTCGTGTAGGTGTACCCTTCCTCATGCATCTCCTCTAGGGAAAGCTGAAAATGATCGTTCCCCTGGATGGCGAGCCGGACCATCTCGATCCGCTGACTGTTTGAGGCCCCATCGCGGTTCCTTTTGTGCGGAGGATTTCCCGACGGCATAAAGAGAACCGTGTCGAGCTGAAACTGTTCGTAGGCGCTCTCTCCAAGAATCAGGTGCCCGATGTGGATCGGGTCAAATGTCCCGCCCATGATACCGACTTTCTTTCGCATGGAGGGCATCAGCTCTTCTTTCCGGCCGGGGGAAGGATGATCCTCTTCTTTTCATCACGGCCTTCCTTGTATAGGACAAACTTTCTTCCGATCACCTGGATCAGCTGAGAGCGGGTGCGTTCCGCGGCTGTCCTCGCAAGTTCCTCCAGATCTCCGTCATAGTTCTGGAGAATACCGATTTTGACCAGCTCTCTCGCGGCAAGCGCCTCTGCGATGGACGCAGTGCACTCCGGTGTGAGCCCCTCTTTTCCAACCTGAAGAATGGTGTCTGAGGTAGAAGCCAGACTCTTCAGATATGCCCTTTGCTTGCCTGTCATAGAAGATAAACCTTTCAATATTCAATCAAATCTGCTGAAACAGGTGTCATTATACCATACCCGCAAAGCCGTCTCAACCGTGCATCAGAGAGCTGCAGGATGTCAAGAAGGGCGCCTGCATGTCCGGCTGGAGACACAGACGCCCTTCTGTAAGGCTGTTTATGCTTTCTGATTTTCCTCATGAAGCTTCAGGTACGCCGCCCTGCCGCTCTTATAGAGGTCATTGCCTTCGCTGTCGATGATCACCGTCACCGGAAAATCCTCAACATAAAGCTCCCTGATTGCCTCAGGACCCAGATCCTCGTACGCAATCAGTCTGCACTTCTTGATGTGCTTGGCAAGCAGTGCACCTGCCCCGCCGATGGCTCCGAAGTACACACCGCTGTACTTCTTCATCGCTTCGACGACAGACGGCTGACGGGCGCCCTTTCCGATCATGCCGCGAGCGCCAAGAGAAATCATCTCAGGGGCCCATTTGTCCATACGGCCGGCAGTTGTCGGTCCGGCGGAACCGATCACCTTTCCCGGCTCGGCCGGTGTCGGCCCGACATAGTAGATCGTTGCATTCATCGGATCGAACGGAAGCGGAATTCCCTTTGCAAGGTTTTCTGTCATGCGCTCATGGGCAGCGTCGCGGGCTGTATAGATGGTCCCGGTCAGAAGAACGTTGTCCCCCATGTGAAGCGTCCTGGCAAGCTCAGGGGTCAGCGGAAGCTGTACTCTGCGAAGTTCCTCAGCCATCTCAGATCACCTCCGTTTCATGTCTTGTCACGTGGCAGCTGATATTGACTGCACAGGGCATGCCGGCAATGTGTGTCGGAAGGGTCTCGATGTTGACACCGACAGCGGTTGTCTTCCCGCCAAAGCCCTGAGGGCCGATGCCCAGTTCATTGATCTTCTCAAGCATCTCATCCTCGAGGGCCGCATAATACGGATCCGGGTTGTGAGAGTCGATCGGACGAAGAAGCGCCTTTTTGGCAGCCAGGGCAACATGGTCGAAGTTGCCGCCGATACCGACACCGACAACGATCGGCGGGCACGGATTCGGGCCTGCCTTCTCAACCGTCTCCAGAATGAAATCCTTGATGCCCTGAAGGCCAGCAGATGGCTTGAACATGCGAAGCGCACTCATGTTCTCGGAACCGAATCCCTTCGGCGCAACCGTGATCTTGACCTTGTCACCCGGGACAATATCGACCGTGATCATGGCCGGGGTATTGTCTCCGGTGTTGCCGCGGCGGATCGGATCCGCCTCGACGCTCTTTCTCAGATATCCTTTTGTATAACCTCTTCTGACACCTTCATTGATGGCATCATACAGAGCGCCGCCTGTAAAATGCACCTCCTGCCCGACTTCGAGGAAGATGCATGCCATTCCGGTGTCCTGGCAGATCGGGACATTCTCCTTGTCCGCGGTCTGGAAGTTGTCGATAATCTGGTCGAGAATCGTGCAGGCAATCTGTCCGTCCTCACAGGCTCTGCAGGCCTTGATGCCGGCCTGCATGTCCTGCGGAAGGTGACGGTTCGCGTTGATACACATCTTCTCGATCGCATCAGTGATGACGCTGACGTCTATGTCCCTCATGTGTCTCCTCCGGTAAGCTGAAATATATCTCAGCAGTCTGATTTACTGGAACTGGAAGCCTCTCTGCTCGTACTCACGTGCATGGCGTGCGTACTTCGGAAGAAGAAGCGGGGAAACCTTCCCGGTGTTCAGGCCTGCTTCCTCAAGCTCCTCGGCATACTCGGTCACATGCTCCAGAGTCGGTTCGCCAAGCTCGACGGAGGCTGCTCTCTTTGCAGCACTCTTTCCTGCGTCGCGGCCAAAGACGATGACATCCAGCAGGGAGTTGCCCATCAGACGGTTCCGGCCATGGACACCGCCGGAGCACTCGCCTGCGACAAGCAGGTTGTCGATGCTGGTCGCGCACTCATCGTTGATCTCAACACCGCCATTCTGGTAATGCAGGGTCGGATAAACCGGAACAGGTACCTTGCGCATGTCGATGCCATACTGAAGGAACATCCGGAGCATGGCCGGGATTCTGGCCTCAATCGTGCCCTCGCCGCCGAGCTGCTCGATCATTGGGGTATCAAGCCAGATGGCATCGCCAAGCGGTGTGGTGACACCCTCATGTCTGCCCTTGCACTCACGGATGATGCCAGCCGCGGAAACATCGCGGGTTTCCAGCGGATGGAGATATGCGACACCGTCCTTGTTGACGAGCTGTGCGCCGAGAGAACGGACCTTCTCGGTGACCAGTGCGCCCTGAATCTGAGACGGGAATGCAGCACCGGTCGGATGATACTGAATCGTATCCTGATACAGCAGCGGTGCCCCTGCGCGGTATGCGAGGATCAGGCCGTCTGCTGTTGCGCCGTAGTGGTTTGAGGTCGGGAAGTTCTGATAATGGAGTCTTCCGCAGCCGCCGGTCGCAAGGATGACAACCTTCGCGCGCGCGACCAGATAGTCGCCTGTCTCCATGTTCAGGAGGACAGCACCTGCGACCTGTCCCTTGGAATCCTTGATCAGCTCAACTGCCGAAGTGAATTCGATGATCGGGATCTGGCGGTTCTGAACTTCATCGCGAAGGGTACGCATAATCTCCGCACCGGAATAATCCTTGCAGGCATGCATTCTCTTTCTGGAGGTTCCGCCGCCGTGTGTTGTGATCATGGTTCCATCCGGTGCCTTGTCGAACATGACACCGAGATCATTCAGCCATTTGATGGCATCCGGAGCTTCCATGACAAGCTTCTCGACCAGCTCACGCTTTGCGGCAAAGTGGCCGCCGCCGTATGCATCCAGGAAATGCTGTACAGGGGAATCATTCTCCTTGTCCGCAGCCTGGATACCGCCCTCTGCCATCATGGTGTTGGCATCACCTGCGCGGAGCTTGGTCACGATCATGACCTTCGCGCCGGCATTGTCCGCCTCGATTGCCGCAGAGCATCCGGCTCCGCCTCCGCCGATGATCAGGACATCCGTGTCATAGTCAACCTTGGACAGGTCAATGTTCATACCGTACAGGCGGCTGTTGGAGTGAAGAAGCTCAGCGAGCTGCTTCGGAGCCTTCTGCCCCTTGTTCGGGCCGATCTTGATGGTATCAAAAGCATCCTCTCTGTAATCCGGATGCCACTGTCTGAGAAGTTCATCCTTCTCCTCGGCGTTCAGACGCCGAGGCTCTGTGTGAAGACGCTCCGGACGAGTCGCCTCCACCTTTTTGATGGATTCCAGCATCTCTTCTGTATACATCTTCGCCCCTCCTTATTTCTCGATCTCGCGGTTGTTGTAGAGCTCTTCAAGCTTCTCGGTCGGGAGAGATGCCATCTCCTTCATCGGCTCGTCGAACTTGCCTTCAGCAATCTCCTCGACTCTCTTCTCGAGATGCTTGCTCTTCGGAGCAATATACTTGCCGGTCAGTCTTCTGGCAAGAAGCCCCACATACGGGTGAGAAATGCCGGCCGGGCATCTGGTCGAGCAGCAGCCGCACATGACACAGTCAAAGGACTCTTCTGCGCACTTTTCAAATTCACCCCTCTGCGCGTATGCGATGTACTGCATGACGTTCAGGCTCTGCGGGCAGGCCTTCGTGCAGGCATTGCAGCCGATGCAGCTGTAGATCTCCGGATACAGCTCCATCATGACGTTATCGGAGACCTTCAGATCATTGATGTTGTAGATTCTCTTATCCTGCGGATAGAACGGGATCGAGGCAATATACATGTTGTCCTCGACCTGCTTCTGGCAGGCAAGACAGGTATGGAGCTCGTTGGAGCCCTTGATGCGGTAGATTGTAGCACAGGCACCGCAGAAGCCGTGACGGCATCCGACTCCGCGCTTCAGCGTGTAGCCGGCATACTCCCAGGCTGCGATGACGGTCAGACTCTCCGGAACGCTGTAGCGCTTTCCGTAGAAGTATACGTTCACCATCTTCTCCATGGCTTTGTCCTTTCTTGAATGAGAAAAAAATAGGCTCGTAGCAGAGCTGCTCGCTTTGCCGGGGCATCGTGGCTCCGCCACGTGCCCGCTGTCATCCGGTCCGTTTGAAAGCCGGACAGCATACAGGCAGCCTCGGCAAGGCTCGCAGCAGAGCTGCTCGCTTTGCCGGGGCATCGTGGCTCCGCCACGTGCCCCACAGCCATCCGGCATCGCTCAGAGTTACATGCAAGCATGTCCTCTGAGCTTGCCGTCTGTCTGTGGCTGCCTTTGTTTAATATTCCTGGGGGAGTTCGTCAATCTGGTCGCATCTGAACACCGGTCCGTCCTTGCAGACGTACTTGGTTCCGATGTTGCAGCGGCCGCACTTGCCGATTCCGCATTTCATGCGAAGCTCCAGTGTTGTGTAGACCTGCTCTTTCGAGAAACCGAGTTCTGTCAGACCCTGCAGGCAGAACTTGATCATGATTGGCGGCCCGCAGATGATCGCGGTCAGGTCTGTATCGAATCCGACTTCCTTGAGGTAGGTCGGGACAAAGCCTACGTGACCGTCCCATTCCGGATCTTCCCGGTCGATGGTCAGATAGACATTCGTGTTCGGAGCCTTCTCCCATACATTCTGAATTTCCTCAAGCTTGACGAGATCCTTCTTGGAGCGGGAACCGTAAAGAACATTGATGGTTCCGTAGTCCTCACGGTGTGCAAGGCAGTAGTTGATGACAGAGCGAAGCGGCGCGAGGCCGATTCCGCCTGCGATGAACAGAAGGTTCTTGCCCTTGAACTTGTCCTCAACCGGGAAATGGTTGCCATAGGGGCCTCTGACCAGGATCTGGTCTCCCTCGTGAAGGCCATGAAGATAGGTTGTAAGTTCTCCGCATTCCTTGATGGAGAATTCGTTGTAGTCTTTGACAGTGGGCGAGGAGGTGATGGAGAACATCGCCTCACCGATACCAGGTGCGCAGATCATCGCGCACTGTCCGGGCATCTGATCAATCAGCTTGCCGCCGCCCGGTTTGATGACCTGGAAGGATCTCACATCGGGCGTTTCCTGCGTGATCTTCTGGATGATTCCGACCTGAGGGATCAGGGCATCACGCACATATTTGTCGTTATGGCACAGGCATTCTTCAGACATCTGCGTTCTCCTTTCCCATCGTCTTGATTACTTTGACAATATTCAGTGCCTGCGGACACTTGTCCACACAGCGGCCGCAGCCGACGCACATATACAGGCCGTTGTTGTTCTCCGGGAAGTATACCAGCTTGTGCATGAATCTCTGACGGTAGCGCTGCATCTGGGTCAGACGATTGTTCGCCGCTGCCATCAGCGTGAAGTCAGAGTACATGCAGCTGTCCCAGCAGCGGTATCTCTGGATGCCGTGACCGGTATTGAAGTCCTTGATGTCATAGCACTGGCAGGTCGGGCAGACGAAGGTACAGGTTCCGCATGCCAGGCATGCATCCGAGAGTTCCTTCCAGTGAGGATCATTGAACTTTTCATCAACCTTGCCAGGTCCCCATCCCTCAAGCGAAAGGTGCGTATAGGGAAGCGTTTCGACAATGCTGCGGATTGAATCCTGTTCCTTTGAGATCTTGTCACTGACATCTCCCGCATCCTCGAAGACGCCTGCGAACTGATCCAGCCAGGCGGTACCCTTCTCAGTCTGGGCATCAAGATAGAAGAATCCGTCGATCGCCCACATTGCGACATCTGCATCCGGAGCCGCAGCATCCGTGCCGAAGACTTTGCAGAAGCAGGTCTGCGCCGGCTTGTGGCACGCAAGCGATACCAGAATGGCATGTTCTCTTCTCGCCTTGTAGAAGGTGTCAACCGGCTCCTGGTTCAGGAAAACCTGATCCATGACCGTCAGTGCCTTCACATCACAGGGACGGATTCCGAATACGCAGAATGGCTTCTCGGTCAGCTTCATCGGGCTGATCTCAAATCCATTGTCATCGTGGTGAACCATATAAAGCGTCTGGCACTGCGGGAAAAAGACATCCTTCGGGCTTTTGACCGTCTTCAGTGTGTCAAGGTCTGCCACTCTGCTGTCATCCCACAGTCCCCAGTTTGTCACATCGGCCATCTTCACAGGTGTGAAGAGATCCATTGCAGCCGATACCTCAGCAAAGAGCTTCGGGAGGTTCTCTTTCGCAATCTTTTTCATCCTCTGCTCCTCTCCAGCCCGGCTGCGGGCTCAACATCGTGAAGCATGTATGCGGTCAGAGGTCCGGGAGTCGTCGTGTCCGAACCGGCCTGGAACTCTCCATACAGGTCATCTGCATCCAGAATGAACTTGCGGTTGAACAGATGCAGCGGGATGTTCTGCGGACAGACTCTGGAGCACTCACCACAGTCTGTACATCTTCCAGCGACATGGAAGGCGCGGATGATGTGGAACATATTCTCCTCAAATGTATCTGCGTTCGCCTTCTGGGCAGTGTCATATTTCGTATTGTCAAAGACACAGTGTCTGCAGTTGCATGCCGGGCAGACATTTCTGCAGGCATTGCAGCGAATGCACTTTGAAAGCTCTGAGCGGAAGAACGCATAGCGCTCCGCCGGGGTCATCGCCTCAATCTTTCGGACTTCCTCAAAACGGTCAGCACCCTCTGCAACCGTATCCTTGGAATCGAGGAGCTTCTCATCGAAGATCTGATGTTCCTTCGTCTTGCAGAAGAAGCATCTTTCCAGCATGACATCGCGGTAATCGATGTCCCTCTCCTCGCCGTAAATTGTCTTTACATGAATCCGGTCGCATGCATCGCTCAGCTCGATTCCGGAGATCCCGGCAATGTCGCCAAGTCCCATCGCGGCAAACTTCCTGTGGTCAAGCTTGCCCTTGCAGCCGACACCGATGATGTACGCATTGTCGCGGTTCACCTGATGCTCCTTGATCAGCTGGTTGAAGCTGAACGTGTCGCACGGTTTCAGAAAGACGAGCGTCTTTCCTTCCAGCTTTGTTGCCGCAATCATGTATTTGCTGAGGTTTGCCCCGCAGAATCCATTGTAGATGAAATCCTTCTCGAGCTCCTGAGCAGATGTAAAGATATGCGGCTCCGGATTGTACGGCAGATCCCCTTTCTTCCAGCCGAGAACGCGGACGACAGTGCCGTCAGCGAGGAGTTCTTTTGCGCGGTTGATCAATTCCTGCATCTGATATCCTCCAATCTCACGTTCCTGCCGAGGTTTTTGATCGTATCTGCAAACTCGTTCATGATCGATGCGAACCTCGCACCTTCCGATGCGGAAACCCACTCAACACGGACTCTTCCCTTGTCGACACCCAGATAGTCCAGCATCGAAATCAGAAGCGCCATTCTTCTGCGTGTATAGTAGTTTCCTGTCGTATAGTGGCAGTCTCCCGGGTGGCAGCCGCAGATGATGACACCGTCGGCGCCCTTCTCGAATGCCCTCATGATGAACAGCGGATTGACACGTCCGGAACACGGGACACGGATAATCTTGATGTTCGCCGGGTAGTCCGCTCTGTTGTTGCCGGCAAGATCGGCGCCTGCATAGGAACACCAGTTGCAGCAGAATGCGACGATCTTCGGTGTGAAGGTACTCTCCTTCTTTGCGTCCGCCTCGCCGAGATATGCGAGGTTCTCTTTTTCAAGCATCGCCTCCGGGGAGGCAGTCTTTTCGATTACTGGCATACTGTATCTACCTCCGCCATGATCTGTCTGTTGGTGAATCCCTTCAGGTTCATCGCACCGGACGGGCATGCTACCGAGCAGGCACCGCAGCCCTTGCACAGAGCCGAGTTGACCGACGCAATTCTTCTGGTCTCACGCAGACCATGATCACGAATTTCCTTGTCGACATAAGTGATCGCGCCGTACGGGCAGACATTCGCGCAGACGGAGCAGCCATTGCAGTACAGCTCATCGGGCTGCGCAATGCACGGATTCGTCTTCAGCTTGTCCTTCGCGAGGAGGCCGACGACCTTGATGGCAGCCGCACCTGCCTGGGCAACTGTCTCCGGAATATCCTTCGGACCCTGGACAACACCGGACATGAAGACACCGGCGGTTGCTGCCTCAACCGGGCGAAGCTTTGCATGAGCCTCGTTGAGGAAGTTGTTGTTGTCGATCGAGAGCGTCAGCATCGTCGCCAGCTTCCGGATATCCGGGTTCGGCTCGATCGCACCTGCCAGGACAACCATATCCGCGTCGATCTCGACATCCTTCTGGTCGAGAAGGTCAACGCCGTGAACGTGAAGCTTTCCGTTCGGAAGCGGTGTCACCTTTCCAACATTGCCCTTGATGTAGTCAACGCCGTACTGCTCGACCGCCCTGCGGTAGAATTCATCAAAATTCTTCCCGGGCGTACGGACATCAATGTAGAACACATGGATGTTGGTGTCCGGATAGTGATCCTTGATCAGGATCGCCTGTTTTGCCGTGTACATACAGCAGATCTTGGAACAGTAGGTCTTTCCTCTCCTGTCATCCGGTGAGCATCTGGATCCGACACACTGGATGAAGACCATCTCCTTCGGCTGCTTGTGGTCGGACATCCTTTCAAGATGACCGGATGTCGGTCCGGCTGCGTTCATCAGCCGTTCCAGCTCGATGGAGGAAACAACATCCTTGCTCACGCCGTAGCCGAGCTCGCCGAACTTGTGAAGATCGATCATATCAAATCCGGTTGCAACGACAATCGCGCCGTACTTCTCCTCGATGATCTCGTCCTTCAGCTCGTAGTCGACTGCGTGGGACGGGCAGACCTTGGAGCAGATTCCGCACTTTCCGGTCTTGAAATGGATGCAGCGCTCCTTGTCGATGACCGGAACATTCGGGATGGCCTGCGCAAACGGAATGTAGATGGCCGGTCTTGTATCGAGTCCCCTGTTGAATTCGTTCGGCGTCTTTCTGGACGGGCACTTCGATGTACAGATGCCGCAGCCCGTGCAGTCTTCCGCTCTTACGGAACGGGAATGCTTTGTGATCTGGACAGTGAAGTTTCCGACGAAACCAGACACATCCGTCACCTCAGAGTAGGTGAAGATCCGGATATTCGGGTTCTGGTTGACCTCTGTCATTCTCGGAGTGAGGATGCAGGACGAGCAGTCGAGCGTCGGGAATGTCTTGTCCAGCTGGCTCATGCGTCCGCCGATGGACGGAAGTTTTTCGACGATGTCGACCTTGTATCCGGCATCCGCAATGTCAAGAGCCGTCTGGATTCCTGCGATTCCGCCGCCGATGACCAGGGCGCGCTTTGTAACTGTGCTCTCGCCTTCCTGAAGCGGGCTGTCCAGATTGACCTTTGCGACAGCTGTCTTCATCAGCGTGATCGCCTTCGGTGTTCCTTCCTCCATATCCTTGTGGACCCAGGAACACTGCTCACGGATATTGGCGATCTCTACCATGAACGGATTGATGCCGGCCTTCTCGGCAACGGCACGGAATGTAGCCTCATGCATACGCGGAGAGCAGGAGCAGACCACGATTGCGGTAAGACCGTAATCCTTGATTGCCTGGGCGATCAGATTCTGACCGTTCTCGGAACACATATATGTGTAGTCAACGGCATAGACCACGCCCGGCTCATGTTTGGCTGCCTCGGCGACTTTGGAAACATCAACCGTAGCGGCGATGTTTGTGCCGCAGTGACAGACAAATACACCGATTCTTTGCACCTGATTTCACCTCCGCTTACTTTCTCTCTCTGCGCAGTACGCTGACGAGCAGCTGCTGCGGCATCTGTGGGTCGACCATAGCCGGAATCTGTTCCGGATACAGGTGGGAACCGCCGCGCTGACGGATGACAGCCTGGCGGACACCGTCGATGAGCTTGCCCGGTTTGACATTCCTCGGGCATCTCTCGATGCAGGTGGAGCATCCAAGGCATTCCCAGATTGTCGTGGAGTTCATAAGCTCGCGGATCTCTCCGTGATCCATATAGCTCGGGAACTGGTGCGGCTTGATGTCCATCACATCGTAGGCCGGGCAGGAAGCGGAGCACTTGCCGCAGTGCATGCACTTTGTCACATCGACTTCCGAGATTGCGAGAATTTCGTCTCTGATCAGTCTTTCATCAGGAGTCATCTTCAGGCCTCCTTTCCGGCTTCGTGCATACATGCACAGGAGACACCGTCAAGCTCAGCTGGATCCGGCTTCGCTTCCAGAAGGTCGAGCGCCTCCGCGAGAACCTCGGTCATGTAGCGGACCGGAAGCTTATCCGGTCCCTGGTACTGGTTCAGGTTGTACCAGCAGAGCGGGCAGGCGGTGATCAGCTCTTCACAGCCGGCGTTTCTTGCGTCTGTGAAAATCTTTCCGACGAGCTTGTCGGAAAGCGCACGGTTTTCCATCGAGCGGTAGCCGCCGCAGCACTCGTTCCTCATCTGGTAACGGACCGGTGTCGCACCGATCGCGCTGATGAAGTCCTCCATGATGGAAGGATTCTCCGGATCATCAAACTGAAGGATCTTCGACGGGCGAAGCAGAAGGCAGCCATAGTACGCTCCGATCTTCTTTCCGGTCAGCGGCTTTGTCACCGCCTCCTTCACCTTGTCAAAACCGATCCGGTCGCGAAGGAGTTCCAGATAATGCAGAACCTTCGTCTCTCCCTTGTAGGGTTCGTCGAACTGCGCGTAGTTGTTCGCACGCGTCTGGATATCCGGAACATTGGCCATATCATCATTCACCCGCTTGATGACATGGTAGCAGGCGGAACAGACGGTTACGAGCTCCAGGCCATGTTCCTTGGCATCGTTCAGCGCCCTCACAGAGGACAGCTTGTTCCCGATCTCGTCAGAGCCAAGCGGATAGACACCGCCGCAGCACTGCCACATCTCCGGCTCGACAAGCTCTGCGCCGAGCTTTGCCGCACAGGATCTGGCATAGCGGTCCAGATCCCTGGCCTTGGTCTTCAGCGTACATCCGGGGAAATAGCTGTATTGTGTGATTTCACCCATATGTGCTGTCTTTCTCCTTTCTCATGATAAAAGCCGAACTGTTTTTCAGACACCAGTCGGCTCCCTCAGTATCTTTTCTATCGTACTCTCTCAGGGGCTGATTGTCAAACTTTTCACAGACATGAACAGACGTCAGACATGCCTACTTTATGTTCGTTATACATATCTGAATTTCCCTGTTTCCGCGGTATTCATTCACCTCCGGATAGAAGGCTGCCGTCACACGCAGACTGTTTGGAAGGCCAGCCATCAGCTTCTTCACCTCCTCCACGCCGCCTTCGGCGGAGAGCCGTTCAAGCAGACTGTCCGCGTCGCAGAAACAAACCGCGCTCATGCGCCGGGTGCCGGATGCAACCGCAAGCTTCAGTACATTTCTGTGCTTTCCCAGTACCCTGCAGGAAAGAAGAGAAAGGTTCTGCTCTCCGAAAAGAGGACGCTCATTACCTTTTCCAAAGGGCTCCAGAAGCTTCAGGCTTTCAACGAGTTCCTCGGAAATGTACGAAAGGGGAAGCCTTGCGTCCAGCATGACTTTTTTCGCGAGATCTTCTTCTGTCAGTGTGCAGGCCTTGTTGAGCCTTCTGCGGAATTTCTCAAGATTCTCCGCCCGGAGAGACAGACCGGCTGCCATCGGATGTCCGCCGAATTTTTCGAGCAGATCCCTGCAGCCTGTCAGCTCATCATACATCGAGTATTCCGCAATCGAGCGGCCGCTTCCCTTTAACAGTCCTTCTTCCTGGGCGTCCGTCAGGATAAAGCACGGCTTGCCGGTGCGCTCTCTCACTTTACCGGCGATGATTCCCGCGATGGATTCGTGTGTCCCCGGCAGATAGATTACAAGGACCCTGTCGGATGAAAGGGTTCCGTCTTCTGCTTCCACCATGGCCTGTGCAACGCCCCGGTCGGTCAGCTCCTTCCGCTCCTGGTTGAGACTGCAGAGATGTTCCGCGAGCTGGCGGGCCTTCTGCTCGTCCCCGGAGAGGAAAAGAGCCACTGCCTCGTGTGCTGTCTCCAGTCTTCCGCCGGCGTTGACGCAGGGTCCCAGTACAAATCCGATGTGGTAGGCTGAGAGAGACCGGCCCTCCAGCCCGCAGGCTGATATGAGCGCCCTTATCCCGATATTTCCCGATTTTTCCAGAAGGCGGAGACCGGTTTTGACAAGAACCCGGTTCTCCCCCTTCAGATCCATGACATCTCCGACCGTCGCAAATGCAGCAAACGGGAGAAGCTTCATTGTCAGCGGACAGCAGTCAGGAGACGGAAGGCTGCCTTCAGATGTCCGGAGGCGTGCTTCCATCATATAGAGAAGCTTCCACGCAACCCCCGCACCGCAGAGTGCCTTGTTCGGGTAACCGCAGTCGTGCAGATTCGGGTCGATGACAACATCGGCAGGCGGTTTCAGCCAGCGCCGGACACCGTCCTCGTCCCGGTATGGCTGTGAATGATGGTCTGTCACAATGACCGTCATGCCGGCATCCTTTGCAAGCCGGATCTGGGACAAGGCGGAGATCCCGTTATCAACCGTGATCAGCGTATCAACCTTATCCCGGATGGCCTCCTCCACCAGACGGACATTGAGGCCATACCCGTCGGAAAGCCGCTCGGGAATATCATAGGAGACATCACCGCCGAGGGCTGAAAGCCCTTTCACCAGGATGCAGGTTGCGCAGACGCCATCGATATCATAGTCGCCGATGACCCTGATGGAGCGATGCTGGCGGATTTTCTCCAGAATGATGTCCGCTGCCCTGTCAGTTCCATCCAGCTCAGCGGGACTGTCGAGATCCTGAAGCGACCCGTAGAGATATCGCCTGGCATCTGCTTCGCTCTCGATTCCGCGGTTCCGCATGACCCTTGCTGCCATCGGGTCAATCCCGAATTGCTTTCCCATTTTGATGAAATCTCCGGATTTCCGGATTTCGAACCATTTTTCCAAAGGAATCTACCTTTCTGTGTCTGTAAATGAAACGTCAAAAAAGCCTGCAGTCTCCCGCGCGCGCAGACGCAGCGCCCGGGAGCCGCAGGCTCTTTCAAGCCACCTTCCGGCAGCCAGAACATGATTTGTCCGTCAGGCTTCAGGCCTGCGGAACATGCTTTTTCTTTTTCTTGCTCGCGGTAATCTTACCTGCTGCCTTTGCGGCTGCAGCGGACTGGGCAGCTGCCTGATCCCTTCTGTCCTTGCGGATCCGCATTACATACCACATCGCACCGGTCAGGCACACGGAGGAGTACATTCCGGCGATGATACCGACGATCAGCGGAAGTGAGAATTCCTTGATCGAGGGAACGCCGACGATATACAGGAAGAAGACGGTGACAAATGTTGTCAGCGAGGTGTAGATGCTTCGCGTCATGGTGGAAGTGATGCTGTCATCGACCAGCGCTTCAAGTGATTCGTACCTGTCACGGCTCTTCAGATTCTCACGGACACGGTCGAAGATGACGATCGTGGAGTTGATCGAATAACCGACGATTGTCAGCATGACGGCGATGAAGGTTCCGCCGACCGAGATCCTCGTGATGGCATAGCTGGCAAATACAACCAGCACATCATGGATCAGGGCGATGATCGCCGAGGAGGCAAAGCGCAGATCCGAGAAACGGAACCAGATGTAGATCAGCATGCAGACGACCGCGATGATGACCGCAACGACAGCATCTCTTCTCATCTCATTTGAAACCGTTCCGGATATGGTCTCAAAGCTGATGGCCTTTGCCTGCTCGCCGGCGTTGTCCTTGTACGTATCGATCGGGAACTCCTTGTCGAGAGCATCGGAAAGCTTCTGACGTTCGTCATTGCTCAGCGTGCGGGTCTTGAAGATGATCTCATTGCCGCCGGCAACCTTCTGCGCCTGCACCTCCGCTTCTCCAATGACCTTCTGGATGACAGGTTTGATCTTGGTATCGATGGCGTTGATGTCATAGGAGTCCTTGAACGTCACATCCGTGGAGGTACCGCCGCGGAACTCCATCGAGAAGTTCAGGGCCCCTCTTCCGGCCGCGTGGTTTGCGATGCAGGCGACAGGGCCGGTCAGGATCGCGATCAGAGCAATCGTGAAGAAAATCTTCCTGTTCCCGACCATGTTGAGCCGCTTGATCGCGATCATCTTTCCGAAATACTTCGGATCGGACATGCCGAGCGCATAGAAGGACTTGACAATCCACTTTGACACGAAGAGCGCCGTAAACATGGACAGGAAAATACCAAGTGCCAGGGATTCGGCGAAGCCCTTCACTGAGCCTGTTCCCATGATGTAAAGAACCAGGCATGCAATCAGGGTGGTGACATTGCCATCGATGATGGCGGACAAAGCCTTGCGGAATCCGGTGTCAATTGCGGAACGGACAGAATTCCCGTTTGCGATCTCTTCGCGAATCCGGGCATAGATAATGACATTGGCGTCGACTGCCATACCGATAGACAGGATGACACCTGCAATACCGGGGAGCGTCAGCGTCATGTCAAAGGCATTCATGGCAACGAGATCCAGCGCCGTGTAAAGAAGAAGGGCGAAGGAAGCGACAATGCCCGGAACCTTGTAAGCAGCGATCATGATGATCATGACACAGATGACGCCGATGATACCGCCGATCAGGGAGGTCTTCAAAGCCTGCTGACCGAGCTGTGCACCGACAACCTGGGAACGGATTTCCTCCAGTTCCAGGGAAAGAGAGCCGATACGGATGGAAGAGGCCAGTTCCTTGGCGGAATCCAGCGTGAAGTTGCCTGAAATCTCGCACTTCCCGTCTGTGATGGCCTGCTGCACAACCGGAGAACTGATCGTTTCCCCATCATAGACAATGGAAATCGGCTTTCCGACATTCTTGGTTGTCGCGTCGCCGAACGCCTTCGCACCTTTCTTGTCGAAGGTGACCTCGACAACGTACTTGGTGTTGTTCATGTTGTCTCTGGTGGAAGCGGCTTCCGCGGACTCAATATGAGAACCGTCCAGGATTTCGGTCCCGTCTGAAAGCTCAAACTTCAGAGAGCCAGGCTTTCCAAGCTGGGAGAGAATTTCCTCTGCGTTGGAGACGCCGGGGATCTCGATGTTGATCCGGTTCGATCCTTCCTGGTAGACATGTGCCTCGGTCGAGATCGCGTCGACACGCTTCTGGAGTTTGTACACGGTGTCTGCCATGTCCTCGGCCGAAGGGTTGTCCTCCTTCGCCTGATAGGTGACAGACACGCCGCCCTCCAGATCAAGGCCCAGCTTGATGTTTTTCATGGCACCTGTCCCGGTCGGTCCCCACCCGATAAACGCAGTGTAGAGCAGAAGGACCAGGGAAGCTGCCAGAAGGATCAGAATGATTCTTGCCTTCTTCTTGCTCATTGGTATGACTCCTTTGCTTTTTATCTTTATGATTCCGGACTGCCCGCAAGGGCGGCCTTGATCATAATGGCACATTCAACCCGCTTTCGCTCCAGCTCGCAGCCGATCTCGTATACATCGTCAATCCGGCCATGGAAGTTCCATGAATTCGCTGCGCAGCCGCCGCTGCAATAGTACCGCGCAAAGCAGGTACGGCATTCCTTTCTGGAATAGACGTTGCAGCACTTGAAGCTGTCAACAATATCTTTCCGGACAATGCCGTCTTTTACGTTGCCGAGGAGGAACTGCTCATTCCCCACAAACTGGTGACACGGGTACAGATCTCCCCAGGGTGTGACGCCGAGGTATTCCGTACCGGAGCCGCAGCCGGAGAGCCGCTTGTAGACACACGGACCGCCTGTCAGGTCGATCATAAAGTGGAAGAAGGTAAAGCCCCTTCCTTCCTTCTGACGGCGGATCATCTCCCGGGCCAGGATGTCATACTGCTCCTTCAGAACCGGGAGGTCCTCCGGGCGGATGGCATAATCCGCGTCAGCCGGAGCGACAACAGGCTCCATCGAGAGCTGATCGAATCCGAGATCCGCAAAGTGAATGACGTCTCTGGCAAAATCGAGATTGTAGTGTGTGTAGGTTCCCCGGATGTAATACTGTTTTCCGAGCGCCTTTCTCTGTGCCGCAAACTTCTGAAACTTCGGAACAACCAGCTCATAGCTGCCCTTGCCATTCCGGAACGGACGCATGTGATCATGGACAGCCTGTCTTCCGTCCAGGCTCATGACGACATTGTCCATCTCACGGTTGCAGAATTCCATGATCTCGTCATTCAGAAGGACGCCGTTTGTCGTGATCGTGAAACGGAAGTGCTTGTCATGCTGTTTTTCAAGGGATCTTCCGTACGCGACCAGCTTTTTGACAACTTCCCAGTTCATCAGAGGCTCTCCTCCGAAGAAGTCAACCTCCAGATTGTGTCTGTTGCCAGAGTGAGCGACGAGAAAATCGAGCGCCTGACAGCCGACCTCATAGCTCATGAGCGCCCGTCTTCCGTGATATTCTCCTTCCTCTGCAAAACAATACCTGCACGCCAGATTACAGTCGTGTGCGATATTCAGGCAGAGTGCCTTGACGACGGTCGGCCTGTTTTTGAAATCAATGACGGCGTTCTTGTAGATATCTTCTGTGAAGAGCTGCCCGGCCGACTCCAGGCCGTGAATCTCCGAGAGTGCTTCCCGGATGTCTGAAGGATCATATCTGTCCCCGAACATCCCGGTCAGCTCCTCGTCGGTCAGCGCTCTGTTTTTTTCAAGTTCAGCAATCAGCTGATAGCTGAGATCGTCCAGAATGTGAACGCTTCCGCTGTCTACATCCAGGGCGATGTTATATCCATTGTTGCGATACTGATGAACCAAAAGCTTTTACTCCTCTTCCCTGTTATCACAGAACAGGCTGCCGCAGGTCCTATCTGCGACAGCCTGTCATAATACATCTTGAATCAGCCTTGAATGGAAATGACGCTCCCGTCAGTTCTTCTTCATCTGCTCGCAGGTCTGGTTGCCGACCGTGCAGCTGGTCTTGCATGCAGACTGGCAGGACGTCTGGCACTCGCCGCATCCGCCCTTCTTGAGGGACTGCTGAAGAGATCTGGTGCTGAGGGTCTGAATATGCTTCATAATGATGCCTCCTTATACGAACGAATTCACGCTTCCAATTGCCGCGCGATCCCGGTCGTGGAATCTACAAAACAGTGTCCAGTGCCCGAAACGCAAGCGGAAATCAACAGTCGCATTATAACACACGGTAATTTTAAATTACAAGATTTACTTTGCGGCTTCCTCTGCCCTCGCTTCGATTTCCTTCTCCTGAACATCCGCAGGCGCCTGCTCATAGCGGGCGAATGTATACTCGAAGCTCCCTGCGCCGCCGGTGATGGAGCGAAGCGCCGTGCAGTAGCCGTAGAGTTCACTCTGCGGAACATCCGCTTCAACAATCGTGTTCCCCTTGTGATCAGGGTTCATTCCAAGCACGCGGCCACGTCTCTTGTTGAGATCGCCCATGATGTCGCCGGTGTACTTGTCAGGTGCCGTGACCTTCAGGGAAGCAATCGGTTCAAGCAGGACCGGACCTGCTTCCATGAAGCCTTTCTTGAAGGCCATGCTGGCAGCGGTCTTGAATGCCTGCTCGGACGAATCGACCGGGTGATAGGAGCCGTCATAAAGGATCGCCTTGACTCCGACAACCGGGTATCCGGCCATCGGTCCCTTCAGGACAGACTCTGCAATTCCCTTCTCGACTGCCGGGAAGTAATTCTTCGGAACGGATCCGCCGACTACAATCTGCTCGAAGACATATGGCTTTTCCAGATCTCCTGACGGTTCGAACTTCATCTTAACGTGGCCATACTGGCCATGTCCGCCGGACTGCTTCTTGTACTTGCTGTCGACATCGGACGTCTTCCGGATCGTCTCGCGGAACGCGACCGCCGGCTTTTCAAGCACGATTTTTACCTTGTACTTATTCAGCAGCTTGCTGGCCGCAACATCAAGCTGCTGGTCTCCGATCCCGTAGAGAAGCGTCTGATGGTTCTCGGCATCGTTGACAACAAGGAGCGTCTGGTCTTCCTGCGCAAGCTTCGAGAGCCCCTGCGCTGCCTTGTCCTCCTCACCTTTTGTAACGGCCACATATTTCTTGTAGGTGTAGGGGGTCGAGATTTCGAACTTCCCATACTGAACCGGACTGGCCTTGGTGGAAATGCTGTCACGGGTGTCGACATCGAGCTTGGAGAGCGCGCCGATGTCCCCGGCCATCAGCTCGGATACCTCGACCGGCCTGCTGCCCTCAAACACATAGAGCTTGCCGGCGCGGAATTCGTTCTGATTCTCCGTATCGAACAGCATATCGTCCGGGCGGATCGATCCGGAGGCCACCTTGATCATCGAATACTTGCCGATGAACGGATCGACGATTGTCTTCCAGACAAATGCACTCTTTGCCTTCGAGAAGTCGTAGTCCGCCTGGAAAACCTCATTCGATTTCAGGCTGACTCCGGCGATCTGGCGCTCCAGAGGACTCGGGAAATAGCTGATGATATCGTCAAGAAGAATCATGATGCCCTGAAGATTGACACTGGCACCCATAGTGACAGGCACCATGTCACAGGTAGAGACATTCGCCTTGAGCGCGGACACGATCTCTGCCTCCGTGAATTCTTCTCCGTTGAAATAGCGGTCCATGAAAGCCTCGCTCGTCTCGGCGACGGATTCCAGCATCGTGTCACGGTAGTTTGCGAGATAATCCTTCAGATAGTCTGGGATCTCACACTCTACCTTGTTCTGCTTGTCCACGTAGCGGCGCGCGCGCTGCTTGACAACGTTGACGTAGCCGACAAACTTCTCATTCTCACGAATCGGAAGGTACATCGGCGCGATCTTCTTGCCGTAAAGGTCGGTCAGCGTCTCGACGATCTTTCTGTATGAGGCATTGTCAAAGTCCATGTTGGATACGTAGAACATACGCGGAAGATGGTACTTTTCACAGAGCTCCCATGCCTTCTGTGTGCCGACCTCGACACCATTCTTGCCGTTTACAACGATGATCGCCGCGTCAGCCGCCGCGACCGCCTCCTCCACCTCTCCGATGAAGTCAAAATAGCCGGGGGTATCAAGAACATTGATCTTGCAGTCATTCCAGATGATCGGAGCCATCGAGGTATTGATTGAGAACTTACGGTTCTGCTCTTCTTTATCGAAATCGCTCAGGGTGGTGCCGTCCGCGACAGAGCCGAGCCTGGAAGTAATACCGGTCAGGTATGCCATCGCTTCCAGAAGGCTTGTCTTCCCTGCTCCACCGTGACCTAACAGAACAACGTTGCGTATTTTGTCAGTGGTGTAAACATTCATAAGTTTTTCCTCCGTGCTCGTATTGTGGGATGGTACCCATATGAACACATTGTACTAAAGCATATGGCTGTTTGCAAGCATTTCTATCCAATATTTACAGTATTGAACAAGGAATAAACAAGAAAAACGCATTCTCTGTTCGGCAACATGCCCATCAGAAGCAGATACAGGCTATTCTGTCTGCTGATAAGCAGCTGGCTTTCTGGCCTTCAGGGTCAGACCGAGGGGGTGTCTCCCACGATAAAGGAAAGCTCAGCTTCTGCTGCCCGCTCGCCGTTTACCGTTGCGGCGGCTGTCCCGAAGCCGACAGGACCTCTCATCTTTGTCAGCTCACAGTGAATGCTGAGGACATCTCCCGGCACGACCTGCCGCCGGAACCTGGCGTTTTTTATGCCGCCGAAGAAGACGAGCTTTCCGGCATTCTCCGGCATCGTGAGAAGCGCGACCGCTCCGGTCTGCGCCATCGCCTCGATGATCAGGACGCCCGGCATGACCGGATAGGACGGAAAATGTCCCATGAACTGCATCTCATTGGCGCTGACGCAGCGGACGGCATCCGCACTCTTCCCGGGCTGGCAGTCCGTTACTTTGTCAATCATAAGAAATGGATAACGATGTGGAAGGATCTGCTGAATCTGTCTGATGTCAAACTGCATCGGAAGACCTCCTTGTTTCTGATAATCATGCGTCTGCCCGGCATATGACGAAAGCGGCGGGACGGCTTCATGCTTTGTCCGCCCTGTGGAACGCCAGGCAGACATTATGTCCTCCGAATCCGAAAGATTCTGACAGCGCGTTGCGAATCGGGCAGGAACGGCCTGTCTCCGGGACATAATCCAGGTCGCATTCCGGATCCGGGACCCTCAGACCGATGGTCGGCGGGACAAAACCCTCCTCCATCGCAAGCAGCGTGATGACAGCCTCAACCGCTGCCGCCGCACCAAGCATATGTCCGGTCATGGACTTGGTCGAGCTGACCTTCAGATGGTCTGCGGCATCGCCGAAGACTGCCCGGATCGCCTTCGTTTCACAGGAATCGTTCATGTGGGTGGAGGTCCCGTGTGCATTGATGTAATCGACATCCTCCGGCGAAAGGTCTGCTTCCTCCATCGCCAGGCGGATGCATTCCGAGGCTTCCTCTGCGTCGGGATCCGGGGATGTGATGTGGTAGGCATCGCAGGTTGCACCATAGCCGGTGATTTCTCCGTAGAGGTGCGCGCCTCGCTTTCTGGCGTGTTCATAGTCCTCAAGGACAAGTACGGCGCCGCCCTCTCCCATCACAAAGCCATTGCGCTCCTTGTCGAAGGGGATGGAGGCCCGAGCCGGATCCTGCGAAAGAGAGAGCGCCTGAAGGGAGGTGAATCCGCCGATGCTCAGCGGCGTGACGGCAGCTTCCGAGCCTCCGGTCAGGCAGATGTCCGCGCGGCCTTCCTTCACCTTGAGATACGCTTCGCCGATGGCATTTGCGGAGCTTGCGCAGGCGCTCACGGTTGTCTCGCAGACGCCTCTGAGCCCGAAGCGCAGCGCGACATGACCGGCAGACATATTGCTGATGGCTCTTGGAATAAAAAAGGGATTGACCCTGTCAAAGCCGTGCTTTTCGCCCCGGACCTGCTGCTGCTCGATGGTCTCGATTCCGCCGATTCCGGTACCGAGGATCACGCCGCATCTTCGTCTGTCCTCCTGATCAAAGGAAAGGCCGCTGTCTCTTACAGCCTGGATAGCCGCACACAGCGCATACTGCGTGTAAAGATCCATTTTTCTGCCCTCGGACGGGTCAATGTAGGCATCGATCTTCAGGCCTTTCACCTCACCGGCAAGCTTCACCTTCTGATGAGAGGTGTCGTACCGCGTGATCGGAGCGATCCCGCAGCGTCCGTTCCGGACGCTGTCCATCACCTCCTCCGTTGAATTGCCGATCGGGCACACGATTCCGAGTCCCGTGACAGCCACCCTTCTGCTCATCCTGATTCTCCTTCCTAAGCTGACCTGTTTCCAAAAGTCCCGCAGTTCTGAATGCCCGAATTCAGATGCTTCCCTCTATCATGCGCCCATTCCGCCGTCTACACCGAGTACCTGTCCTGTAATATAGCCGGCCTGAGGGAGTGCCAGAAAATGGACGGCGGCGGCGACATCCTCGGGTCTTCCAGCGTATCCGGCTGGAATCCGGGCTTTCATGACAGACTGTGCCATCCCGGACATCGCCTCCGTCATCTGCGTATCGATCATGCCCGGGGCGACGGCATTGACGGTGATGTTCCGGGAGGCCAGTTCTTTTGCAAGTGATTTCGTCATGCCGATGATACCGGCCTTACTTGCGGCGTAGTTGGCCTGTCCGGCATTGCCGTGGAGCCCGACGATGCTCGAGATGCTGATGATCCGGCCGTACCGGGCTTTCAGCATATATTTCGCGGCTGCCTGGGAACAGTAAAATGCTCCGTACAGATTGACCTTCAGCACACGGTCAAAGTCCTCCACCTTCATTGTGAGGGCGAGGGTGTCCTTGGTGATCCCGGCGTTGTTGACCAGAATATCCAGCTGGCCCCAGACCTTGAAGGCCTCATCCACCAGTCTCTTCGAGGAAGACAGATCTGAAACATCCGCCTCCACGATCCTTGCGTCCGGACCAAGTCTGCGGCAGGCATCCGCCGTCTCCTCGGCTTCCTGCCGGTTGTGCCCGTAACCGATGACAACATGGGCGCCTGCCTTTGCAAGCTCCAGGCAGATGGCTCTTCCGATTCCGCGGCCGCCTCCTGTGACAACAGCTGTCTGGCCTTTCAGGCTGCCGAAGCTGTCCGGCAGCGTTTCCTGCCTGCCGTCGGCAGATGTCTGACCATTCAGACGGCTGGATTCTTCAGTCATTTCATCCAGATGATGATTCGCCATGATTCTGATTCTCCTCTCACTGACCCCGCTGTTTTCCCGTCCGCACATGGTTTTGCCGATGCATCCGAAGGGACGGCAGCCTTCCTTCATGAACGCCGGAAGGTTTCCAGTACCTGCCCAAGGTCTGCGGCGCTGTCGACTGTCATGGTTGTGACCCCGCTGACGGTCTTTCTGACAAAACCGGACAAGACCCTGCCGGGACCGATTTCGATGACGGTGTCGACCCCCTCCGAGGCCAGATAAAGGATGGACTGGGCCATCCGGACACCGTTTGTCACCTGCCGTGTCATCATCTCCTTCAGCTGGCTGTTCTGCTGCAGGGGTTTTCCTGTTACATTCAAGACAACCGGAATGCGCATCGGATGAAGGCTGACCGTCCAGAGATACTCAGACAGGGCTTCTGCAGCCGGCTTCATGAAATGGGTGTGGAACGCGCCGGAGACTCTCAGCTCCATGCATCGTCCCAGTCCTTCGCTGCGTATCAGCTCCTCGGCGCGCGTGACAGCCGCCGCATCCCCTGAGATCACGTTCTGGACGGGGGTATTGTAGTTGGAGATTTCAACCGTTCCGTTATTCTCATCACACACGCGCGCGCAGATCTTCTGCACGGTGTCAGAATCCGAACCGATGACCGCACACATCTTCGTCTTCTGGCCGGCTCCTGCCAGCTCCATCGCACTGCCGCGGAAGGAAGTCAGACGGATCAGTGTATCCAGATCCAGGACACCGGAGGCATAGAGTGCGCTGTACTCACCGAGCGAGAGACCTGCCAGATAAGAAGGGGTGATGCCGGCCTCCGAAAGCACGGCATACACGCCGGCGGCGTAGGCTGCAAGCGCAGGCTGCGTGTTCTGCGTCCGGGACAATTCCTCCAGGGGTGCCCTGAACATCAGATCCCTGAGGTCTCTTCTGTCAGGGTATTCTGCATGGTAGACATCGGCTGCCCGGTCAAGGGTTTTCCGGAATGCCGGATAGGCCTCATAAAGGTCGGCGCCCATGCCTTCGCGCTGGCTTCCCTGGCCGGCAAACAGAAAAGCTGATTTCATGATTTATATCCTCCAAGGCAGCGGAGCGTTTCCTGCTGCTTCATGATGACAGCCGATGCCTCCTCGGCAAGAGACCGGAAGATTTCTTTGAGCGGCCGGATTTCCTTCAGCTGTCCGCAGTCCTGGCCCGCCATCAGGGAGCCTTCATCGACATTGCCGTCAAAGACAGCCTTTCGAAGCGAGCCGAGGGTAAACTTCTCCAGCTCCATCTTATCGGCGCCCTGTCTTTCCAGCCGGATATAGTCCCTTGCCATCTTGTTCTTCAGAATCCGGGTCGGCGAACCGTTGATCCGCCCCGTCACGCACGTCCCATTGTCCTTTGCCTTCAGGAGGGCATTTTTATAATTTTCATGAATCGGGCATTCCTCGCTTACAAGCAGACAGGTTCCCATCTGAACGCCGATCGCGCCGAGCGCATAGGCGGCGGCAAGCTGCCGTCCGTCTGCAATTCCGCCTGCGGCGATCACGGGGACATCCACTCCGTCCACCATCTGCGGGACCAACGTCAGTGTCGTCATCTCCCCGACATGCCCGCCGCTCTCCGTCCCCTCGGCGATGATCATGTCGGCGCCTGCCCGGACAAGCTGCTGCGCCAGAAGGACGCTCGCGCAGACCGGAATGACCAGAATACCGGCCTCTTTCCACATCGGCACATATTTCTGCGGACTGCCCGCTCCTGTCGTCACCACCCTGACGCCGCTTCTGGCAACAAGCTCAGCCATCCTGGGGGTATCCGGGTTCATTAGCATGAGGTTGACGCCGAAGGGCTTGTCCGTCAGGGACTTGCAGATCCGGATATGTTCCTCAAGTTTCTCTACATTCATACCGCCTGAGCCGATGATTCCAAGCGCGCCGGCATTGGATACGGCGGCTGCGAAGGCGCCGGTCGCGACATTCGCCATTCCGCCCTGTATAAATGGATATTTGATTCCGAGTCGTTCATTCAGATACTGCATGCAGACCTCCTTCTATCCGGCATGCGAAACGGCTCCTGCTGGCGGCCGCGCGGACAGCGTCCGAAACCATCGTCATAGGTCTGTCGAGACGCTGCTGCAGCAGGAGCTGCTTACACCTTCAGATACATGCTGCCCCAGGTCAGGCCTCCGCCAAAGCCGACAAGAAGCAGCGAATCACCGGCCTTCAGCCTGCCCTGCCGGTTCATATCAGCCAGGGCGATCGGAACGCTTGCCGCCCCGGTGTTCCCGAACCGGTCAAGATCCATGAACAGCTGATCCTCTCTGAGATGGCGGGCCCTTTTCACATAATCCAGGATCCGGCTGTTTGCCTGATGGCAGAGGATATGTGTGATTTCATCCGGTTTGATGCCGGCTGCCTGATCCAGCTGCTCCATTTCCCCGAGAATTTTCGAGACGGCAAACCGAAAAACGGCCTTGCCATCCATTCTGAGTTTTCCGCCTTCGCACAAGAGCGCCTCGTCATTGCCTTCTGCGCCCAGGTGGAAATGACAGGGATAGCGGTCCTCATTGTCCAGCTTCATCACCGCAGCCCCTGCCCCGTCTCCGAACAGGACACAGGTGCTGCGATCACGGAAATCCAGGATGTCTGACATCGCATCTGCCCCGATGACGAGTGCGTACATTCTGCCGGCGGCAGCGCCCGACTGCAGGAGACTGAAGGCTGCAGACATGGCATAGATGAAGCCTGTGCAGGCGGCGTTCAGGTCGAGTGCGGGGGTTCCGGATGGGATGCCGAGGCGTTTCTGAACAAGACAGGCGGTCGACGGCATCGCCTCTTGGGGCGTCGAGGTCGCGCAGATGATCAGGCCGATGTCACAAGGAGAGATGCCCGCATCCTTCAGTGCGGCCTCTCCGGCCGATGCAGCCAGGGTCACCGTGCAATCCTCTGAAACCTCTGCCCCCTCCCCGCACCGGATCGATTCCTGCGGCTTATGGCAGAAATATCGGGACCGGATTCCTGTGCGGGGCCTGATCCAGGCATCTGATGTGTCAAGCCAGCCTGAAAAATCATCATTTGAAAAACGGATTCCCGGAACCGACATTCCGGTTCCAACCAATCTGAATCCTCTCATATGTCTGACTCCTGTTTCCGCAGGGATGCGGCAGAATTCTCCTCCGGCCCGGATGCAGCATCGTCTGCAGCCTTGCAGACGGGACGAAGGGTGCCTTCAAATGAGCGGTACTTCTGGTACCTGCGCTCTGTCAGTTCAGCTGCATCTGTTTTGCACATGTCAGACAGAAAGCTGCCGATCGCCTTTTTCATCCTGCTGTAGCAATAAGCCGGATCCTTCTGGATGCCGCCCTCCGGCTCCCCGATGATTCCGTCGATCAGGCCGCATTCATAGAGCTCCGGCGCCGTCATCTGCATGATTTCGCTGGCCTCGGCCGCCCGTTTGGAATCCTTCCAGAGGATGCTTGCGAAGCCCTCAGGGGAGAGGACGGAATAGACCGCGTTCTCCAGCATCAGGATGCGGTCGCCTGCCCCGATCCCGAGAGCGCCTCCGCTGCTGCCCTCCCCCGTGACGATCGACAGAATCGGAACGCGCAGCTCCGCCATCGCGGCCAGGTTCTCCGCAATCGCACTGCTGATGCCGTTCTCCTCGGCTTCCTTTCCGGGATAGGCACCGGGCGTGTCGATCAGGGTAATGACAGGCCGGCCAAACTTCTCAGCCTCCCGCATCAGGCGAAGGGCCTTCCGGTATCCGCCCGGTCCGGGCATCCCGAAATTATACCGCAGACTGTCCCTGAGGTTCTTCCCCTTCCGGTGGCCGATCACGGTGACCGGCTGTGAGCCAAAGAAGGCCAGGCCGCACAGAATGGCCGGATCCTCCGTTCCGCATCGGTCGCCGCAAAGCTCCGTGAAATCGGTGAAAAGGGCGTCTGTATAGTCGGTGATTTTCGGGCGGTCCTCCGCGCGGACAAGCCGGACACGCTCGTAGGCAGACAGCTGCCTGTCCGGCAGACCGGATGCCTGCTGGGGACATGCGGCGTCCGGCAGATCCTCCTGCAGCTGCGCTTGTCCCCCTTTTGCATGAAACCGGAGAAGCTGCAGGACTTCCTCCCGCATCTTCTCCGGCGCTGCGATGCGGTCGGCAAATCCGTGTTCCAGCTGAAACTGCGCCTTCTGGAATCCCTTCGGAAGCTTCTCATGAATGGTCTGGGCGATGACCCTTGGCCCGGCAAAACCAATCAGCGCATCCGGCTCCGCGAGGATCAGATCTCCGAGGCTTGCAAAGCTGGCAATCACCCCGCCCATCGTCGGATCTGTCAGAATCGATATGAACAGGCCCCCGTGCCTTTGGAAACGGCGGATGGAAGCCGCCGTCTTCTCCATTTGATAAAGAGCATACATGCCCTCCTGCATGCGGGCGCCGCCGCTTGCGGATATGATGATCAGCGGACACCCGTCCTGATCGGCTTTTTCCGCCGCCCGCGCAATCTTCTCTCCGACAACGCTCCCCATGCTTCCCATCAGAAAGGACGCTGAAAGCTCGCAGCAGATCACGGGAAAGGAGCCGATCGTGCCCTGTACGCACATCAGAGCGTCCCTGGCTCCTGTCCGCTGCTGGTTGTCTGCCAGCTTCTCCCGATATCCGGGAAAATGGAGCGGATCCTGCGTCTCCAGATCCTGCCACAGTTCCGTGACAGACTCCGGATCCATGAGTCGTCTGAGTTTTACCCCCACGTGAGCGTATTTCCGGCCGCGGGCACGCTGCTCCTTGTATGCGAGCAGGACGGCCCTCTTTCGTTCAAACGGATTTTCTCCCATGAGCCACGCCTCCTTTCAGACGGTGGACTGATCTGTCAGGCGGGTCAGCTGACCAGTCCCGCTTTTTTCCGGCATGCCTTCTCCCACCTCAGAATTTTCTCTGTGTTCTCTTCGATGAATGAAGTATCAAACTGGCCAAGCAGATAGTCTCGCTGAAACATCATCAGGTACAGATAGGCGATGTTTGTGCGGACGCCTTCTATGGTCAGTTCCTCGAGCGCCGCCCGCATCTTGTGGATGGCCTCCCGGCGGCCGGAAGCGTGTACAATCAGCTTTGCGATCATCGAATCATAGAACGGGCTGACACGTGAGCCGCAGTAGACGGCACTCTCAATCCGTACGCCTCCTCCACCCGGAAAATGCGCAAACGAAATGATACCCGGGGACGGTGCAAATGCCTGCTGCGGGTCCTCTGCATTGATCCGGACCTCGATCGTGTGTCCCGCCGGATGAATGTCCTGCTGCCGGATCGAAAGCTTCATTCCGGCCGCAATGCGGATCTGTTCCCGCACAAGGTCAATCCCCGTCTCCATCTCTGTCACGCAGTGCTCAACCTGGATGCGGGTGTTCATTTCAATGAAGTAGAAGTTTCCCTTCTGATTCACGACAAACTCGACCGTTCCGGCGCTGACGTACCCGGATGCCTTTGCGGCCGCGACGGCAGCTCTGGCCATCTTTGCCCGAAGCTTTGGTGTCAGAAAGCTCGCCGGGGCCTCCTCAATCATCTTCTGGCGGCGGCGCTGCATGGAACAGTCCCGCTCTCCAAGCTGGACAATGCTGCCATACCGGTCTGCAAGAATCTGAAACTCGATGTGGTGCGGGTGGACGATTTCCTTCTCAAGATACACAGAGCTGTCGCCGAAGGCAGCCTGAGCTTCTGCGCGGGCATCCTGATAGGCCGCCATGACTTCGTCCCTGCAGGAAGCACGCCGCATGCCCCGGCCGCCGCCTCCAGCCGATGCCTTGACCAGCACCGGATAGCCAAGGCTGTCTGCCACCCGGACGGCCTCTTCAGCTGTATCAACCAGACCGTCGGATCCAGGAACGGTCGGGATGCCGTTTTTTTTCATCAGCTCCCTGGCTTTTTCCTTGTCTCCCATCAGACGGATGGTTTCAGGATCCGGACCGATGAAGGCCAAGCCGTTTTCCCGGACAAGTGCCGCGAAATCTGCATTCTCAGACAGAAATCCGTATCCCGGATGAACCGCGTCACAGCAAGCAGCCTTCGCGGCCTCCACAAGGGGGGCCTGGTTCAGGTAGCTTGCCGAGGCCGCGGCAGGTCCGATGCAGACTGCTTCCGTTGCCATCTGGACTGGAAGAGAATCGGCATCCTCTGAAGAATAGGCCAGAACACTCTCGATTCCCATTTCCTTCATGCAGCGGATCAGTCTCATGGCGATTTCGCCTCTGTTTGCAATCAGAATTCTCCGGAACATCACATGCCCTCATCTGGCTGAATCAACATCAGAACCTTCCCGTACTCGCAGAAATCAGCGTCCCCGACTTCGACTGATACAATCCTGCCGCTTACGGGCGCTTTGATTTCGCTCATCATCTTCATGGCTTCCATCAGCCCGACAGTCTCTCCCTCCTGCACCTTTTTCCCTGGCTCGGCATAGATCAGTCCTCCATCCGGATTTTTCGCATGAAAGACGCCTGTGAGCGGGGCCTTCAGCGGAAGCGCCGACGCCCCATCCGCAGGCACATCCGGCTGGCTGGCTGTTTCAATGCAGCCGGCTTCATGCGTATGATTCGTCGTCTTCCCTGCACAGACCGCTTCAGATTCACTTGCGGAGTTCGAAGAACCTCCTGCCGCCGCCTGATGATTGACTGCGGTTCCGCCGGCTTTCTTCAGACGGAGCCGCTGACCGTTGTTCTTCAGGTCCAGCTCGGCAAGATCTGAACGCTCAAACAGGGCTATGATTTGTTTGATTTCTGTCAGTTCCAGTTCCATCGCGGCTCTCTTTTCAATTCTTCTGTAACTTCTTGTCAATGTATGTGACGATATCACCGACTGTCTCAAGGTTTGCCATGTCTTCGTTTGGAATCTCGACTCCGAACTTCTCCTCAAGTGCCATGACAAACTCCACACCGTCCAGCGAGTCCATGATCAGATCGCCCTTCAGCTTTGTATCCGTCGTCACATCCCCGCTGTATTTCAGCGTTTCATCGATGACTTCCTTCACTCCATCCAGCGTCATAACGGTACCCTCCATGAAAAATCCTCTGTGATAAGTCTTTATCTAAATATATTTATCTAAATACGCTGCTAATCATAATTCAATGAATCAGGTCTGTCAATCCGCGTACCTCAAAAAGTGCATGAAAAAAGCTCCAGTGCCATGCACCAGAGCATTCAAAAGGCCCGCCTGCCAGAAGGGATCCTGAA
Organism: Porcincola sp. LCP21S3_C12; assembly: GCF_052118625.1. NCBI lineage: Bacteria > Bacillati > Bacillota > Clostridia > Lachnospirales > Lachnospiraceae > Porcincola > Porcincola sp. LCP21S3_C12. The sequence continues at coordinate 104,125 of NZ_JBQKGW010000001.1, read as the reverse complement.
ATCCGAATCTGTAAAACGGTCACTCATCTGATATGGAGGCCGGCAGATGTCCGTCCGGAAGCGGGGTCTCTTCCATCTGCTCGGCGTAGATCACCTCAAGGCTTCTGTCAAAGCCGTGGATCTCCTCAGGGGTCATCTTCTCCTGAACATGACCGATGACGTTGTTCATATAGGAAGTGCTGATATTGTAGTAATCCATGTAGCGCTGCGTCACCTCCAGCCGGTATTCCCGCTTGTCATCCGGACACTGAACCTTCTTCAGGTATCCTTTTTTGACCAGGTTCGCGATTTTGTAGGCCGTGTTCGGGGTCGAGAGCCCGATGAACGAGCCGAACTCGCTGATGGTCGGACGGCCAAGCGCATAGATGACTTCCATACAGAACGACTCCACTGTCGTGAGGGAGGTCTCCCGCCCCTGGATCTTGTGGAAGATTTCTCTGTAAAAGTGAAGTTTGAAGTTGTTGTAGACAAGTTCAAATTTTTCCTGAGTATTCATACGTCGTCTCCCTGTCTGATTTCCAAAGCATGTATGACGCGGAGATCGATAGGTCTCCATCTCAGCCGCTCCGGGTGCAATGAATTGCAGGATGCGGCTTATGGAAGATTCGATCTTTTTCTGCCTATTATACGCCTGAAGGGACCTTTTCAGAAGAGCCAACTTGATTGATTCCTCCGCCTGATTATGGCATACTAAGCGGGACACAGAATCATCTGACAGGAGTGATGATGCGATGAAGTACGGGTTTATCGGCCTGGGCCTGATTGGTGGGTCGCTTGCTAGGAATCTGAAGAAACTGGATCCGGCGTGCACAGTCTGCGCCTACACAAGGACACAGAAAACCTCCATGGAGGCGCGGGAGGCCGGGGTGCTTGATGAGATCTGCACATCGCCGTCCGACGAGCTGTTCCGCGGCTGCGACTATATCTTTCTGTGCGCGCCGGTCATCACAAACATCCGCATGCTTTCTGAGATCCGGACCGTTCTTGGGAAAAAGACCATTCTCACCGATGTCGGCTCCGTCAAGACGGGCATTCATCAGGAAGTCGAGCGGCTTGGGCTGGACAATCAGTTTATCGGCGGCCATCCGATGACCGGCTCCGAGAAAACCGGCTTTGAGAGCGGCAACGACCACCTGTTTGAGAATGCATACTACATCCTGACGCCGGGAAAGCGTGTCCCCGAAGAATGGACAAACCGCTGCTTTCAGCTTGTTCAGTCGCTGAAGGCCCTTCCGCTTGTGCTGGACTACCGGGAGCATGACTACATCACGGCGGCTGTCAGCCATCTTCCGCATGTCATCGCCTCCTCGCTTGTCAACACCGTCCATACGCTCGACGGGCGGGAGGAACATATGAAGATGATCGCTGCAGGCGGTTTCAGGGACATCACGCGGATCGCTTCATCCTCCCCTGAGATGTGGGAGCAGATCTGTGTCGACAATTCCGATAATATCGCGAAGGTCCTTGACGAGTTCATCCGGGAGATGGAGGAGGCGAGGGATCATATGGTGGCCGGTGACGGCGTCTACATTAATCAGATGTTTGCGTCCTCCCGGGACTACAGAGATTCCTTCAGCTTCTCTTCCTCAGGGCCGGTCAAAAAGATCTACCGGCTCTACTGCGACCTGATCGACGAAAGCGGAGCCATCGCAACCATCGCGACCATTCTTGCCGTCCATTCAATCTCGATCAAGAACATCGGGATCGTGCATAACCGTGAGTTTGAGGAAGGCGCGCTTTCCATTGAGTTCTATGAGGAAGACGCCTGCCGGCAGGCCGCAGAGCTGCTCAGACACCATCGCTACACAGTATGGGTGAATGAATAAACATTCTGAGGCTGACTTTGCCGCAGCAGGCAGGATGATAAAGCCGGATCAAAAGGCCGGTATGTGGATCAAAGAGAAACCTGACCGTCAGGGCAGATTATGACTGGGAGAATGGCTGTCCTGAGGGCCGGCCGGGCTTAGACGAGGAGAACGGAATATGAGCATCAGAGAAATTGAGAGGGCCGGCGCCCTTCACGGAGAGATAGAGGTTCCGGGAGACAAGTCCATTTCCCACCGCTCCATCATGCTGGGGGCGCTTGCAGAAGGAGATACGCGCGCCTCTCATTTCCTGATGAGCGCGGACTGCCTGTCGACCATCTCCTGCTTTCGTCAGCTTGGAATCGATATTGAGGAGGACCGCGAGGCGGACACCGTCGTCGTGCACGGAAAAGGTCTGCACGGGCTTCAGGCCCCATCAAAGACACTGGATACGGGGAACTCCGGCACGACAACGCGCATTCTTTCCGGGATTCTCGCCGGACAAACCTTCCAAAGCCAGGTCAACGGGGACAGCTCCATCCAGACCAGGCCGATGAAGCGTATCATCCGGCCGCTGACAGAGATGGGGGCCCGGATTATATCCCTGCGGAACAACGACTGTACGCCGCTTTCGATCAGCGGAGGACATCTGCACGGAATCGACTACCTGTCCCCTGTCGCGAGTGCACAGGTCAAGTCCTGCATCCTTCTGGCCGGCCTGTATGCAGACGGCAGGACCTCGGTTACGGAACCTTCTCTTTCCCGCAATCACACAGAGCTGATGCTCAGAGGGTTCGGGGCAGAGATAAGCTCACGGGCGGCTGATGAGTGTGCTGTCTCGGGGACAGCACGTGATGCGGCAGGCAGAAGCCGTATGGCCGGCATGACACCCTGGCGCGCGGAGGTCTGTCCGGAGCCGCGGCTCAGAGGACAGGAGATCATCGTCCCGGGCGATATATCTTCCGCCGCGTATTTTATCGCAGCGGGGCTGATTGTGCCCGGCTCTGAGATTCTGGTGAAGAATGTCGGCATCAACCCGACCAGGGCGGGCATTCTTCAGGCTGCGCGAGACATGGGCGGGCAGATTGAGGTGATCTGCGAATATGACCGGGGCGGCGAGAAGGCTGCCGATCTGCTCGTGAAAAGCTCTTCGCTGCACGGCACAACGATCGAAGGCGCACTGATTCCGACACTGATCGACGAGATTCCGGTGATTGCGGTGATGGCAGCTTATGCGGAAGGAACCACCGTCATCAGGGATGCCGCAGAGCTGAAGGTCAAAGAGTCGGACCGCATTGCGGCCATGACGGAGAATCTGAAGGCGATGGGAGCCGATATCGTGCCGGAAGAAGACGGGATGGTCATCCGTGGCACAGGTTCCCTTCGAGGCGCGAGCGTCAGGTCCTTCCTGGACCACCGCGTCGCCATGAGCATGGCTGTCGCCGCGCTTGCCGCCGAAGGAACAACCACAATCGAAGATGCGGACTGCGTCCTCATCTCCTACCCTTCATTCTATGAGGATCTTGAAAAACTGATCTGAACCGGCTTTACTGTGAATGTCCGGGGACCAGGACAAGCTCGTCGATCTGGTTCTGGAAAGCAGGATCCGCCGTGATGATAGTACTGGTTTCTGTAAGCGGACCGCTGTATGGAAAGTGCAGATGGCCGGAGGCTTCCAGGACAACCGGACTGTCCGCGGCCTGGATCAGATCCAGCGCCTGCTTCGTCGTGTCGTCCGGCCGGTAATAGCAGCCGCCGTCTCCCCACAGAAGCGCTCTTCCATTTTTCTGCTTCGATTCCTGCTCCAGCTTGTCCGTGACCGTTCCCTTCAGCGGGACGTGACAGAGAAAAAGGACCGGACTTTTTTCAGCCTTTGCTTCCTGAAGGTACGCGCTCAGGTCGCGAAGGCCTTTCTTTGTCATCTGCGCTGTGTTGTTGTCCCAGCCGATGATGGTCAGATTCCCGATCTTCTGACGCATCACCTTTTTACGCGGAGCCGTATTCTTCTGAAGCAGGATCGCATCCTTCTGCGTCTCATATGCCTTGCTGTACCATGCAGCGTAGTCATGGTCGCCCCGCACATACATCCATGGCGTTTTCAAAGAATCAAACCCTGCCTTCAGGCTGGCAGTGCTTGCCTTCGTGGCAAAGTCAACCATATCACCCGCAAACAGAATCATGTCTGCCTTCATGCTGTCCAGCTGGGATGGAAGCGTCTGCCAGAGCTGAAAGGCTGATTCCCCTGACGGCGTTCTGAACATCTGATTCAGCCGGCTTTCTGCGATATCCGCGCATTCCGGATCGACCTGCGGGTCGTCCGGAACGATGATGTGAAGGTCTGAGACCAGCAGCAGCCGGTATGTACGGTCCAGCCCATCGATGGAACATGTCTTCTTCGAGACGGAAACCGGCTGGTCCGGTTCCGGTTCGGTCTGTATCATGGAAACCTGTGCAGAATCTGCGGCAGCTTCAAAGAGCGATGCAGACATCCGGTCTCCTGCTGATGTGACAGCGGGGAAGGTCAGAATCACAGTATAGAAAAACAGGACAGCCGGGAAAAGATACCCTGCAGTCCTGTTCTTTTTCTTCCGGAGTGTTCTTTGATTCACGGCATTTTCTCCAATCTTTCAGCCTTCCACCTTTCCGGACAGGAGGATCCGGTCATTGTCCAGCTCCTTCCCTGCCTGGACGCTGAACTGTTCCAGCAGGTCATCGACTGTCATGTGGGAGCGCTCCTCCCCTTCCTTGTCGAGGATGATGGTGCCATTGTACATCATGAGTGTCCGGTTTCCGACGTCCAGCGCCTGGTGCATATTATGGGTCACCATCAGACAGGTGAGGTGGTTGTCCGCCACAACACGCTTCGTCAGATCCAGCACCTTCTCGGCCGTTGCCGGATCCAGGGCAGCCGTATGTTCATCGAGCAGCAGGATCTTCGGAGTGACCATCGTCGCCATCACCAGCGTCAGGGCCTGCCGCTGCCCGCCCGACAGAAGGCCGACCGGATTGTCCATCCGGTCCTCCAGTCCCATATGAAGCTGCGAGAGCTTGCTGCGGAAGAAAGCCTTGTCCTTTTTGGTGATGCTTGAGAACAGGCTCTTTCTGTGGTAGGAAGCCTTCAGGTACGCCAGAGACATGTTTTCCTCGATGGTCATGTGAGGCGCTGTTCCCATCAGCGGATCCTGAAACAGGTGACCGATGTCACGGGAGCGCAGGTGTTCCTTCTTGAATGTGATGTCCTCTCCGTCCAGGCAGATCCGTCCGCTGTCTGTGAAGAACGCACCGGTGATGGCGTTGAACAGGGTGGACTTGCCTGCCCCGTTGCTGCCGACAATCGTTGCGAAATCCCCCCTCTTCAGATTCAGGCTCACATTCCTGAGAGCCGTCTTTTCGTTAACCGTTCCGGGATTGAAGGTTTTTGTAACATGGTCGATCTGAAGCATATATTCCATGATGAATCATCCTATCTTTTACACTGCAATCTTTTTATCTGCGTGAAGCGTGTCTGCATAGTGCGTCTGCGTGAAGCGCCTGAAAAGGCGGTCATTTTCCGGCCAGGTTTCCTCTGCCCATCCGTCTCCTGTAGAAAGCCGCCTTCTCCCTGATGTATGGGATGACGATGGCTGCCGTCACAATCAGAGCAGATGCGAGCTTCAGAAATTCGGCCGGCATGTTAAACTTCATCGCGATGGCGACAATCAGGCGGTACAGGCAGCTTCCCAGGATGACACCGATTGTACGCCTGAATATGGATCCTCTCCGGACGAGCGTCTCACCGATCATCAGGGAAGCCAGCGCAATGGTGACCTGTCCGGTCCCGAAGTTGATGTCGCAGGACTTCTGATACTGCGCAAGAAGGGCACCGGACAAGGCAGTCAGGGAAGAGGAAATGCAGAGGCCGACCGTGATCGTGAACGCAGGGTTGACAGACGAAGCGCGGACCATGTTTTCATTGTCACCGGTCGCCCGGATGGAAAGCCCGAGGGTTGTGTTGAGGAACCAGTGCAGGATGAAGCAGATGACAAGGACGATACACAGAAGGATCAGAAGCGTGAAGAGCTTTCTGTACCATCCGGCAGAGCTGACACCCTTTGCGAGAGAGAATATCGTGTCCGAACCAAAGATATTCAGGTTGGAGGAGGATCCCATCGCCAGAAAGTTGATGGTATAAAGGCCGGTATTGACAATGATACCGGCAAGAATTGACTCCACACCCAGTTTCGTCTGAAGAAAAGCCGTCACATACCCGGAAAGGATCCCTGCCGCCATAGCTGCCGGGAGCGCCAGAAATGGATGTTCCGCGACGGTCATGCTGGCGCCGACGGCGCAGCCGAGCGTAAAGCAGCCGTCCGTTGAAAGGTCGGCGATCTTCAGAAGGCCGAATGATATATAGAGCGCAAGGGCAACCAGACCGTAGAGAAGCCCGAGCTCCATGGATGTCGTGAACTGAGTGCCGGTAAAAAACTGCAGCATATAAAAACCTCTTCAGACAAAAAAAGGCGGGCTGTCATGTGAGTGGTCACAGAACAGCCCGCACAGGATCATGGATTGTTTGAGTTGTTGTGCCGGGGAAGCGTCCCCGACGCCTATTGTACTGAAAACAGACCGATCTGGCAAGTATCGACGGCATCAGCACGCAGCTGCCGTCTCCGTCCGGGCAGGAAGCTTCAGCTCTCCGCCTCCGTCCGGGAACGGAGCCTCAGCTCTCCGCTTCCGTCGCTGCCTCCGTCTGGTCGGAGAACTCCTTCGCGGTCTTTGTCTCGACAACCTTCTCACACATCCCCTTGAACATGCTGTAGTCGATGCCGATGGCCTCGGCGGTCTCCGTGTTGACGGTCGCGATTCCGTTGTTCAGTGTCCGGACAGGTGTCGTTGCCGGGTCAGCGCCGCCTGCGAGAATGTCCGAAACCATGTTCGCCGTCTCAGTGCCAAGCTCTGCGTAGTTGACGCCGTATCCGCAGAACGCACCGTTCAGGGCAAATGAGTCAGCGCCGCAGTACTGCGGAATCTTCGCATCGATGAAGTCTTCGTAGATCGAAAGCTCCGCAGTCATGACGGTGTTGTCGGTCGGGGTAAATGCCGCCTCAACGCCCTCTCCGATCAGCGCCTGAGCCGCCTGGATGATCTCATCTGCTGTCGTGCCGGTCTTCTCGACATACTCCAGACCATTCTTGTCACAGTAAGCCTTTGCCTCCTCGATGGCTTTCTTCGAAGCATCCTCAGACTTATTGTAGAGGAGACCGACCTTCTTCAGATTCGGGTTTGCAGCCTGCATCAGCTTGAAGACAGCTTCTGTGTCCAGTGCATCGGAGGTTCCGGTCACATTCGCCCCGGGAGCATCGTTGCTCTTGACAAGTCCGGCCGACTCAGGGTCTGTGACGGCTGAGAAGACAACCGGAATCCCCGTGTCCTCAGTCGCCGACTGCATGATGACGGCTGCCGGCGTCGCGATCGGGACGATGCAGTCCACCTTCTCGTCGACGAGCTTTGAGGCAAACTGATTCAGTGTCGTGGAATCCGCCTGCCCGTCATACTCCGTGTAGTGGAATGTCACGCCCAGCTCGGCAGACTTCTTGTCGAGCTGCTTTTCAATATTCGCCTCAATCTGGTTGAGGGATGCGTCGTCGACATACTTGACAATGCCGACTTCAAAGGTTTTTCCGGATGCTGCCTCCGTCTCCCCGGCAAACGCCGCAGGAGCAATGACACAGCTGCCTGCCATGAGAACCGCAGAAAGCGCGGCCAGTGTTCTCTTTTTCATGATAAACCCTCCTCCTGGACAACGAATCAACCAGCCCATTTCTTTTGAAATGAAACTTTAGTAATTATAATACAGAAGATCGGACAGATCAAGAAATGATTTTGTGTATATCGGCTGATTGCTTTAATTATTGCGGAATAATCAGATGCAAACAAAAAACAAACAGAAAACCCCCGCCTGGTTTTCTCAAGCCAGGCGGGGGTTCAAACAATCACAATCTTCTGTTGACTGCAGTGTAAATTGCAGCTGCATTCACCTGAATATCTGGCAGCTTCCGGGTGATTCAGACCGTCTCACGCAGACTGGTAAGGTCCCTGCTTGACATCCTTCATGGAGAAGGACATTCTGCCCATCTTGTCCTTACCAAGGCAGACAACCGTCACCTTGTCGCCCAGTGTCAGCACATCCTCAACATGGTCAATTCTGTGCTTTGCGATCTTGGAGATGTGAACCATGCCTTCCTTGCCGGGTGCAAATTCGATGAACGCGCCGAAGTCCTTGATCGAAACAACGGTTCCCTGAAGGATCTGTCCTTCCTCGAAGTCGGTCGTGATGATCCGGATCATGTTGATGGCGCTCGCAATCGCATCCTTGTCATCGCTCGACACAGATACATGGCCGTCATCATCGATGTCGATCTTGGCGCCTGTTCTGGCGATGATCTCATTGATGGTCTTGCCGCGCTGACCGACCACATCTCCGATCTTGTTCGGATCGATCTGGATCTGCTCGATCTTCGGCGCGTACTTCGAGACTTCCGGTCTCGGCTGAGCGATGCACGGCGTCATAATCTCATTGAGGATATACTCCCTTGCCTGCTTCGTGCGGGCAATCGCTTCCTCAACAATCGGACGGGTCAGGCCGTGGATCTTGATATCCATTTGGATCGCCGTGATCCCGTCATGCGTACCTGCGACCTTGAAGTCCATATCCCCGAAGAAGTCCTCAAGACCCTGAATATCGGTCAGGACGATGTAATCGTCATCGGTATCTCCGGTCACGAGTCCGCAGGAAATGCCGGCAACCTGCTTTTTAATCGGAACGCCGGCAGCCATCAGAGACATTGTGGACGCGCAGATGGATGCCTGAGAGGTGGAACCGTTCGACTCAAAGGTTTCGGAGACGCAGCGGATCGTATACGGGAAGTCTTCCTTGGACGGGATCACCGGCAGAAGCGCTCTCTCAGCGAGCGCGCCATGCCCGATCTCACGACGTCCCGGGCCTCTGGACGGCTTTGTCTCACCGACGGAGTAGGACGGGAAGTTGTACTGATGAATATACCGCTTCTCCGTGATGTTCGGATCAAGCCCCTCAATCTTCTGAACCTCGGAGAGTGGTGCCAGTGTTGTGACGGTGCAGATCTGCGTCTGCCCGCGGGTGAACATTGCACTTCCGTGAACCCGCGGAATCAGGTCAATCTCGGCTGAGAGCGGCCGGATCTGATCAATCTTTCTTCCGTCCGGTCTCTTGTGATCCTTCAGGATCATCTTCCGGACCGTTTTCTTCTCGTACTGATACATGGCGTCCGCAAGGTACGCAAGATAATCTTCCTGATCGGCCCATGCTTCCTTCACCCGGTCTGTCAGAACGGCGATGTTGGCCTCACGCTGCTGCTTTTCATCCGTGAAGACAGCCTTTTCCATCTCCTCCTGCGGGACAAGCTCCTTGAGTGCCGCAAAGACTTCATCCGGAACGGCATAGCTCTGATAGGTGAACTTCTGCCTGCCCTCCGCTGCAACGATCTCATTGATAAAACGAATGATTTCCTGGTTGACATCGTGCGCCTTATAGATGGCCTCGATCATCCTGGCTTCCGGAATCTCCTTTGCGCCTGCCTCGATCATGATGACCTTTGTCGAGGTGGATGCGACAGTCAGCTGCAGGTCCCCCTCATCCCACTGCTTCTGGGACGGGTTGATGATGAATTCCCCGTCGATCATGCCGACCTGGGTCATCGCGCATGGTCCGTCAAATGGAATATCGGAGATGCAGGTCGCAATGGAGCTGCCAAGCATGGCGACAAGCTCCGGACGGCACTCCGGGTCGACCGACATGACCAGATTGTTCAGGGTTACATCGTTGCGGAAATCCTTCGGGAAGAGCGGGCGCATCGGACGGTCAATGACACGTGCGGTCAGAACAGAGTTCTCGCTCGCCTTGCCCTCTCTTTTATTGAAGCCGCCCGGAATCTTGCCAACTGCGTAAGCCTTCTCCTCAAACTCCACAGAGAGCGGGAAGAAGTCGATGCCTTCTCTCGGTGCGTCGGAAGCAGTCGCTGTAGAGAGAACCGTCGTATCGCCGTAGTGCATGAATGCAGCACCATTCGCCTGGGCCGCGACCCTGCCGACATCGACGCTGAGCGTGCGGCCGGCCAGTTCCATGGAATATCTTCTGCCTTTTTTCATCTTGGAAACTCCTTTGTACATGCGACCCCATCCCCGAATCAACTGCAAGCATGACCTGCCGTGTCTGCCATCATTCTGCGCGGAACAATCCCCCTGAACCCGGACTGTATCTCTTCACTCAGATCAGTCTTGCAGTTGCCTCGGCATGATGAAAATCGCGTCTTCAATTACACACAAAGCACCCCGGAACCAGTCCAGGGTGCTCTGCAGATGCCTCATTACTTGCGGATTCCGAGCTTTGCGATCAGTTCACGGTAAGCGTTGATATCCTTCTTTGCAAGATAAGCAAGAAGTCCTCTTCTCTGACCTACCATCTTGAACAGACCTCTTCTGGAAGCGTGATCCTTCGGGTTGGCCTTCAGATGCTCGGTCAGCTCAGCGATCCGCTCGGTCAGGATTGCAACCTGAACCTCCGGCGAACCGGTGTCGCCCTCCTTACGGCCATACTTGTTGATCAGCTCTGTCTTCTTTTCCTTCGTAATCATGAGTCAGTCCTCCTGAGACTAATAATGGGCGTGCCGGATCTTCGGCACAGTCATCTGCATCACACCGTTTTGTCATGAGACCGCCCGGCTGATCCAGTCGTATCACCAGATACACGGGATTCGCCGGAGGCGGCGGGATCCTGAGTACCGGTTCAAAACACTTGTGCAGTGTAACATCATTATGAAGACGCGTCAAGTTTTCGAAAGAACACCGCGCGTGGAAAGAAACAAAAGTCCCTGCCTGGCATCATCCTTCATCTGCGTCGTCAGCTCCTCGAGCGAGGAGAATACCTCCTCCCCCCGGATCATATGGTAGAATCTTGTCTGAATATCGGTACCGTACAGATCCTCCGAGAAATCCAGAAGATAGGTTTCGACCGTCCGGTCATTTCCGTCCGAGATGGTCGGATTTGTGCCGATGTTGGTGACACCCGGAACGTATCTTCCATCCTGAAGCTCCGTGACCGTTGCGTAGACCCCATCAGGCGGGAGAAGCTTGCGCGCCTGTGGCAGCGTGTTGACGGTCGGGAAACCGATCGTCGAGCCGAGGTGTCTGCCATGAACAACCCTGCCGGAAACCGGGTAAGGCCGTCCCAGAAGCGCTTCTGTGAGATCCATGTCTCCCGCTTTCAGAGCCGACCGGACCCTTGTAGAGCTGATCTCGCTGCCCTGATAGCATTCCTTCGTCTCGATGACTGCCTGATAGCCATACCGCTTCTGCCTGTCCAGCAGCATCTGCGCACTTCCTGCCCTGCCATAGCCGAAGCGGAAATCCGACCCGACAACCAGGACAGATGCCTGCAGGATTTCCTTCAGCACATGGGCGATGAAAGCCTCCGCCTGCATCGTCATCAGTTCCCTTGAAAATGGGCATTCAATCAGAACGTCTATTCCAAGGGATGCAACGTATGACGCCCGCTCCTGCTGAGTCAGGATCTGCTGCCCGCCGGAATCAATGGCAAACATGATGCCGGTAAGACCATCCTGCTGGCGGCGGAGTACCTCCGACAGCAGCTTCTGGTGACCTCTGTGAACTCCATCGAATTTGCCGAGTGTCACCGCACTTGCATGCAGCAATAGATCGCCTGACAGACATGCACTTTGAAATTCGTGTATTCCGTGATAAATCAACATGCTTTTTCGCTCATTCCCCGGACGGCCGGAGCATTCTGTAGGGACGGTAGGTTCCGGCAGACGGAACCTGTCTGTATACGGCATAGAACGTTCCTTCAGAATCACAGACGCGGATCATCTCCCCGCCGCCGCGCGGCGGCAGGCCAAGCTCTCGCATCGTCAGCTCATTGCCGTTCAGAAGCTTCCGGTCTGCCTCCGGAATTGTCCGGACCCTCAGGCAGTCCAGAAACATCTCCTCGCATGGAATGACATACGGGGCAAGCGCTCCGGATTTGGAGAGTTCCTCGATCTGCCCAAGCGAAAGGCTGTCGCCTATCAGGAAACCGCCGACACGGAGCCGCTCGAGATACTCCATCGCACCGCCTACGCCAAGCCGTTCTCCAATATCCGCACACAGTGTCCGGATATAAGTGCCTTTGGAACAGTCAATCTTCAGGGTCACAAGGGGAAGGGAAATCTCCTCAATCTCAATCTTCGGGATTTCAACGTGGACCGGTTTTCGTTCGACAACCTTCCCTTCCCTCGCCAGGTCATACAGCCTTTTTCCGCCGATCTGCTTGGCGGAATACATCGGTGGCACCTGATCATAGCCACCCTGAAAAAAAAGCGCAGCCTGAGCGATTCCGCGCTCAGACAGTGCCTGAAGCTGCGCCTGCCCGGCTTCATTCAGAACCGTTCCAGTCATGTCCTGCGTGTCAGTTGTGACCCCCAGTCTGAGCACAGCCCGATAGGTTTTATCATGATCCGTCAGATATTCAGAGAGTCTGCAGGCCGTTCCGAGGAGCACCGGGAGAACGCCGACCGCAGCAGGATCCAGGGTTCCGGTATGACCGATCTTTTTCTGCCTCAGGATGCCGCGCAGCCTGGCAACAACATCGTTGCTCGTATAGCCGGCCTCCTTGTAGACATTCAGAAGTCCGTTCCACATCAGGATACTGTCTCCTCTGTTCCTTCGGAAAGTATGTGCAGCTGCTCCGCCACCTTTGCGACAACATTGTTCACTACATCATGAACACCGCCGTTCATCGTACAGCCGGCGGCACTGACATGCCCGCCGCCCTGGAAGAACTGGGCGATCTTTGCCACGTCAACCTTTCCGTTCGAACGCATGCTGACCTTGAACTGCCGGATCCCGCTTTCGTAGAGGAAAATCGCGACCTCCACTCCTTTTGTCTCTTTCAACATAGACGAAATCGGCGAAAGATCCTGGGGACCGACCCCGTAGAAATCCATTTCCTTCTGGTGGATGACAGAAAAGATGACCTTCCCGTCCAGCATCAGCATACTCTCGCTGAGCGCTTTTCCGATCACATGCGTCTGTGCGTAGGTCTTCTGATAAAAGGCCACATCGCATATTTTTGAAAAATCAATTCCGGTATCCATCAGCCATCCTGCAATTTCCATCGTCCGGCTGCTTGTGCAGGAATAGCGGAAGACGCCGGAGTCGTTGATCACACCCAGATACAGGGGTTCGGCGATCTCCTTTGTCAGGCGGTCTTTGCCGATCAGCAGCGTGACCAGCTCACTCGTCGAGCTGGAATCCGGCTGAACTTCATTGACGGCTCCGAAAAGAGGATTGCTGATATGGTGATCGATCACAAGCGTACGCCTTGCCGCATTGAAATACGGCAGGGCACTTCCAAACCTGTCCAGAGCCGAAACATCGAGCGATATGAACAGGTCAACCGGTTCGATCTCCGGATAACTGGTGATGATTTCGTCTGTATGTGCAACGAAGCGGAACGCATCTGAGAAATTACCCTCCAGGTAGACATGTGCATCGATCTGCGGATAATACGTCCGGAGGAACAGGTACATTCCCATACAGCTCCCGAATGCATCTCCGTCCGGCCTCACATGCCCGGCAATGGCGACCGTGCGTACGTCCTTCAGCTGCTCATCCAGATTGATCATATATCTGCTCCTTCCCCGTTGTCCTCATCCGTTCTGATGCTGATATCGTCCGTCTCATCTTCAAAGCCTTCAAACACACGCCCTGTCATCTCACGGGCTTCATCATCATGACGGATGACGTCGTCGATCTTCTTCGACATGCTGACGCCGTACGCGATGGAATCATCCGCGATGAAGCGGATTTCAGGCGTATTTCTCAGGTTCACGGTCCGCGCGAGCTCATGCCGGATGAAGCCTTCGGCTGCCCGGAGCCCTTTGACAGTCTCCTTCAGCGCATCCGCATCGCCAAGAACGGATATATAAGCCTTGCAGGTTTTCAAATCCGGGGCGACCTCGACCCCCGTGACGCTGGTCATCGGATGTACGCGCGGATCTTTGATCTCACGCTGGATGATGGCCTGCATCTCACGGCGGTATTCTTCATTGATTCTGATATTCTTGATACTGTTTTTTCTCATATCCTGTCTGTTCTTTCGCGTGACTGCTCAGGACTGCTTCTTTGCGGCAGCCTTCTTGTCAGCGGCCTTTTTTGCCTCAATCTTATCGCGCGGAACCTCGACCATCTTGTAGACCTCAACCTGGTCGCCCTCGGCGATTTCGTTGAAGTCCTCAAAGACAAGACCGCACTCATACCCAGCCTTGACGGACTTGACATCGTCCTTGAAACGCTTCAGGGATGCAATCTCGCCATCGAAGATCTGCCTGCCCTCCCGGGTGATCCGCGCCTTGCTTCCGCGCTCTACGATGCCGTCCAGGACATACGATCCGGCAATATTGCCGATACCGGAAGCCTTGAAGATCTGACGGACCTCGACATGACCTGTCACCTGTTCCTCGTAAACCGGTTCGAGCATGCCCTTCATCGCGTTCTCAACATCATTGATTGCATCGTAGATGACCTTGTACAGCTTGATCTCGACGCCTTCTCTCTCCGCAGTCGACTTTGCAAGCGCATCCGGTCTGACATTGAAGCCGATGATGATGGCATTCGATGCGCCGGCCAGCGTGACATCGGACTCGTTGATGGCACCGACCCCGCTGTGAATAATCTTGACAACCACCTCGTCGTTAGACAGCTTCAGCAGGCTCTGCTTCAGGGCTTCGACGGAACCCTGGACATCTGCCTTGACAATCAGGTTCAGTTCCTTCAGGCTGCCCTCCTGGATCTGGCTGAAGAGGTCGTCAAGCGACATTCTTGACTTTGTCTCCGCAAGCATCTTCTCGCGTTCCACAGAGATGAAGGTCTCTGCAAATGACTTTGCCTCCTTCTCTGTCTCGGGGGAGACAAGGATCTCGCCTGCCTGAGGGACACTTGAGAATCCGATGATCTCCGCCGGGAAACCTGGGCCTGCTTCCCGGATTTCTCTTCCTCTGGAATCGACCATACCTCTGACTTTGCCGAAGCTGGATCCGGCCGCAACCGGATCTCCGACATGGAGCACGCCCTTCTGTACAAGAACAGAGGCCACAGGTCCTCTTCCCTTGTCAAGCTTTGCCTCGATGATGAGGCCCCGTGCCCGGCGGTTCGGATTGGCCTTGAGTTCAAGGACATCCGCCGTCAGGAGGATCATCTCCAGAAGGTTGTCAATTCCCTCATGCGTCTTGGCGGAGACCGGCACCATGGTCGTGCTGCCGCCCCAGTCCTCTGCGATCAGGCCGTACTCGGTCAGTTCCTGCTTGACGCGGTCAATGTTGGCGCTCGGCTTGTCGATCTTGTTGATCGCCACGATGATCTCGATGCCTGCCGCCTTCGCATGATTGATCGCCTCGATCGTCTGCGGCATGACACCATCGTCCGCAGCGACGACAAGGACCGCGATATCGGTAGAGTTCGCGCCTCTCATACGCATTGCGGTGAAGGCCTCATGGCCCGGCGTGTCGAGGAAGGTGATCTTGCGCCCATTGTAATCGATGACAGACGCACCGATGTGCTGTGTGATGCCCCCCGCCTCGCGGTCGGTGACATGGGTGTTGCGGATTGCGTCCAGAAGGGACGTTTTACCGTGATCGACATGTCCCATCACGCAGACAACCGGCGGACGTGGGACAAGCGAATCTTCCGGATCCTCCGTATCCTTCAGAAGCTCGGCAATCAGATCCTTCTTCTCCTCATGCTCGCACAGGATATCGTAATCCATCGCGATATTCTCTGCTTCCTCGTATGTCAGCTCCTGGTTCAGCGTCACCATCTTCCCCTGCAGGAAGAGCTTCTTGATCAGCGCTGACGGCTGGAGCTTCATCTTGTCGGCAAGATCACGGAGTGTGAGAACGTCCGGCAGGGTGATGGTCTTGATCTGTTCTTCCTGCACGGCAGCAGCCGGCTCCGGCTTGTGGAACGCGCCGGCGCGGTTCGGATCCTTTTTCTTTCTGGATGTGACGACCCTGTCATCCTGGTCAAAACGATTGTACTTGTCCTTGGACTTGTCACGGTCGTTCTTTCCACGGGCGCTTCTCTGCCTGTCCGTGTTTTTGCTGTCAAATGCAGTTTTCTTGTCCGCACCTTTTCTGCCGCCGAAGCTCTTGCCCGGTGCGTCAGAGTGTCCTGCCCCCGGAGCCGCGGCGCCTCTTTGTGAATAACCGCCTCTTGAGCCGGCTCCCTGACCGGAAGGTCTGGACGTGTTCCTGTCGCCTCTTCCGGCTGCCGGCGCCCCATCCCTGCGCGGAGCAGAGGAGCCCTGGCGGGCAGGCGTCCTGCCGGAGGCGTCTTTCCTGTCACCGCCAAACGACTGTCCCTGGCGGGTACGCTGTGTGCTTCTGCCCTGACCGGCGCCGGCGTCACGGCTGCTCTGACCGGCTCTGTGCACAGGAGCCGCGGCCTTCTGCTTTTCAGCTTCAGCCTTTGCCCGCTCCTCATCCGCTTTTCTTGCGGCCTCAGCAGCGGCACGGACAGCCTCCGCCTCCGCAGCCTTTCTTGCCGCTTCCTCCGCCGCCTTTGCGGCAGCCTCCTCGCGTGCCTTCTGGGCTGCGATGCGTGCTTCTTCCTCAGGTTTTCTGGTTGCAGATTCGCTGAGCGGGCGCTCATCCGCCTTCATCTGGGCCCGTGCCTGCTGGGCTGCGATTGAGCTGCCGCCCTCCTTCAGAAGATCCTCTGCGGTTGTCGATCCGGTCAGCGCGCCGCGGAAATGTACCCTCGGCTTTGGTGCCTCCGGTTTTCTGACGGCACCGGAGCGGCTTGCGGCCGGCTTTGCGGCGCTGCCGTGCACAGGAGCTGCCGGTCTGCGCTGCGCTGTTCCGGTTCCCTTCTCAGAAGCGGGTGCTGTCTGCTCAGGCTTTCTGTGCGGACGGGCAGCGTGGTCCCGCTGGCTGTCCGCCGCGCCGGATCTTCCCTTCATCATGCCGCTTCTTGAATTCTGCGGCCGGAAGACTGCGACAATACGTTTCTTCTTCGGAGCGGCCTCCTGACGGGATTCCTGCCCGGGCCTCTGCTCTCCGTCTGAAGCGGGCTGAGCGGAAGGCGAAAACTTTCTGCGGATCTTCGCGCAGGTCTCCTCATCGACCCCGCTCATGTTCGTTGCTTTCACGCCCATGGCTTCCAGTGCCGAGAGAACCTTTGAAGTCTCCACACCAA
The DNA here is from genome assembly GCF_052118625.1 of Porcincola sp. LCP21S3_C12. Classification (NCBI taxonomy): domain Bacteria; kingdom Bacillati; phylum Bacillota; class Clostridia; order Lachnospirales; family Lachnospiraceae; genus Porcincola; species Porcincola sp. LCP21S3_C12. The sequence goes on along the minus strand of NZ_JBQKGW010000001.1, from coordinate 87,053 downwards.
GCGATTTTGCAAGTTCATGTACTCTGATATTTCCCAATTCAATACCTCCGCTCCCTGTCGGTACCTGCCCCCAGGGTTTTCTCGATGACTGCCGCAAAACCGGTATCCGTCAGCGCCAGGCATGCACGCTCACTGCAGCCGATGCTCAGCCCCAGCGCCGCCCTGTCGGAACAGACAACCATCCGGGCATGATGCCAGTCACACATATTCCTAAATTTTTTCTTTGTATTGTCAGAAGCGTCACCGGCAATCAGCACCAGCTCTGCTCTCCCTCTCTTGATGGCTTCCTCCGTCTGAAATTCCCCGGAGGCAACCTTTCCGGCTCTTTTCGCAAGGCCCAGATAAGCTAAAACTCTTTTGTCTTTATCCGCCATCCAGCTGCCTCCCGATTTCATCATAGACATCAGGCGGGACGGCACACTTCAGGCTCCGCTCAAGAGCCCGGCTTTTCCGCGCCTTCTGCAGACATCCGGTATCCCGGCAGAGATAGACGCCTCGTCCGTTCAGCTTTCCGGTCTGATCGATCCGGACTGTGCCGGCTTCTGTTTTTACGATCCGAACCAGCTCTTTTTTTTCTTTCATAAGTCCGCATCCCGCACACTTACGGAGCGGTTGTTTTCTGACCTGTGCCATATTCCCCCTGTTCCGGAACCCGTTCATCATCTCTCCGGCGCTCTTCAGCCACAGCCTTCAGCAGCCGTCACTCAGCCTCGCCGTTTCCCAGGCTGCCGTCGCTGTTCTCATCCGGTGCCTCGTTTTCAGCCGGCGCCTCGTCCTCATCCGGTATATCCTGTCCGAAAGAATGGTCCTCATCCGCTTCAGAGCTGCCGTACATCGCGTCGTCATAAAGCGCCGCCGCGTCAGCAGAAGCCTCATCGTTGTAGAGATCGTCTGAATCCTCGCCGTAGGAACCGTCATCCTCCGCGGAATAATCTCCGTTCCCATCGTCATAGTACTCGTTCTGGAACTCTTCAAGCTCGCCGGACTCGATTGCCTGTGTCTCGGACTTGATGTCGATCTTGAAGCCGGTCAGCCTTGCGGTCAGCCTTGCATTCTGGCCTTCCTTGCCGATTGCAAGAGAAAGCTGGTAATCCGGAACGACAACCTTCGCGGAGCGCTCATCCTCGTCAACCAGAACGGTGACAACCTTCGCAGGGCTGAGAGCGTTTTCAATAAAGTATGCCGGGTTTTCATCCCACGCGACGATGTCGATCTTCTCTCCGCCCAGTTCGTCGACGACGGCGGCCACACGGCTTCCGTTCTGGCCGACGCAGGCCCCGACAGCATCCACGTTGTCGACATTGGACCAGACCGCCATCTTCGAGCGGGATCCCGCCTCGCGCGCAATCGCCTTGATCTCAACCGTTCCATCCGCGACTTCCGCGACCTCCTCCTCGAAGAGCGCCCGCACAAAATTCGGAGACTTTCTGGAAAGCACGATTCTCGGGCCCTTGGTTCCGTTCTCCACACGAACGATATAAACCTTGACCCGTTCATTCGGATAAAATGTTTCCCCGTGGATCAGCTCGCTTTCCGTCAGCATCGCATCGACCTTGCCCAGATTGATGATCACGTTGCGGCCGACATAACGCTGAACTTTTCCGGTGATGACCTTATTCTCCTTGTCAAAGTAATCCGCATACAGGCTCATGCGCTCAGCCTCGCGCACCTGCTGCATGATGACGTCCTTGGCGCTCTTGACCGCGATGCGGTTGAACCCGCGGGAATTGACTTCCTCCGGAACAATATCTCCAAGCTGGTACTTTCCATTCCGCATCTGCGCGTCGCCAAGGGAGATCTGCGTCAGCGGGTCCTCGACATCTTCCACGACCGTCTTGTCAAGGTAGACACCGAGCGTGCGTTTGACCGGGTCCATCCGGACAGAGACATTCGTCAGCCCCTGCCGTTTGAAATTCTTCTCGCAGGCGATTGTCAGAGAGGATTTGATCGCATCCATCAGCACGTCCGCCTTGATGCCTTTTTCCTTCTCAAGTAACTGCAAGGAATCGAATAATTCGTCGTTCATAATTTTTCCCTCAACCTCCCGGATTACCAGTCAAATGCTTCCCTGATCAGGGCAATATTCTCCCTGCTGAAAGTAACGTCCCGTTCAGAGTCTGTCCCCTGGTCCGTCAGCAGTGTAATGGTTTGTGCATCCCAGTCTGAAAGGGTCCCCTCCCAGTTTTTCTCATGCTCCTGCGGACGGAACAGTCTGATCTCGACGTCCTTCCCCCTGTTTCTCACAAAATCCTTTTCCTTTTTCAGCGGTCTGCCGAGTCCGGGAGAGGAAATCTCCAGGATATAGGGCTCTGCGATGAAATCTTCTCTGTCCAGCTCAGCCTCCAGCGACCGGCTGACACGCTCACAGTCATCCACCGTCACTCCGCCAGGCTTGTCGATGTAACCGCGCAGATACCAGCTGCCGCCTTCCTTCACAAACTCTACATCGACCAGCTCATAGCCTCCGGCCTCTGTAATCGGGAGAAGGAGCTGCTCCGTCTTTTCTTCATAAACGGCCTTGTTCATGTTTCCCCTCTACACGAAAGAAGAACGGGTTTTTTAACCCGTTCTTCGTCGACAGTTATCTGATACTCTCTGTACTCTACCACTACAAGATATAGATTTCAAGTCATTTGGCATCAATTTCATGTAAAATCCGGCTCATTTGCGGAGCTTTGTGCCCTTCGTGCCCCGCTGGGAGATCTTCAGATGGTTCAAAGCAACGGTTTTCTCCTCAATTACAGCCTCCGTCGGCGCCCCTTCCTCCAGATACCAGACATTCTCAACACGGTCGGACTCCCCGAGCAGGATGCCGCGCACACCGCGTGCATTTTTTTTCTGCAGCGGGATATCGTCCTCGTTCATCCGCAGAAGATACTGATTGGCAGTGTGGAGCACCATCGTCGTCTGGAAATGAGCGAGATGGACGGACAGAAGCCGGTCGCCTTCATCCAGCTTTGTTGCCGCAACCGTCTTCTTGGCGACGTCAAATTCCGAGCCCTCCACCTGCTTGACAAAACCTCCCTCCGTCACGAAGATCAGCCGCATGTTGACGATGTCGGAAAGCGGGATCACATCGATGTAGAGTTCGTCCTTCGAATCATAGTTGCAGAGGTTGTCGATCGGTGTTCCCTTGTCGCGGAACTTGCCATGGGGAACATCCTCGACTCTGAGAATATGCTGCCGGCCAGTGTCCGTGTAGATACAGAGCTTCGCGTCACTCATCGTATGCACGACGATCCGGTTCTCGGAATCCGCCGCTTCCCGGTTTTTCTCATATACAGACTCGTCCACCGTCCGGGCATACCCGAAGCGGTCCATCAGGAAGACGCACGGGTATGCCTCCGCCTTCTTCTCCTCGATCACAACCGCACCGGCATTCGTGATGACCGTCCTGCGCGGACGCGCATAGGCCTTCTTATAGGACAGAAGCTCCGAGATGATCACATTGGCCATTGAGTCGTAGCTGTTCAGAATATCGGTGTACGCCGCGATATTCTTCAGCGTCTGATCATAGTCCGCCTGGAGCGAGTCAAGCTCGAGACCGATCAGGCGGTAGAGCTTCATCTCCAGGATTGCGTCTGCCTGCGTCTCTGTAAAGTGCAGCTTTGAAGCCGCCTTCTGTGATTTTACCGTTTTGAAGCGGATTCCCTCTGTCGTTCCTGTCACAAGGCAGTCCTTTGCCATCTTCCGGTCCTTTGAGCCGCGGAGGATCTCGATGATCAGGTCAATCACATCGACCGCACGGATCAGGCCTTCCTGAATCTCCTTCTTCTTCTCCTCGCTTTTCAGCAGGCTGGTATATTTCCGCGTCGCGATATCGAACTGGAAATCGATGTGCGCTTCCAGAATCCGGCGGAGGGAAAGCGTCTCAGGACGTCCGTCCGCGACCGCAAGCATATTGACGCCGAAGGTATCCTCCAGCCGTGTCTTTTTATAGAGAAGCTTTTCGATATAAGACGGATCCGCCCCCTTGCGGAGATCCAGCACGATCCGGATGCCTTCCTTTGAGGACTGGTTTGAAATATCGGCAATCTCGCTTCCAAGCCGGCTGTCGGCAAGCGCCGCACAGTCGTTGAGAAACTTCCCGATTCCCATCCCGATCATTGTGTACGGAATCTGCGTCACAACCAGCCGCTGGCGTTCGGTGCGCGGAATCTTTTCGACCTCGACCTTTCCGCGGATGCGGATCCTGCCGGTTCCGGTTCTGTAGATTTCAGCCAGCTCATCCTGGTTGACGACGATGCCGCCTGTCGGGAAATCTGGTCCCTTCACGATGTCCATCAGCTTTTCATCCGAAAGGTTCTGATCCCGGATCAGGGCGATGGTTGCATCGATGACCTCGCCGAGGTTGTGCGGCGGAATGTTTGTCGCCATGCCGACGGCGATGCCCTCCGAACCGTTCACAAGCAGATTCGGGATCCGCGCAGGCAGCACGACCGGTTCCTTCTCCGTCTCATCGAAGTTCGGAACAAAGTCCACGACATTCCGGTCGAGATCGGAGAGAAAGACCTCCTGCGTCATTTTCTGGAGACGGGCCTCTGTATACCGCATGGCAGCGGCTCCGTCTCCCTCGATCGATCCGAAATTGCCGTGCCCGTCCACAAGCGGCAGTCCCATCTTGAAGTCCTGCGCCATCACGACAAGCGCGCCGTAGATGGACGAATCTCCGTGCGGATGGAATTTACCCATCGTATCTCCGACGATCCTCGCACTTTTTCTGTAGGGCTTGTCGTACCGGGTTCCGAGTTCATACATGTCATACAGCGTCCGGCGCTGGACTGGCTTCAGCCCGTCCCGGACATCCGGAAGCGCCCTCGCCACGATGACGCTCATCGCATAATCGATGTAGGACTTCTGCATAATCTCGCTGTACTCAGTCTGAATGATTTCCTGTGCCATCTGTTTTTATGTTCCTTTTATATTCCTTAACAAGCGTTCAGAGATCTGATGATCTGCTTTTCATGTGCGTGCCGGAAGGCTTACACATCGAGCGCCGCGTCGCGTGCATGCTCATGAATGAATTCCCGTCTGGGCGGGACGTCGTTGCCCATGAGAAGCGCGGTGATATCGGAGGCACTCCGTCCGTCCTCGATCTCGACCCGCCGCATTGTGCGCGTCTCAGGGTTCAGCGTCGTCTCCCAGAGCTGTTCCGGATCCATTTCGCCAAGTCCCTTGTAGCGCTGAAGCGTGAAGCCGGACTTGTGGTGCTTCCTGTAGCGCGCCAGCGCCTCATCATCGAAGAGGTATTCTTCCTTCCCCTTCTGCGGGATCGCCTTGTACAGCGGAGGCATCGCAATATAGACATGTCCCTCGCCGATCAGATCCGGCATGAACCGGTAGAACAGGGTCAGAAGAAGCGTACAGATATGCGCGCCGTCGACATCGGCATCCGCCATGATGATGATTTTGTCGTAGCGCAGCTTTGTGATGTCAAAATCATTCCCGTAGCCTTCTGAAAATCCGCAGCCAAATGAATTGATCATTGTCTTGATCTCTTCGTTCGCCAGCACCTTGTCGATCGAGGCCTTCTCCACGTTCAGGATCTTGCCGCGGATCGGCAGAATCGCCTGGAAATTCCGGTCGCGGGCGGTCTTGGCCGAACCGCCGGCGGAATCTCCCTCGACGATGAAGATCTCGCACTTTGAGGCGTCCCGGCTTTCGCAGTTTGCCAGCTTTCCATTGGAATCGAAGGAATACTTCTGCTTTGTCAGAAGGTTTGTCTTTGCCTTTTCTTCGGTTTTCCGGATCTTCGCCGCCTTCTCCGCACAGCCCAGCACTTCCCTGAGCGCGCCGAGATTCTTGTCGAAGTACCTGGAAAATTCATCTGAAGTAACCTTCGCGACGGCCCGGGCAGCATCGGCATTGTCGAGCTTTGTCTTTGTCTGCCCCTCGAAGCTAGGATCCGGATGACGGATGGAAATGACGGCCGTGCAGCCGTTCCGGATGTCTGCCCCGGTGAAGTTGGCATCCTTCTCCTTCAGGATTCCAAGCTCCCGTGCGTAGGTGTTCATGACGGTGGTAAATGCAGTCTTGAACCCGGTCAGATGGGTACCGCCTTCCGAGTTGAAGATGTTGTTGCAGAAACCCAGAATATTCTCATGGAATTCGTTGATGTACTGGAGCGCAACCTCTACCTGGATTCCGTCGCTGATCCCCCTGACATAGATGGGCTCGCAGACAGCTTCCTTGTTCTTGTTCAGGTCCCGTATAAAGCCCAGAATTCCTTCCGGTTCATGGAAAGTCAGCTCCTCGTCCCGTCCATCCCTCTGATCACGGAACACAATGGTCAGCTCCGGATTCAGATACGTTGTCTCGTGGAGTCTGCTTTTGATCTCGGTGGCGGAAAACCTTGTGGTCTGCTCGAAGATCTCCGGATCCGGCAGGAAGGTGATGGTGGTTCCTGTCTCCTTCGTTTTCCCGATGACCGGGAGGAGACCCTTTTCAAGCGCAAGGTCCGGCTTGCCCCTCCGGTACCGGTCATGGAAAATCTTCCCTTCTCTTTTCACCTGGACATCCATCCACTCCGAGAGGGCATTGACAACAGAGGAGCCGACGCCATGAAGGCCGCCGGAGGTCTTGTAGGCATCGCTGTCGAACTTACCGCCGGCATGGAGCGTCGTGAAGACAACACGCTCCGCCGAAACGCCCTTCTGGTGCATGCCGACCGGAATTCCGCGCCCGTTATCGCCGACCGTGCAGCTGCCATCCGCGTTCAGCGTCACATCGATTCTGGTGCAGTACCCGGCCAGGTGCTCATCGACAGAGTTGTCGACAATTTCATAGACCAGATGATTCAGCCCGCGCCGGGAGGTACTGCCGATATACATGCCAGGTCTCCTCCGGACCGCTTCCAGTCCTTCGATGACCTGTATGGAACTTGCGTCGTAATTTTCTGTCATGCTTCAATCTTCCTGACGATATTTCCGGCCGCCTTGTAGATGCTGTGCGCCGGGATCACTCCTCTGACACTGTTCACCGGATAGATGTTCGTATATCTGCCGACCACGGTCCCAGGATTCAGAACGGTGTTGCAGCCCACCTCGACATGATCTCCCAGAAGGGCTCCGATTTTGCGAAGTCCTGTCACATACTCATGCTCTCCATCCCGGATCACGATATTCTTGCGGTCCGCCTTGATATTGGAGGTGATTGCGCCGGCCCCCATGTGTGCATAGAAGCCAAGGACGGAATCCCCTACATAGTTATAGTGCGGAACCTCCACGTGGTTGAACAGTACGACATTCTTCAGTTCCGTCGAATTGCCGACCGTCGCGTTCTCGCCGACGATCGCACATCCGCGGATGAAAGCACACTGGCGGATCTCCGCATCCCTGCAGATGATCGCAGGCCCGTGAATATAAGCGCTGTCAAAGACGACGGCGCTTTTGTGAATCCAGACATCCTCTCCGTACTGCCTGTGCGTGTATTCCTCCGGGTCCAGCGTTTTCCCGAGCTCGAGAATAAAATCCCTGATCTTCGGGAGAACCTCCCACGGATAGGCTGCCCCCTTAAAAAGGTCCTTTGCAATGGTCTCATTGAGATCATAGAGTTCTTCAATCCTGCACGGTTCCATCCTTGTTAACCTCCATCCTGATCAGATTTCCTGTCTGACTGCCCGGCTGTCCTTCCGGAAGCCTTTCCGGACAGTCCTTTTGCAGCTTTTGCCTTTGTTTTTCCCGACGTCCTGCGTTTTCCGGAGCCGCCTGCATAACCTGTGACCGTTCTTGCCTTGTAGAAAGCGGCCGCTTCATTATACATCGGAACCATCTGTGATTCATTGTGAACACCTTTGACATAGTTTGTCCACTTTGACACATACCCGTCCATCGTCTCCGTATACTGCTCAGGGGTTACCTTTCCGTCGGCTACATAGCCCAGCCCCTTTTCCCAGCTGGCTGTCAGCGCCGGGTCAAGCAGTGACCGGATCGAGCAGCGGACCACATCGTAGATCATCTCGCCGAGGAGCGTCGGTGTCAGAATCTGCGTCTTGCTGCTGAGGGCGATGTAGCGGTTGTTCACGAGCTTTTTGAGAATTTCAGCCCGCGTCGCGCTTGTCCCGATGCCGGTTGAACGGATCTGCTCGCGGAGCTCCTCATCCTCGATCAGCTGACCGGCATTCTCCATCGCGAGGATCATCGATCCCGAATTGTACCGCTTTGGCGGCGAGGTCTTTCCCTCCCGGATCTCATATCTGCTGACGGGAAGCTTCTCTCCCTTCCGGAGCTTCTCCAGAACTTCGCCAAGCGCCTGGTCTGCAGCTTCCTTGTCTGAAGCTTCTTTGTCCGCAGCCTCCTGGACAGAAGCCTCCTCCCTGTCATCTGCCCCTTCCTTCCCGGCAGCGGCCGGATTCCCCTGAGCGTCTTTTTGTTTTTTCATGACGGCCAGATATCCTTCATCCTCCAGCACACGATAAGAGGAGAAAAATTTCTCGCCCTCCGCGTCCAGCGTCAGGGAGATCTTCCGGTATATGGCCGGTGGATAAAAGATCGAGAGAAAGCGTCTTACAATCGCACAGTAGACGCCGTATTCTGTTCCCTTCAGACTCCTCAGCGCCCCGAGCCCCTGCCCGGTTGGAATCAGCGCATAGTGGTCGGTAATCTGCTTGTCATCGACATATTTCGTCTTTGCGATCGTCTTCCACTTTCCGTCATCCAGCGCCTTTTTTGCGTATACAGCTGCCGGCTGAAAATTCAGAAGCCCTTTGATGTTGCGGTCAATTTCCTTTGAGATCGCGGTGGAGAGGACGCGCGCGTCGGTTCTTGGATAGGTGACGAGCTTCTTCTCATACAGATCCTGAACATAATTCAGAGTCTGATCCGGGCTGATGTGGAACATCCGGCTGCAGTCATTCTGAAGCTCTGCCAGATTATACAGAAGGGGCGGGTTCTTCTTCTCCGTCTTCTTCTCGCACTTGTCCACAACGGCTTGAAGAGGCAGGTTTTTTGAAAGATCCCGGACAAAGGCTTCCGCGTCCTCCCGCTTTCTGAAGCCATTTTGTGCGTACAGAAGCGGTGAATTCTCGTACCTGGAGCCTTTGACAGCCCGCCATTCGGCGGAGAATGGAGAACCATTCTTTTCCGTCAGCAGGAAAATGCGGTAGAAGGGCGTTTCCTGAAAGCAGCGGATTTCCCGCTCCCGCTTCACGACCATGCCGAGAACACAGGTCATCACCCGCCCGACAGAGACCACGCAGTATTTTTCACCGAGATAGGCGGCCATTGAGCGGCCGTACCGGAGCGTCAGCGCGCGTGAAAAATTAATTCCCATCAGGTAGTCTTCCTGTGCGCGCAGGTAGGCGGAGGACGCCAGATTGTCGTAGGCACTGAGCGGCTTTGCCTCATGGATCCCGCGCCGGATCTCCTCCTCCGTCTGCGAGTCGATCCAGACGCGGCGCTCATCCTTGCCCCTGACGTCTGCCATCTGACGGACAAGCCGGTAGATGTACTCTCCCTCACGCCCGGAGTCGGTACAGACATAGATCCGCTCCACATCCGGTCGGTTGAGCAGTTTTTTCACCACAGAAAACTGCCTGCGGGCAGAGCCGATGACTTCATATTTGTATGTGCTCGGAATAAAAGGAAGAGTATCCAGGCTCCACTTCTTGTACTTCTGGTCGTAGACCTCCGGATAACTCATGGTGACCAGATGGCCGAGACACCAGGTCACGACAAGATGTTCGGATTCCTGGTATCCATCGCCCTTGGACATGGATTCTCCAAGCGTCGCGGCAAACTGCTGCGCGACGCTTGGCTTTTCAGCGATAAACAGATATTTTCCCATGCTGGTTCTGAACGTTGCCTGAACTTTACTTGCGGGCGATGTAGCCGAGCGAGACAAGCGTCTCTGCACAGAGCACAGCGCCGCCGGCAGCCCCCCTCAGAGTATTGTGCGCCAGGCCGATGAACTTCCAGTCATAGACGGTATCCTCTCTCAGCCTGCCGATCGAGACTCCCATTCCATGCTCATAATCGACATCCAGCGTAACCTGAGGCCGGTTGTCCTCCTCCAGATACTGGATGAACTGCTCCGGCGCAGACGGCAGATGATGCTCCTGCGGATAGCCGGAGAAATGGACGAGCCGGTCGATCAGTTCCTCCTTCGACGGATGCCTGCGCATCTTCAGGAACACAGCCGCCGTGTGGCCATTCAGAACCGGCACGCGGACACACTGACAGGTGATGACCGGTTCCTTTGCCGGGACAATAACGCCATCCTCAAGCCTGCCGAGGATCCGGAGCGGCTCCCGCTCGCTCTTCTCCTCCTCGCCGCCGATGTAAGGGATGATGTTTCCGATCATCTCCGGCCAGTCCTTAAAGGTTTTTCCGGCGCCGGAGATCGCCTGGTAAGTCGTGATGACAGCCTCATAGGGCTCATATTCCTTCCATGCAGCCAGAGCCGGCGCATAGGCCTGTATCGAGCAGTTCGGCTTGACGGCGATGAAGCCTCTCGTGGTTCCGAGCCGCTTTCTCTGGAACGGAATCACATCAAAATGGCTGAGATTGATCTCCGGAATAACCATCGGGACGTCTGGTGTCCAGCGGTGCGCGCTGTTGTTGGAGACGACCGGTGTTTCCGTCTTCGCGTACGCTTCCTCGATCTTCCGGATCTCATCCTTCGTCATATCAACTGCCGAAAAGACCATATCGACCTGCCCTGCGACAGCCTCGACATCCGAAACATTCATGACCTTCATGTTCCGGACAGCATCCGGCATCGGTGTATCCATCTTCCATCTTCCGCCGACTGCTTCCTCATATGTCTTGCCTGCGCTTCTTGCAGAAGCCGCGAGGACTTCGATCTGGAAATACGGATGATCCGAAAGAAGCGTTACAAAACGCTGGCCGACCATGCCGGTCGCTCCGAGAATTCCGACCCTGAGTTTTTCCATCTTCATCTCCATTCCGCCGCCCTCCGGGCAGCATCATCTTTGCTTCCAACCGGTTTTTAAAACTCTAAACCGAATTGTTCATGCTGTCAAGGCTGAGGAGCGGTGCCCGTCAGATCTCCAGACTTTCGTCCGCTTCTCCCGAAAGATACGCACGGCAGGCGGCAATCTCCCTGTCCATTGAGCGGGCGGACGGAGCACCCTCCGTCAGACGCTTTTCCACGCAGGTTCTCAGACTGATGGCCTCGTAGATATCCGCATCAAACCGGTCAGAAAACTGTCTGAATTCCTCCAGAGACAGGTCATCCAGTGCCTTTTTATGATCGATGCAGTACAGAACCATCCGGCCGATGATTCCATGCGCATCGCGGAACGGCACCCCTTTCTCCACCAGATAGTCCGCCGCATCTGTTGCATTTGTAAACCCGTGTTTTGCGGAAGCTTCCATCACATCCGGGCGGAACTGGCAGGTGCGGATCATGTCGTCGAACAGCGGGATCTCGATCTTCAGCGTGTCAATCGCGTCAAAGGTCAGCTCCTTGTCCTCCTGCATGTCCTTGTCATATGCCAGCGGAATACCTTTCATTGTTGTCAGGAGGGAGACGAGGGCCGCATAGACACGTCCCGTCTTCCCGCGGACGAGCTCCGCGATATCCGGATTCTTTTTCTGCGGCATGATCGACGAGCCTGTGGAATACGCGTCGTCCAGCTCCACAAAGCGGTACTCGTTGCTGTTCCAGATGATGATTTCCTCAGCGAAACGGGACAGGTGCATCTGGCAGATTGCCAGCGCATCCAGAAACTCGATCAGGTAATCTCTGTCAGATACGCCATCCATCGAGTTCCGGCAGGGGCCGTCAAAGCCAAGCTCTCTGGCTGTGAAGTTCCGGTCAAGCGGGTAGGTCGTTCCGGCCAGCGCACCGGAGCCAAGCGGACACAGATCCATCCGCTCCCGGATGTCTGAAAGACGCTCGCGGTCACGGCGGAACATCTCAAAGTAGGCCGCCATGTGATGGGCAAGCGTGACCGGCTGCGCCTTCTGGAGGTGCGTAAATCCCGGCATGAAGGTCTCCTTGTTGGCCTCCATCACGGAGAGCAGCGTCTGCAGAAAATGTCTGAGCAGTCTGCTGATTTCCCCGATTTCGTCCCGGATGTACATCTTCATATCCAGCGCGACCTGGTCGTTCCGGGAGCGCCCTGTATGCAGCTTTTTCCCGGCGTCCCCGATCCGGTCAATCAGGTTGGCTTCCACGAAGCTGTGGATATCCTCGTAAGCATCCGAGAACGCAAGCCTGCCGTTTTCGATGTCCTCCAGAATGCCGGAGAGTCCGTCCACAATCTGTCTCATCTCGTCGTCTGTCAGGATGCCCTGCTTCCCGAGCATCGTGGCGTGAACGATGCTGCCCCGGATATCCTGCCTGTAGAGTCTTCTGTCATATGGAAGAGAATCGTTGAATTTCTTTACAAGATCGTCCTGCTGTTTTGTGAATCTTCCGCCCCAAAGCTGTGCCATTGAGATGCTCCTTTCTCAGACCTCTGCCTGCCGCTTTTCCCGCTCACGCTGCGTTTTTGAATATACACAGCCGCAGAAATCCTGCCTGTACAGCTGGTGCTCCTGCGACAGCTGCACAGACCGCAGATAACCGTTTTTCTTTTTAAAATCGGACGGCAGGTGCCGGACACCGTATTCTGCCTCCAGTTCCTGCCCGATCTCGTTGATCTTCTCCGCGTTTTTCAGCGGAGAGATGGAAAGGGTTGTCGTGAAATAATCGTAGCCGCCCGCAGCCGCAAGCTTCGCTGCCTCCTCCATCCGGAGTCTGTAGCAGATGAAGCACCGCTCTCCTCCCTCCGGCAGAGACTCCAGGCCCTTCACCGCACGGTGAAAGATGGAGGGGTCATACCAGCCCGGAAGGAAATCAATCGGATAGCGCGGCTTCATTTCGGAAATGAGGCGCATCAGCTCTTCTTCCCGGAAGCGGTACTCTTCCTTCGGCTCGATATTCGGATTGTAAAAGAAATCTGTAATCTGAAAATAATCGCTCAGATATTCGAGGACATAGCTTGAACACGGAGCGCAGCAGCTGTGAAGAAAGAGCCTTGGCGGCTTCCGCCCGGCTTCATTGTCCGCCTCAATGTGTTTCAGCAGAGCATCCAGCTGCCTCTGGTAATTGATCCTGTTCATCTTCTCAAGCCTTCCCGGTGTGGCCGAAGCCGCCATCCCCGCGTCCTGTCTCATCGAGCGTCCCGGCTTCCTCAAATTCAGGCGCAAGGTACGGCAGAATCACAAGCTGCGCGATGCGCTCTCCCCGCTCGATGACCCGGCTCTGGGATGAGTCATTGTAGAGGGCGACCTTGACCTCCCCCCTGTAGTCCGAATCGACGACGCCGACGCAGTTCGACGGCCGCAGCCCCTCCTTCACAGACAGCCCGGAACGTGCAAAAATCCCGCCGAAATAGCCGGACGGAACGGCCATCGAAAGGCCTGTCCCAATCAGCTTTGTCTCCCCCGGAGCCAGCTCAATGCGTTCCTCATCCATGCAGGCACGCAGGTCCGCCCCTGCAGCCTCTGCGGAACCGCGCGCCGGAAGGACAGCGTCCTCCCTGAGTTTTCTGACTGCAATCTTCATATCCATTTCTCCCAATTCTTCCCGCAGTCCTTCAGTCTCTCCCTGCGCGGGAAAAACTGCAGTCTGCTGTCTCTCAGAACAACCGGCCTTATGCGGACAGGCGCTTTTCAAACTCGCCGAACACACTCGTCCTGGGGTTGCTGAAGATAAATGCGGCCGGATCGATAGTCTCCGCTTCTTTTTCAAGAAGCCCCAGCTCGTATTCGGAGAGAACCGCCACGACAACCTTGCAGGGCTTCCCGGACCAGGCGCCCTTCGCATCGATCACCGTCGCGCCGCGGTCCAGCTTCACATTGATGAACTGTATGAAGGCCTCATTGTGTTCCGAGATGATGTTGACCGTCACCAGGTTGTTCTGCTTGTGATAGCGGTCAATCATAATGGAGGCAAATGCCTCCGCCACCAGGCTGTAGACGGCTGTCTGAAGCGAATACCGAAGACCGGCAAACAGATAGACGCAGGCGTTGACAGCCAGATTGACACGGCCCACCGACAGCTTCCGGTACTTTTCCGTGAGCATCATCCCGAGCAGGTCCGTCCCGCCGGAAGAACCGAAGCCCCGGAACGTGATCGAGGTGCCGATTCCCTCCAGACACCCTCCGACAACCGCCATCGCAAAGACGTTGTCAAGTACCATATGGTCCGGAATCGGAATGAAATTCATGAACAGCGTTTCCACAAGGACAATCAGGAATGTGAACGCGATCGAGGCTTTCCCAAGAATCTTCAGCCCGATCAGAAAAAGCGGAACATCCAGGCAGAAATACACAATCGGCTGCAGATTTATCCGGATATGGAAAACAGACGCAAGCCCGCCGGCCACCAGCTGGGAGATCCCGACAAACCCGCTGGAATACATATGGGCCGGGACGATGAATGTATTGAACGCGATGCAGTAGATGAGCGAGCCCATCAGACAAAGCATCAGATTTTTCGGTGTCAGATGTTTCATACGATCAGAACCTGGCTTTCATCATGTGCAGGAAGTCAGCAGCGCGCAGGGGCGCCGAATGCATTGTATCCCGCCCATCTTAACGCAGATGACCTTCCCCGGTCAACACGGGACATCGGGCTGCGGATTCTGCAGAATATGCTGTACACCGGTAAATGCGATCTTCGATACGCTGTTCGAAAGCTCCTCCAGGGAGCAGGGAATCTTCCCCTGCATCCAGTCCCGGTAGGCGGCGCCCGCCCCACCGACAAAGAACCGCACCTGAATACGGAGATTGCTCACCGGAAGGGAGGAATGTCTCGCATAGATCTCTGTCAGGACATCGACCGCAGTGTCCTGCGCTGTATTCCAGAAAAAATCAAGGTCCGGGCTGCAGGTCACCATCTTCAGAAAATCAAGATTCTCGGAGACGAGCGAAACAGCTTCCTTCGTGAAAATCTGCCTGTCAAATTTCAGCGAGAAAAAACTTCTGAGTGTCAGACGCTTCAGAATGTCCTTCGTCTTTGCCGCCGTGAACTCGCGGATCAGGTCCTGGACAGACGTATAGTGAAGGTAAAAGGTCTTCCGGTCAATGTCCGCCTCGCGCGTGATCTCCGCGACGGTGATCTTCTCGGTTCTTTTTTTCTCCAGAAGCCTGAAGTAGGCCTCCTGGATGGCTTTCTTTGTCTTCCTGACTCTTCTGTCTGTCTGAATCATGCTGTCTGCTTCTCCCCGGTCTGGCTGAATCTGTGGAAAATCATGCTGTTTGCTTCTCCCCAATTTGACTGAATCTGTGGAATAAATCCCGCCTTCGGAATTTCTGACCATTGAAAGAACACGCTCACGCGTGAATAATACCACATGTGTGGATATTTGCACAGAGGTCCAGTCCAATATGATCAGGGAGGGTAAAGCACATGAAAACAGCTCAGATTGTCTGCATTCTGGCCGCGTCAGCGCCGTTTCTGGCCGCGCTGGTCCTGATGGCCTTTTTTAATTTCACATCCGGGAAGGCACTTTTGATTTCTTATCTGATGGCTGTCTTTTCGGCCCTTTTTCTATGGAAGATGGACCTTGCCGGCATCGCTTCCGCAAGCCTGTACGGCGGGCTGAAGGCCCTTGATCTTCTGCTGATAATCGGCGGGGCCATCCTCCTGCTCAATGCGCTCAGGGAAACCGGCCTGATGGCCGTCATCTCCAGTGTCTTTCAGCGGATCAGTCCGGACAGGCGGGTTCAGGCGCTGATCATCGGGTATCTGTTCGGCGCTTTCATCGAGGGAGCCGCCGGATACGGCACACCGGCCGCAATCGCCGCGCCTCTTCTCGTCGGCCTGAGCTTTCCTCCTGTTGCAGCCTGCTCGGTCGCGCTCATATCCAACAGCACCCCTGTCCCATTCGCCGCTGCGGGAACCCCCATGAACAGCGTGATGGTGAATCTGGAAGCGCAGCTGCGTCAGAACGGCGGAACGGTCGCGCGGATGACGCAGGAGACAACGATGAAAACCGTGCTCTACCTCGGCACAGCCGGCATTCTGGTTCCGGTGATGGTTGTCGCCGTTCTTGTACTGTCCTGCTCCAGGCACCGGAGACTGGCATCCATTCTGGAAATGCTTCCGTTCTGCGTCTTTTCCGGACTTGTGTTCATTGTTCCCTACATGCTGCTCGGCTGGTTCGCCGGTCCTGAATTCTGCTCGATTGCGGCCAGCGCGTTCGGGATGGCAGCCGCTTCCCTGGCAGCCCGCAGACATTTTCTGACGCCTCCGTCCGTGTGGACGTTTGAAGAGAACGGGCAGGCCGCAAAACCGGCTTCCGGCTTGCGCGATACACGTTCCGGCCAGCCAGGCCTGCAGAGGCCAGAGCGCCTGACCGGCCAGCCAGACCTGCAGAGGCCAGAGCGCCTGACCATCCGGAAGGCCTTCCTCGCCTGGCTGCCGTACATGGTGATTGGCACTGCCCTCCTCCTGACAAGGATTCCGGCTTTCGGTCTCAGAAAGCTGCTCTCCTCTCTCTCCTTCACCATACGCCATGTCGGCGGCCAGGCAGATCTGGACTATCAGTTTGCACCACTCTATAACCCCGGTATCTTTCCGTTTCTTGCGACGGCCCTGGGAACAATCTTCGCCTGCCGGAAAAAACTGAAACGGTCGGCCACAGCGCGCATCTTCTCGGGTACCGGAAGGCAGCTTCTGAAAATTGCGATTCCGCTTGTCTGCGGGATGTCGATGGTCCAGATTATGACCGGATCCTCGGACAACGCAGCAGGACTTCCCGGAATGCTGACGCTGATCTCACAGACGCTTGTGAATCTGTTTGGAAAAGCCTTTCCTGTGCTGTCTCCGGCGCTTGGTGTTTTCGGCGCATTTGTCTCAGGCTCCTGCACGGTATCCGGCATTCTGTTCGGACCGCTTCAGTATGAAACGGCGCTGGCCCTGAACCTTTCGGCCCCCTCGATCCTGGGCCTTCAGATGGCCGGCGGGGCGATCGGGAATATGGTCTGCATCCACAATGTCGTGGCTGTCTCCTCCACAGCCGGCGTAACCGGGAAAGAAGGGGCGATCATTCGGAAAAACCTTCTGCCCTGCGCGGTCTACACCGCTGCCGTTCTGCTTGTCTACGTCCTGCTGTCCTGATCAGGCGGCTCCTCTGCATGCCATTTGTGTGAATCTGACAGATTTTTATTCATGCATCCTTTCTGTATGGTTGATTCTGTTTATAAGTATGCTATAATTTAAACAACTTTACCAACAACATTTACAAAGGAGGCATGATCGTATGTCTACTCCCCACAATAGTGCTGCACCAGGTGATATCGCCGAGTCGATTCTGCTCCCGGGTGATCCGCTCCGGGCAAAGTACATTGCAGAGCATTTCCTGGAGAACCCGGTTCAGTTCAACTCTGTGCGCAATATTCTGGGCTATACCGGCACCTTCGAAGGGAAAAAGGTTTCCGTCATGGCAACCGGGATGGGCATCCCGTCGATCGGGATCTACACCTACGAGCTGATTCATTTCTACGGTGTGAAGAATCTCATCCGGATCGGCTCCTGCGGCGCAATGCAGCCGGACCTGAAGCTCGGTGACATCGTGATGGCGGAGGGCGCCTGCACAGACAGCAACTATGGCGCGCATTTCAATCTGCCGACCCAGTTCTGCGCGGTGGCATCCTTCCCGCTCCTGAGACGGGCCGTCGAGATTGCGGATGAGGAGAAGTTCCGCTATCAGGTCGGCCTGGTCAATTCCACCGATGTCTTCTATCGGAAGAACGATCCCTGGAAGGCGATGGCGGAGATGGGGGTTCTGGCCAGCGAGATGGAAAGCTACGCCCTCTACTGCAATGCCGCGGAGGGACATGCGAATGCACTGGCGATGTTCACCGTTTCCGATTCCATGGTGACCGGTGAGTCGATGTCCGCTCAGGACAGACAGACAAGCTTCCGGGATATGATGAAGGTCGCGCTGAGAACGGCCGTATCCGTATAAAGTCCCGATCCCACTGATAAGCCTTGCCGGCAGGGGACATTCCGCATGAACACGCCTGCCGGCTGTGTCTTATACAAGTACCGTTTCCCGCAGAAAGGAAACGGCATTCCATCATGTACTGTCCCGCCTGACGGGCGGCACACACATTTTCGTCTCATATTAAAAAGGAGGAACGGATATGAGAAAAGCAAACAGAGTATGGTTGG
Source organism: Porcincola sp. LCP21S3_C12 (assembly GCF_052118625.1). Classification (NCBI taxonomy): domain Bacteria; kingdom Bacillati; phylum Bacillota; class Clostridia; order Lachnospirales; family Lachnospiraceae; genus Porcincola; species Porcincola sp. LCP21S3_C12. The sequence goes on along the minus strand of NZ_JBQKGW010000001.1, from coordinate 68,921 downwards.
CAGCAGTTCTTGGAGGAGCGCTCGCAGTCACATCCGCAGCGGCTGCTTTTGCCGGCGAGACCGAGGCATCCACAGAACCTTCGACAGAGGCTACTGCTGACTTTACCGGTTCCGGAAAAGTCGCATATGTCTGCACAGGACTCGGCGACATGTCCTTCAATGACTCCGGCGAGGTCGGCATGAATGTCCTCCGCGCAGCAGGTTATGATGTCAATACCATCGAGACCGGCGAGGATGCCTCTACCTACGATCAGCTGATCCAGAACGCTCTGGAAGACGGATGCGACTACATGGTTGTCTCCTCCACCTACCAGGACAACGTCGAGGCGATCGCGGATCAGTATCCGGATACCAAGTTCATCCTCTTCGATATCAACTCCGATTCCGAAGTCGCGGCGGACAACATGCTCTACATCTACTTCAAGCAGAATGAGTCCTCCTACCTGGGCGGAATCGTTGCAGCCGGCCTCTCCAAGACGGGTGCGATCGGTGCTGTCGGCGGCGTCGAGAACCCGGTCATCAAGGATTTCATCACCGGATACATTGATGGCGCACAGGCGCAGAATCCGGACATCAAGGTCTCGACCGCATGGGTCGGCGACTGGTCCAATTCCGCTAAGATGAAGGAGCTGTGCGAAACCCAGAACTCCGCAAAGGGCGTCGATGTCTTCTTCCCGATCGCAGGCGGCGCAGGAACCGGTGCCTTCGAGGCAGCGAACGAAGTCGGCGATATCTGGACCCTCGGCGTAGATTCCGACCAGTACAAGGCATTTGAGAAGGATAACCCAGACTATGCGAATGTCATCGCGACCTCTGTCACGAAGGAAGTCGGCACCATGCTGGTCAATGTATTCAAGAACATCGACGATGCAAAGTGGGGTACCCTTGAGGCAATGGGCGTCAAGGAAGGCGCTGTCGGCATCGCGGACAATGACTACTACGAAAAGGTTGTCCCGCAGGATATCAAGGACGCAGTCAAGAAGGCTGAGGCAGGCATCGCGGACGGCAGCATCACACCGAAGTCCTACTTCGACTTTGCTTCCGATGACGAGTATCAGTCTCTGATTGACTCCGTCAATCCATAAAGCGGACACAGTCAAAGCACAGCGAAGAAGCAGTAGATAAAGCGTATCAGGGCGGGAAGATGGCGCTCCATCTCCCGCCCGTTTCGCATCAGATCAGGTAGGCTCAGGCAAGCCGTCTTTTGAGGCTGTCTCAGATGAGGAGATTTGCATGGAAGCCCTGAAAATGGAAAATATCACGAAGATCTATCCCAATGGCTTCGTGGCAAACAAGGGGATCACTTTCTCTGTCGAGGAGGGAGAGATCCACGCACTTGTCGGTGAGAACGGTGCCGGCAAGACAACCCTCATGAAGGTGCTGTTCGGTATGGAACAGCCGCAGGAGGGCAGAATTTTTGTCGGGGGAAAGCAGGTTAAAATCACCTCTCCCCTCGATGCAATCGCAAAGGGCGTCGGTATGGTACACCAGCACTTCATGCTCGTGCCGTCGATGACAGTTGCCCAGAATGTAACCCTCGGAATCGAGCCCAGAAAGCACGGGCTTGTGGATAACGAAGCCTGCGTGAAGATGACGCAGCAGCTTTCAGACAAGTATCAGTTCGGCCTTGATGCCTCCGCGACGGTCAGCGAGCTCTCCGTCGGCCTGATGCAGAAGGTCGAGATCCTCAAGGCACTTGCGAGAGGCGCAAAGGTTCTGATTCTCGACGAACCGACGGCAGTCCTGACCCCGCAGGAGACGAAGGAGCTGTTCGAGCAGCTGAAGCTTCTGAAAAAGAGCGGGCATTCCGTCATCTTCATATCTCATAAGCTCGAGGAGGTCATGGAGCTGTGCGACAATGTCACGATCCTGCGGCACGGCTACTGCAATGGCTCCTACCCCATCTCCGAGCTTGATGAACGCAAGCTTTCCCGCCTGATGGTTGGCAGAGATGTCATCCTGAAGATCGAGAAGCCGGACCCGAAGCCCGGAAAGCCGGTCCTCGAGGTGAAGAACCTGGAGAAGCTCTCCGATGAAGGAAAGGTTGTGCTTGACCACATCACCTTCACCATCCGGGAAGGGGAAGTCCTCGGAATCGCCGGTGTCGAGGGCAACGGACAGAACTATCTTTCCGACTGCATTTCCGGCATGCAGGAATATGACAGCGGCGATGTTCTGCTGAATGGAAAGAGTATCTCCGGCAGAAAGATCAGCGATATCCGGAGAAGCGGCATGAGCCACATCCCCGAAGACCGCATGACGGTCGGCTGTGTCAGCACGATGTCCATCATGGACAATGTGATGGCGGACCGCTTTGACCGCCCTGAAAACATGAAAGGGCTTTTCCTGGACCGGCAGAAGGCCATCGCCCAGACGGACGCCCTGATTAAGGAATTCGAAATTTCCTGTGATGACCGTTCCGAGGAGATCCGGCTGCTCTCAGGCGGAAACATCCAGAAGGTCGTCGTCGCACGTGAATTCACGTCGGGAGCGAATTTCGTTCTGGCAAACCAGCCGACCCGCGGCGTTGACGTCGGTACCGCGGAGATGATCCGCAAGTACCTTGTCCGGCAGGTCCGTGAGAAACAGATCGCTTCTCTTCTGATCTCGGCCGACCTGAACGAAGTGCTGGAAGTCAGCGACCGACTCCTCGTCATAAGACAAGGAAAGATCGTGGCCGCATTTTCAAAGGCATCCATGGTATCCGAGGACGAGCTCGGCGAGTACATGCTCGGGATCAAGACCATGACGCCGGATGAGATGGAGGGGCTGCTGTGAATAAGACAAAGAGAATTGAGAATACCTTCGATGTGGTCAGAATTCTGATCGCAATCCTGCTGGCTTACCTGATTGCGCTGATCATTCTGGCGCTGATTTCAGACGACCCCTGGAATGTCATTTCGCTGTTCATCATCGGGCCGTTCAACTCCAGGAAGCACGTAGGCGATATCTTCACGCTGATGATTCCGCTGGTCTTCACCGGTCTTTGCATGTGCTTTGTATACGCAATCAACAAGTTCAACCTCGCCGGAGAGGGCGCGGTCAACCTCGGCGGCTGCCTGGCTGCCTGTGTCGCGATCGCGCTGAGAGACACCGCGGTTCCGGGATGGCTCGCGATTATCCTCTGCATCATCGTCGGCGCGCTTGCCGGTATGCTGTCGGCCGCCATCCCCGCGGTCGCGGATCAGGTTTTCCACGCGGATGTCTGCGTCATCTCGCTGATGCTGAACTACATCCTGCTGTACTTCACAACGTACATCCTGAAGAATGTCATCAAGGACCAGGGTGCTTCTGTCACGGCCTCCTACAAGCTGGGCAGGAAGGTCAAGCTGGCAAACCTGGTTCCGGGCACGCAGATCCACATCGGTCTTCTGATCGCCCTGGTCTGTGTGGTCTTTGTGGCCATCCTGTTCTACAAGATGCCCTTTGGGTATAAGATGCGCGCCGTCGGCGTCAACCCGTCGTTTGCAAGGTACATCGGAATCCCGGTCGGCTCCACCATCATCCTGTCGCAGGTCATCGGCGGCGCATTTGCAGGGATGGGCGGCAGCGTCCAGATTCTCGGGATGTTCCCGCGCTACAAATGGGAAAGCCTGACAGGCTACGGCTTTGACGGTCTGATGATCGCGGTGCTCGCGAGGAAGAATCCGGTTCTTGTTCCGCTCTCCGCGTTCCTGATCGCGTATATCCGAACAGGCGCAAGCCTGGTTGCGACCAAGACGCAGATCCCGCCGGAATTTGTCTCGATCATCCAGGGGATCATCATCGTCCTGGTTGCCGCTGAGATGTTCCTGTCCGGCTGGAAGAAGAAGCTCATCTTCAGCGCGGCGAAGAAGAGTCTGAAGGAAAAGGAGGCGAAGGCATGAGCGCACTGCAAATCGGATCATTTTTGTATTCTGTGCTGAGGCTTTCCACTCCTCTGATCTTTGCGGCACTGTCCGCAGCGATCTGTGAGAAAGCCGGACTGTTCAATATGGCAGCGGAGTCCATGATGCTCTGGGGCGCCCTGATCGGCGTCATGGTCAACGGCTGGACCGGAAGCGTCTGGCTTGGATTTCTCGGAGGCTGCTGCGCGGGCGTCGTCACAGGCCTTCTGATCGCCCTGGCGACCGTCAAGGGAAAGGCCGATCTCATGCTCGCACAGATCGCGATCAACCTCGCCTCGGGCGGCGGAACCATCTTTATGCTCTATGTGGTGACAGGTGACAAGTCCACTTCCGCCATGACCATCAAGTCCCAGTCTCTTCCGAAGATTGCGCTTCCGTTCTTAAAGAACGTCCCGGTCATTGGAAGGATGCTCAATAACCAGAATCTGCTGACCTACGGGGCCATTCTTGCCGCCATCCTCCTGATGATCTTCATCAAGAGATCCCGCACCGGTGTCCATATCCGGGCGGTCGGCGAGAATCCGAATGCGGCTGAATCGGTCGGAATCTCCGTCTCAAAGACATATTTCCTGACCTGGGCCATCTCCGGACTGCTCGGCGGGATCGGCGGCGTATTCATGTCGATGGGCTACACCTCGGCATTCACCAAGAATATGGTTGCCGGGCGCGGATACATCGGTCTGTGCGCATCCTCCATGGTGCACGGCAACCCGATCGGCGCGATGCTGTGCGCGATGGTGTTCGGCGTGTCCGATGCCATTGCCAACCAGCTCCAGCTGACCAACGCGCCGGTTGACCTGGTCATGATGCTCCCCTATGCCGTCACGATCATCGTTCTGATTATCATCTCCGTGATCAAGATGAAGGCACATGTCAGAAAGATCAAGAACAAGGCATCCCAGGTCGTCTGACATCAGACTTGCAGAATCCCGCTCTTGAAGCGGCGATGCATCTTCCTGGATAAAGCAGAAGAAAGACCAGCCGGGCATCTTCCGGCTGGTCTTTCTCTGTGTCTGCCGATTCTCTTTCCTGTGTCTGCCGATTCTCTTTCTCAGCCTGCCGATGTCACGCCGCCCTCTGTCTGAATCAGATGAAGCCGTTCAAACTGTTCGTCTGACAGAAGGGCGCCGTCTGTGCAGACCACCTCGGCCGAGACCCGGTTTGCCAGCCTGACCGCTTTCCCGAAGGAAAAGCCAAGCTTGCGAAGGGCAATGATACTGCCGATGTGGCTGTCTCCCGCCCCGATCGCATCGCCTCCATGCTCTTCCGCAATCGGAACAGCCGGAATCAGTTCATAGTTTCCATCCGGATAGGACAGATAGCAGCCCTTCGATCCAAGCGTGATGATGGCGAGGTTTCCGGTCTGATCGGTCAGCCTGCTCCCTGCCTCATGCAGGGTATCCGCTCCGGTAAATCTTGACGCCTCATCCAGGTTGAGGTGCAGAATCGGATGAAGTGCCAGGAGCCTGTTCATTTTTCCCTCCGGAATATTGCAGATCCGGGCGCTCGGCGCAAAGAAGATGGTATATTCCGGATGACGCTCCAGATACTCGATCATGTTGATTCCCGTCGGCTCCTCGACTTCCAGGCCGCACAGATAGACCGTGTCGATCTGTGAAGCGTCCAGCCGGTCAAACCACCCCGGCTGAAAGCGGTACTCTGCCCCATGGTAGCAGATAAAAGTACGCTCTCCGTCCGGCTCCACCAGACAGTAGCAGCAGCCATTCTCCTCCGCCGGAGACGGGGCCGCTGAGACAATGCCGCGATCCTTCAGCTTTGCCCGGACGAAATCCCCATACACCCCTGTTCCGATCGGATAAAATGGAATAAACGGCACACCAAAGTGTCTCAGGCAGTCCGATACATTGTAGGCACAGCCTCCGAGCGACATATCCTGCCCGTATACATTGATGTCTTCCCCTCTTTTCGGCAGATGATCAACATGGATGACAACATCCACCACCGCCGATCCCGCTACAAGTACCTTTTTCACACGAGCCTTCCTTTCCTGCTTCATCCGATCATTCTGTTTTATTCGATCATACAGTTCCGGACATCTGCCGGATACTGATGATCCTGTCTTATGTTCCAGCCGCATCCCGCAGGCCGTATCTCGCAGGACGCATCCTGCAGACCGTGTCTCCCAGACCGCGCCTTACGGCTCAGATTCTCCGGAGCAGGGCCCAGATACCGGCCATCAGTTCATTCGGAATGATTTTGCCGAAGATCCTGTGGAGCGTGCAGACCGGCCCCGGGGTGGACACCGCAAACCGGTTCATGGTGTCTGCCATAGACCATCTGGCGACGGTTGAGCGGCTGGATGCCAGTACAAAGTGGCGGATACAGGAATGCGTATCCGCCTCCTGTGCGACCGGAATGAATTCTGTATCCTTGATCCAGTACGGACAGACCGCGGTCACAGAGATTCTTCTGCTTAACAGCTCCACCCTCAGCGACCTGGAATACCGATACAGAAAGGACTTCGATGCACAGTAGATTCCGAAATACTGAAAAGCCGAAAAAGCTGCCGTTGAACAGACATTCAGAATCCTGGCGCCTTCCTGCATATACGGAATGGACAGCTGGCACATGAGAACGGGCGCCTTGCAGTTCAGATCAACCATGCGCCCGGCATCCCGCTCCGATATATCCGCATAGCTTCCGATTTTTCCAAAGCCGGCGGCATTGATCAGAAAAGCAATGTCCGGCTTCTCCGCCTCGTAAAGGTGCCTGATTTCTGATTCGAATGAAGGACTGGTCAGATCAAGCGGGACCACCCTCAGCGGGATCCTGACGTCTCCCTGGAGGGCCTCCAGCCTGTCCCTTCTGCGCGCGATCACCCAAATCTCATCCAGTTTCTCCTCCGGATGCGCGGCCAGGCGCTCATCCAGCAGCCTTACATACTCTCTTCCGAGGCCGCTGGAAGCCCCGGTGACAACTGCAATTCTTTTCAACATCCTACCTCACAGGTTCATCCGGTCTTCGAGCTGTCTGACAACGCTCTTCAGGCATCCATCCTCAAACGGGTTCACAAGCCCTGCTTCCTTCACCAGCCCCGGGAAGAAATCCGAAGCGGACAGCCTGCACAGCTTCAGATAACTGCTCCAGGCACTCTTGTAATCCCTGTCCATCCAGACCTTGTACTGAAGTGCATCCGTCTGAGCGATACAGTAGTCGATGTAGTACAGCGGACAATCATAGATATGATGCTGCTTCTGCCAGAAGCCGCCCTGCTCATAGTAGTCATTCCCGGAATAATCCAGGTGAGGCTTGTACTGCCGCTCCAGGTCCCGCCAGACCTCGTTGCGGGTCTTCGGGTCAAGAGACGGATCGTCATAAATGATATCCTGGAACTCGTCGACCATCGTCCCGTACGGGATAAAGCAGCAGCTGTCCTCAAAGTGCATGTCCACATAGTCCTTCGCGCGCGCTCCGAAGAACAGATTCATCCAGGGCTCGGTGAAGAATTCCATCGACATGGAGTGCGTTTCAGCCGTCTCCATCGTGATATCCGCATGCTCCCGGATCGGATCATCGGCGACAAGCCAGCCCTGGAAGGCATGTCCGCACTCATGCGTGATGACATCCGCATCTCCGGAGGTTCCGTTGAAGTTCGCGAAGATGAATGGAGCCTTGTAGTCCGGCAGGTACGTCATGTAGCCTCCGGTCTTCTTTGTCCTGCGCCCGATTACGTCAAACAGATGATTGTCGCACATGAAGTCCATGAACTTTCCGGTCTCCGGTGACAGCTCACGGTACATCTTCCGTCCGGCTTCCAGGATCTCTTCCGGTGTACCAACCGGCGCCGGATTCCCGTTCTGAAAGTAGACTCCCTCGTCCTCAAAGTGAAGGCTGGAGAGGCCGAGGCGCTGTCTGCGTCTTTCATGGAGCTGCTCCGCAAATGGGACAAAATCCTGCTTCACCTGCCTGCGGAACTCTGCTATATCACTCCGTGTGTAGCAGTTGCGCATCATGCGGCAGTATCCGAGGCCGAGATAGTTCTTATATCCCATCTGTTCCGCCTGTTTCGTGCGGCACTTTACCAGCTTGTCGTAGAAGTCGTCCAGTTCCTCCTTGTGAGCAGAGAAAAAGGCGGAATACTTCTTCCATGCCTCCACGCGCACTGCCTTGTCCGGACTGTGCAGATACGGGTTCATCAGGGAAAGGTTCAGGGTCTCGCCATTCCAGTCAATCTTCGCGGTTGCAAGAAGCTGGTTGTATCCGCTCTGAAGCTTATTCTCCTCCTGCATCAGCGGCAGAATCTTCTCGTCCACCGACTTCATCGCGAGTTCGATGTTCTTGAACGCAACCTTGCCGATCTTCTCCTCCAGGTACGGTCTGAACTTCGAATGGAAAAGCATCTTCTGATAACGGACGTTCAGGTTCTGGATGTCCGGCATCACGGCATCATAAAAATCCTGCTCTCCCTTATAAAATTCATCTGTCATATCGATATCATGCCGGATCTCCGCCAGTGTCGATTCTGTCATGATATGGCCGATTATCTTATAATAGTCTTGATGGACCGCAAACTGCTTCTCTCCGCTGTCCGCCTCCGTAAAACGCTTCTCCAGATCCGCAAAATCCTTTCTTACAGCTTCCATGTCGATGCGGCTGTACGGCATCTCCTCGAATTTCATTCCTGCCTCCGTTCTCTTCTCACTATCAGATCATCTTCTGTCTGCGGGCTCCGCCCTTTCGAATGTATGTCCATGATAATACGTCGAAACCGCATTATCAAGCCGCTCTGCCCGGGATTCAGAGACCGCTTTGCCGGATCCAGCGCCCGCTCTGCCCGGGCAAAGCACCCGGCTGATCTGCGCCAGAATCATTTTCCGGATGCTGCCGACATGGTTGACATCTCAAAAAGCCAGTGCCATAATGTTCTCAGACAAACACAGCAAACACAGAAATCTTATCCTGGGGTGTGCGGCAGTTCCATCTATTTTTGAACCTACATTGACGTGAAAGGGTTCCCTATGATTGCCGTGCGGATGTCAGGCCTCCTTGCAGAGGAAGGCTGAAGTACGGCTGCGGTTACCCACCTTGGCTTATGAGCTAGGGAGTCAAAAAGTGGGGCACCGGCATTCTGGGGGTTGAGATCAAAGGGGACGTGGCGACACGTCCCTTTTCATTGAATTCACGAGACGTTGTTCGCGCGGCCTGTCACTGTGCCGGCGATGGATTTGAAAGGATGTCCGGGACGAAAGTCCCGTGAAGGGAGAATATATGCAGCTGAAGACAAGTGATTTTTACTATGACCTTCCGAAGGAACTGATTGCGCAGGATCCGCTCACGGACCGCGCCGCTTCCCGGCTGATGGTTCTGGACAAGAAAACCGGCGAGGTGGAGCACCATATCTTCCGGGATGTCATCAACTACCTGAATCCGGGCGACTGCCTTGTCATCAACAACACAAAGGTGATTCCCGCGCGGCTGATCGGAACGAAGGCTGATACAGGTGCCAGCATCGAGGTTCTTCTGCTCAGGCAGCTCAAAGACCGTGAGTCAACCTGGGAGACGCTGGTCCGTCCTGGGAAAAAGTGCAAGGTCGGGACGAAGATATCGTTCGGGGATGGTCTTCTGACCGGCGAGGTTGTGGACATTGTCGAGGACGGCAACCGCTATATCCGGTTCAGCTATGATGGCATCTTCGAGGAGATTCTGGACAAGCTCGGGCAGATGCCGCTCCCGCCCTACATTACCCATACGCTTCAGGATCGCTCCTACTACAATACAGTGTACGCAAAGTTCGATGGATCCGCGGCCGCGCCGACAGCCGGGCTTCATTTCACGAAAGAGCTGCTGAAAGAAATCCAGGACAAGGGCGTCGGCATCGCGCAGCTTACGCTGCACGTCGGGCTCGGCACCTTCCGCCCCGTCAAGGTCGACAACATTGAAGAGCATCACATGCATGTCGAGCACTGCATGATCAACGAAGCCACGGCAAAGCTGATCAATGACACGAAGAAAAACGGCGGACGGATCATCGCCGTTGGAACGACTTCCTGCCGGACCCTGGAGTCCATGGCGCAGGATGACGGAACTGTCCGCTCCGGAGAGATGGACACGGGAATCTTCATATACCCCGGCTACAAATTCAAGGTGATGGATGCGCTGATCACGAACTTCCACCTGCCGGAATCGACACTGATCATGCTTGTCTCCACCCTTGCCGGCAGGGAAAATATCCTGAACGCTTACAAAATCGCTGTCCAGGAGCGCTATCGCTTCTTCTCATTCGGGGATGCCATGCTCATCCAATGAAGCCTCTGGCATCTGAAGCTCCTGGCATCGTACGCTTTCACTTCCAGCCATCCGGTTCTTCCGGATGGCTCTTTTCTTCTCCACGAGCTGTCTTCCTCCTCATTCACCGCTCACCTCCCTATTGACATTCATTCTTCCTGGACTCACATGCCTGATGAGCAGCAGACCCGCAATCTTTATTAATGATGCCTATTTTGACAGCCTCATGCGGAAGAACTCTCACTACACAGAGGAGATCATGAATATTGCTGCCGTACAATCAATCTCCTTAATTTGTCCACAGATCCTTTGCTTCTTACGATTCTGTTACAGGCTCCTTATGCCCAGTTATCGAGCTTCAATCCTGACACTCTTGCAAACTCTTTTGTATTATTTGTCACCACAGTCAGATCCAATGCCCTCGCGTGTGCGGCGATCAGCATGTCATTGGAGCCGATTGGTGTGCCTTTCTTTTCAAGCTCTGACCGGATATCGCCATATTCCACAGCCGCACCGGCTTCAAACGGCAGCACAGCAATGTTGGACAGGAACGAGGCAAGTGCCAGCTGGTTTTTCTCCGGTTTGCTGCTCTTGTTGACCCCATACTGCATCTCTGCAAGCGTGATCGCCGAGATACAGAACTCTGCCGGGTCATACTGCTGAAAGTGTTCGAGGACAGATTCTGGTTTATGCCTGATGATATAAATCACCATGTTGGTATCGAGCATGAACCTGATTGTCATAATGTTTCCCTCTCCTCTGTCTTAAGATCCCCGCGGCCATCTTTCATGAAATCGTCCGTGAACATATCAAGCGACTGGAGCAGGCCTGCCCATCTGTTTTCTTTTGGGACGAGTATCACAATTTTTCCAATGCGGTTCACATCCACTTCATCCGTATCAAACCTGAAATCTTTCGGAAGCCTGACTGCCTGGCTCCCTCCGTTTGTAAATACTTTTGCTGTTTCTACCATACCTATCACCTCCTGTTACTTTAAGTATATACATAAATATATACTTATCAAGATGCGAATCAAGAATCTCTTCTTAAAAACTGGCGTCTCGGATTACAACTCAGCTTCTTTTTTGCAATTGAAAAATCTCAATTCATTTATAACATCTGGGTATTCCATATATTCTGTGTTAAAATAAAAGACCGTGCCATCAATCATAAACTGGATCGCCGATAAAAAGAAAGAGGGAGTACTTTTCATTATGGAACAAACAACGATGAATGTTCAAACTGGCAATAAGATGGGTGTCATGCCCATCCGGAAGCTGATCGTCAACATGTCCGTTCCCATGATGATTTCCATGCTGGTGCAGGCTCTCTACAACATCGTGGATTCCGTCTTTGTCGCGAAGATCAGCGAGAATGCACTGACAGCGGTTACGCTTGCTTTCCCCATGCAGAATCTCATGATCTCTGTAGGGGCCGGCACCGGCGTCGGCATCAACGCTCTGCTGTCCCGGGCGCTCGGTGCCAGAGAATTTGACAAATCAGACAAGGCGGCGAACAACGGCATCTTTCTGGCCTTCCTCAGCTTTGTCGTCTCCACAATTCTCGGACTGACAATCACGGGGCCCTTTATCAGGAGTCAGACATCCTCCGCGGATATTATTCAATACGGCGATGCCTATCTCGGTATTGTGATGACGCTCTCCTTCGGACTCTTCATGCAGGTCACCTTTGAGCGGCTGATGCAGTCCACCGGAAGAACCATGTTGAGCATGATTTCGCAGCTTACAGGTGCGATCATCAATATTTTCCTTGATCCGGTTATGATCTTCGGCCTGCTGGGCTGCCCGAAACTCGGAGTGGCCGGTGCTGCATACGCAACGGTCATCGGTCAGACCGTCGCATCGGTCCTTGGCTTTCTGATGAACCTGAAATTAAACCGCGAGATCCATATCAGCGCCGGTGCTATTCTTCATCCGGATATAAAAATCATCGGCAGAATCTATTTTGTCGGCGTACCGTCGATCCTGATGATGAGCATCGGTTCCGTCATGACCTACCTGATGGATCTGATCCTGATCGCCTTCTCGACAACCGCGACGGCTGTTTTCGGTGTGTATTTTAAACTTCAGAGCTTCTTCTTCATGCCGGTATTCGGTCTTAACAACGGCCTGATCCCGATTCTGGCTTTCAACTACGGAGCCAAGCACAAACGGAGAATCAACAAAGCCCTTAAATTTGCCATGCTGCTTGCGATCTGCGTGATGCTCTGCGGAACTGCCACCTTCGAGGTGATTCCCGACAGACTTCTCGATCTTTTCAGCGCTTCTCCGGAAATGAAACAAATGGGTGTTGTCGCGCTTCGGACGATCGCCATCCATTTCCCGATAGCGGCTATGGGTATCGTTATGAGCTCCATCTTCCAGGCATTTTCAAAGAGCTTCTATTCTCTCTTTGTCTCCCTTGGAAGGCAGCTTGTCATCCTGATCCCGTCCGCGTGGCTTCTCGCAAAGACCGGAAACGTCAACAACGTCTGGTGGTGCTTCTTCATTGCGGAAATCGCTTCCTTCATTCTGTCACTGATCTTCTTCCGGAAAGTTTATCAAAACGATGTTTCGCCCCTTCCGGATGACGGAGTAGAATGATCACGTCTGATAAATACCATAAAAACCGGAACACCATATAGCGGTGCTCCGGTGATAACATCATTTCCCTCCAGAATCAGGCTGCTGCTGCCGCGATCAGCGCGCAGCAGCTGATCGCATGACCAGATGAGCCTGTGGATTTTGTGTTTTAGTCTCTCATTTCAGATTTCCGTATGTATCGATGGACATATTTTTTCATCCAGTACGTTCAGTCTGTCATCATCTTCTTCAGCCACATCCCGGTCTCTGACAGGTCCTTGTCTGTCCATCCGCCATTTGCTTCTGTAACATCCGGTTTCAGCAGGGAAGCCGCCTCGTTCTTATTGCAGAGGCTCCAGCCAGCGTAGCTCAGATGATATGCCTGGATCAGATCCTCCCACTTCTGCGCAGAGTCAAGGTCGATGGAGCCATTGCCGGACGCATCACAGATGCTGAACTCTGAGATAAAGACCGGCGTTCCTGCCTGATGTGCCTCCACAAGCTTCTGGCGGAGGTCATCCTTATGCGTTGCTGCGTAGAAGTGGAGATCATACATGAGATTGCCGCCCTCCGTGATCGGGTCCTCCGCTGCCTGATCAACATCCTGGCTCCAGTTTGGCGTACCGACCAGAATTACAGCATCAGGTGCGTGCTCCCGGATGACCGGAATTACTTTCTCAGCGTATTGCTTGATCTCCGCCCAGGTTGTTCCGCCGTTCGGCTCATTGCAGATCTCGTAGAGAACCCGTCCGTTGTCCTGATACTTCTCCGACATCCGGCTGAAAAAATCCAGTGCCTGATCCTCATATTTCAGGGGAGTCAGATCGTGAAGGACATGCCAGTCAATGATCACATACATTCCAAGATCGGCCGCAGCCTTCACGCCGGTGTCAATCGTCTCCTCCAGCTTTGTCCGGTCTCCGTCGGTGCAATAGCCGCCACTTTCATCCGTGTACACGGCCAGACGAACCAGGTTGGCATTCCAGTCGTCCCGCAGCGTCCGGAATGCCCCCTCATTGACATACTGGGGAAACCAGGCAATACCGTGTGTGCTGACCCCCTTCAGCTGGAAAAGATTCCCCTGCTGATCCACCAGATCTGTTCCGTTTACCGAGAGTTTTCCATGGATGGCATAGGGTGTCTCAACCGCGTCCGCCCATACGATTTTCTCTGGACTTTTCCACATCCAGGAGAAGGCAATCGTCCCAGCCAAAAGAATGATTGCTGTCGAATGATATTTCATCACATCCTCCTTCTGCAGCTATCGGGACGCATGGTGGATGCTCTTCCACCTGCACATATCCTGATCTGCCATCTGAATATACTTCTCAAGCCATCTTAAGAACAAAGTTTACCAGATACAGTACATAAGAAAGCCTTCCGTGCTCCGTGTCTTCCGACAAACAGGACAGCTGGCCGTGAAGTTTCTGCCGGTTCAGTTCCGCCTGAAAATCGTATACCTTCTCTCCGCTCCTGATCCGTTCTACCGCGTTCCGGATCACGTCCGTCAGGATGGAATTCTTCTTCAGGACACAGTCTGTCCCCTCGATCACAACAGAATCCCGAACCAGTTGCTGCATCTCATCATTCATCCGGAGAAAAAGCGTCCTCCCGTCCGGCGTCCACTCAAGTACCGCACCGAAGATCCGTATGGCCTCGCCCATTTTTGAGATATAATGCCTGGAATATACATCCGTAAGGTTGACTTCTGCCGCAGCCTGATAGAACTGATCCGTACTGTCATCCGTCAGATTCCGGATAAAGGAACTGGCCAGCAGTTCCTTCAGCGGCAGCGGCTTGCTGAAGTAGAAGCCCTGGATATAATTCACGCCCCACTGCCGCGCATACCAGAGCTGTTCCCAGGTTTCGATCCCTTCCGCGATCATCATACTGTTTGTCTCGTGACTGAGATCCACAATACTCCGGATAATAATACGGGTCTTCTGATTTGAAAAATCCGCAAAGAATGACTGATCCAGCTTGACTCCCTGTACATCGTAATTCCGGAAGGATGAAAGGGAAGATTCGCCTACCCCGAAATCATCCATCCACACACCGTAACCCAGAGTCCGCAGGTTTCTGACTGCATCCTGAAGGAGTCCCTGGTCTGCGAAAGCAGATTCCGTGATTTCAAACTGAATCTGGTTTTTTGAAATCTGATAGCGGGAGACGATTTTGTCAACCTCCTCCGGTATATTGACAAGTTGAAAATCAACCTGGGACAGATTCACATTGACAAACAGTTTCTCCGGAAAGTGGTCTTTATTCGCTTCAAGATCTCTGCAGACCTGCTCCAGCAGGCAGAGGTCCAGCCGGTAAACTTCATTCATCTTTTCCAGATACGGAATATAATCTCCGGGCGGAATGAGTCCCTTTTCCGGGTCGATCCAACGGCTCAGCGCCTCAAATCCGCAGGTCGTCCCGCTCATCGATCCGACGATCGGCTGATAGAAGGGAACAAAACAGCCCTGTTTCAAAGCAGAAAGAAAGTGATGATGGACATATGATTCCTTGGTTCTTTCCTGGTTCATCTCCGCATCATAGATGCAGAAGTACTGACTGCCTCTGGTGACATCATCTGCTGCATCAGATGCATACTTTGCATTATACATCCCTGCAAGAAATTCCATCGGCGCATCGGATGCGTGATGATGAAAGATGCCTGCCCGAAGAATCAGCCTGCGCTTGGTCTCTACCCTTGAGGCTTCCGACTGTATATTCCGGATTCGATGTTCAAATTCTTTTTCCGGGACGGTGGAGTACAGCACAAAATGATCCACCTCCCGGTTGATGAGAGACGCACCTGGAAAATAGTTCAGAATGATCCGGCTGATTTTCTCCAGCACATTCCGGCCATCCTGGTATCCGACTTCATCAATCAGTTCAGCATACTGGTTGATATTCAGATAGGCAATACTCCAGTCCTTCGCAGGAAGGCCATTGTGGTCAAACAGTTCAGCAGCCCCATCCAGGCTCCGGAGGGTATCCTGAACAGACATCTGCTCTGCCATCAGCTGAACCGCTTCCTTTTCCGCAGGAGAAAGGTTGCCTGCTATCCTGCCTTTTCCCTCTCCCTTTGCACGGTACAGATAGCTGTCCGCGATTTTAAGCAGTATCCGGAGCTCTTTTTCCGAATGTGCCGTCCCGCAATAGTACCCGATACTGACAGAGGCCTTGATCCCATCCTGTCCTTCTTCGCATGCGCTCTGAAATTCCGACAGCTTCCGGTAAAACAGCGTGGAGTCATGACACAGGGACAGAACCAGAAGTTCATCCCCTCCATACCGATAACACTGGTCTTCCCCGTCATGGAAAATCGCCATCAGGCTTGCACTGTCCTGCTTCAGTACACGATCCCCATAGGCATGGCCATAGGTATCATTATATTTTTTAAAAGAGTCCAGATCGATCAGCGCAACACAGATCCGCTGATCCAGATACTTCGTAAAATCCTCTCTCAATGCAGAGCGGTTGAGGAGTCCGGTCAATTCATCCGTCCGGCTCTTTTCATAGAACCGGTTTCTCTGGTCGCTGATGGAGTACTTGATCGCCTCCGAGCGGTAAAAGATGCGCCACCATACCCAGTTGACAAGGCCGCAGATGATATAAAGCAGAACCGTATCGACCAGATCCTGCCAGGCTAACTGGTGATGAACAACATCCAGGACAACTGCCATGGAAAGGATGTTCACGAGGGTCTTGAATACGAATGGGAGAACCTCTGAATTCGGCACCAGATAAGTGATCACAGTAACGAGGATGTATTCAAAGAAAAAACTGCTTCCCCTCTGGGTGGTAAAAAAAGTCAGGCTGGCAAGAACCATATTGATGCCTGCAAAACAGCTGAATATTGCCCCTTGTCTCCGATCTGTCTTCATCCGGAAGTGCCTGATCTCCAAGTGAAACAACAAGACAAAGACAAAATTGACACAAAATATGAGGATGTATACAAGCGTCCCGTTGACTCCCGGAAAGATGAATCCCCCTGATGACAGCTCTCTTGTGCCGAGCGCCCCGATAAAAGAAAGCATACAAAGCAGGAGTCCTGCTGCCAGCCCGAAATAGAGAATACTATAATAAAAGTCGTCTTTCAGTCGGGGATCATCCTTTGACAGGTAAGTGTCCGAATCTGTAATCGTTTTCAGACGTTCAGAAATCTCCTTTATATTTTCAGAAGCATCCATAATGCGGTTCTCCTTGTTATTTTTTATGATCATGCCCTGCAAAGGATGGCTCCTTCATGCTTCCTGGAGTTTCTTATCCGCATACAACGCCGCATCAGCCCGTTCCTTCAAGTTCCTGATCAATTTGATTGATTCAGAGGGGTCGGCGCAGATCGCATATCCGGCTGAAACCATGGAAGATCGTAAGTTGGTTCAGCGTTTTTAATGCAGGAAAGCACTCTCTTATTCTCCGATCCGGGTATGATCAGAAGATTGAACTCTTTCCAGACATAGTTCTTCTCCCCATCTTCTGCCGGAAGAAGGACCCGGAAATAGTCGCGCTGAACGCCATCTGAAGTCTGGCGTATACGGTCAATCATCGTATCGGGATCCGCAAAAGCCCGGTAGCGATCCCGGTCTTCCGGATAAATCATATGTTGGCAGAAATGACGAAGACCTCTGCGAAGCTTGTCGTGGTTCGCAAAGCCTCCCTCGATACCGAAATTGTTGATCAGGTTGTCCGCTGTATCCTGCTCCGGATTCAGGACGTGCACATCATCGAACAACAGTATAATATCGGAGATCGACTTGTTCAGCACCTCTCCGATCTTCTGCGTCCGGTCATCCGTGACGTTGGTGATCGACATCAGGAATACACACCGGTCCCCCTGCTTCACGATCATCCTCCCGATAAAGCGAAGAAAGCAGGAATTGTCCGAAACATACATCGTAACCGTCTCTCCGGTCTGAATGGCATGTTGATAAAAATCCAACAACCTGACATGCAGCGGATTGTTCCGGAGATTCAGGATAAATTCCGAATCCTCTCTGTGCATGCGGCCGATGCCGCGCAGCTGCTCCTTCTCATTGCGGTTAATGAACAGATAATGAATATGATCCTGTGTGATGTCATACTCCATGACTGCCCGGGGCGTGTCACTGTTCACGACGAAGGTATCCGCCTGGTCATAGAACGTCTTCCATTCAATCGGCTCCGCCGACATGCTCATGCTCTGCACGTAGCTGTCCATATCCCGCCTTGAGAGCGGTCTTGAAAAATAATAGCCCTGCATCATGTCGCAGCCGATTTCTTTCAGGAAGCGAACATGTTCCCCTGTCTCCACGCCTTCTGCCAATGTACGGATTCCGAGATTCTTGGCCATACTGACAGTGCTTCGCATAATCTCCATCGAAGTATTCGTGAACGACTTCAGAAAACCCATGTCCAGCTTGATCAAATCCAGCGTGTAATCATTGAGAAAGATCAAGGAAGAGTACCCGCTCCCGAAATCATCCATCCAGACCGGGAAGCCTGGCGACCGGAGCTTCCTTACGACCGTTGTCATCTTATCCTTATCCTGGACAAGCAGACTTTCGGTCAGCTCCAGTGCAATCAGATCCTTGCGGATGCCATACCTGTCTGTCAGCTCCTGCGCATACGAAACCATGTCAACCTTATCGAAATCCTGTCGTGACAGATTGACCGAAATGGGTCCGACGGGCAGACCGGCATCGATCCGCTGCCGCTGCACCTTTACCGCTTCTTCCAGGATGAAACAGTCAATCCTGTAGATCAGACCGGTTTTTTCCAGTACCGGTACAAAAATATCCGGCATCAGGCATCCGTATTCCGGATCCATCCAGCGGGCAAGTGCCTCAGCCCCGGCAAAACTGTTCGTTATAGTGCGGACAATCGGTTGAAAAAAAGGCACGATCCACCCTTTTTCAAGCGCCTCATCCAAGTGAGAGACAATATATTGATCCATACCATGTGTCTTCATATCCTGCAGTCCTTCGTCAAGGGTGCTAACCTATGCCATAACGCCCATATTGTACACCATCGAAGGCTTTCTGAGAATGAGAGAGAGCAAGCGAAAAGGATTAAATAGAGCAAAAAAATTGACACATGTATAATGGAGTGATAGTCTGATTTTATTTAGATGTAATATTCAACAGATAACCTTTATGAACGATTCTGCTTTTCAAAAATGGGTAACGAATTCAAAAAAATACAGCTGCGTACTATCATCCTTTTCGCATCGCTGATCCTGGTGATCACGCTGTATATCATTGTCCTTCTCACTGGAAGATCCAATATATTCATGCGGGAGAACGCGGCAAGTCTTGTCAGCGCGAGTAACCGCCAGATGGAACTGAACATCGATTCTTATCTGACCAAAGTTGAAAAGGCCTCCGCACTGCTTTTTTCCGACAGTACCAGTTATACCTATGACCCTTCAGATGAAAGCGTTGACGCCTATACGAAGCTCCAGATATCCAATCAGATCAACGACAACATCACAGATCTGGGTCTTCTGGACAATTACGCCGATTTTGCCGTCATCTACAGCAATGACGACGTCATCGGCTCGCTCTCGAAGGTCACAAAGGACATGTACGCGAACGGCGGGATGTATGATGCCTTCAGCAAGATTCTGGAACAGGAAGGTGACCGCGATGCCTGGGTTTTCGGACTGAACGGCGATACTGAACACATCTACTACTTCGAACAGTACAACGGCCATGGTATCATCCTGATCTCCTTCTACTCCCGTGAACTGAAAGGAGTCTTTCAGATCCCGGAACAGCTGAATGGGATGGAGGTGTCTCTGGTCAACAGCGACAACCTGGTCCTCTATTCCAACGATGGCGGAAAAATCGGCTCAGAGCTTCCGGCGTCTACAGTTTCACACCTTGGCAGCCTCAGGAACGGCAGCGTGATGGCGGACACGGTGCTGATCACAACCGATGAATGCAGCAATGGATGGCGTGTTATCTGCACGGTACCGGCGAGCCTGATTATTCAGGACAACACCCGTTTCATGGAGAGTACTATATTCGTCATCCTGGCTGTCGTGGCCGTCATCCTCATCTTCGGCGTATTCGAAACAAGCCGGATGAATATAACCGCCAACAATTATGTTGATACACTGCAGGAAGAGGCACAGCACGACCGCATGACCGGTCTGTACAATCGTGAAGAATTTCACCATATGGCAGATTCCTTTATGAAAGAAAAGCCTGAAGGCAGAACGATGAGTTTCTCCATCTTTGATATGGATCATTTCAAGTCGATCAATGACCATCACGGCCACCTGGAAGGCGACGACGTTCTCCGCCGTTTCTCGAGGCTCCTATCTGACACATTCGGGTCAGAATTCATACTTGGAAGGCTCGGCGGCGATGAGTTCGGCGTTTTCGGCTGCATGGAGATTGCGGATGAAGAAGGGGCCAGAAAAGAGCTTCAAACTTACATCAAGGCATTGCGGAACCGTTTCACTGAGAGCCTTGGCAGAGATTATTCCGCCGACAACCTCTCCTTCTGCAGTGGCACTGCGATTGTGCACGAAAACGACAGGGATTTTTCCACCGTTTTCAGCAGGGCTGATACGCTTCTCTACAGAGGAAAGCAAAATGGAAAAAGCCAGGATCATTTTGATGACAAGGAAAGCAGCGCGTCATGATCAGGTCAGGAAAGAAAAAAACAAGGAAGAAAAACAATGCAGGCCGTTTTATCATCGGCATCTTACTGCTCTTGATTTTCTTCGGCATTAACTATTATTTTGTTGTCTACAAACCAGGAACCCATACCGTCGTCACAGACACAAAGAAGAATACCATCATCACCTTCGGCTGGTGGGGCAATGACGACAGACACCTGTATACCCTGGCGGGCGTCGATCTGTTTGAGAAAAAGCATCCGAACGTCGAGGTGAACTGTTCATACAGCGTATGGAACGGCTATGAACGGCGCAACCGCGTGTACATGCTCTCAGGCAAGGAGCCTGATGTCATGCAGATTAATTTTAACTGGATCCGGGAGTACTCTGCCGATGGCTTAGGCTATTATGATCTGGACAAGCTTTCCGATATCATCGATCTGAGTGCCTACAGTAAAAAGGATCTGAGTTATGGCATGTCCGGCGGCGTGCTGAATGCCGTCCCGATTGCCTATAACGCCGTGGTCTTCTACTACAATCAGGATATGCTGGATCAATACGGTTTGAAAGTTCCTGAGACCTGGGATGATCTGTTTGCTGCAGCATCTGTCATGCAGAAGGATGGCCGCTATCCGCTTCATCTGAGTGACAAACATCTTTTTCTCTTTGTTGTCGCTCACTATGAACAGGAAACAGGGCAGACGCTTTTCGATCAGGACGGAAAGTACACTGGCGGAACCGATGCGGCAGGAAAACTGCTGAAATTTTACAAGAAACTCTTTGACGGGCAAGTGATTTGCACGGGCGGCAAAAGTAACGACACGGATTTCAGTAACGGAACTTGCGCGGGCGTTGGTATCTGGGCAAGTGATGCCGATAACTACTGTACACAGCTGCAGGCCAACGGTGCATCACCGGTTCTTGCCAGCCCTCCCCGTATCTCCGAACACGACGCCCTTTACGGATGGTATGTAAAACCAGCCACGATGTACGCAATCAGCAACCACACCAGCCACCCGAAGGAAGCTGCAAAACTGTTGAATTTTCTGGTCGATAACAAGGATATGGTTCTCCTCCAAGGCACGGAGAAAGGAATTCCCGTCAGTGCCAAGGCCCGCAGGATCCTCAAGCATAGCGGTACGCTGAATAGCTACGATGCGGAAGCCGGAGATTACGTGTTTCGCAACCTGAAGCATTTTGAAACAATGGTTCCATCCATTGAGAATGCAGATGTCATCACAGCCTTCCGGGATGAAGCAGATAAATATGCATACGGCATTGCAAATCTGGACACCTGTGCGCTGGAACTGACTGCCAGCTGGAAGGCAACGCTCAACAGCTGAAGCAGAGGTGCTGCAGCAGAGTTAATGGCGGAATCTCTGTCAGTGGGAAAGCCCGTCAGCGTTCTTCACGATCCTTGCCATTGTGATTAGTTTCCAGTTTCGGGCTTCTGTAAGTACTTATGGACAAATTCTTCCTTTGGAATAGGTCGGGAATACAGATACCCTTGAAAGTATGTGCACCCCAAAGCGCGAAGCCTGTCCGCCATTTCCTTCGTCTCAATCCCTTCTGCTGTCACCGGAATATGCAGATACTGCAGCATCTGCATGGTCGCTGAGAGAACGCCTCCCTCTTTCTTGTAGTCTTCCCAGACAAGACTCTTGTCGATCTTCACACAGACAAAATTGCTCCGCTGCAGTCTTAGAATGCTGGAATTTCGGCTTCCGAAATCATCCAGGACGAGCTGGAAGTCAGCATGAACCAGCGCCTGCATCTGCTTTCTGAAGATCTCCGGAATGACGAACGCCTCCTCGGTGATCTCCAGACGGATTTTTGAGGGCGGCAAATCATATTCTCTCAGGATCTGATTGTATTCCCTGACAAGATCTCCATCAAGAAACTGAATCGGAGACAGATTCACGCATATCCACTGAAGAGAACTCTCACGAATGTCCGGCCGATTCAGAAACTGAAGGGCCTTGCGAAACATCTGCTGCCCCAGATCTGAGATGAGACCGTTCTTTTCCGCAAACTCTATATACTCATCCGGATAATAGTAACCGCCGTGTCTATCCGGCAGACGGACAAGAGCCTCCGCACCGATCATATTCTCTGTCGCGGAGCAGACAATCGGCTGCAGAAACATCTCCAGACCGTCATGGCGGAGCGCATCAATCAGCCGGTCATGAACCTGTTTCTGGTGACTGAATGTATCAAACACATCCTGATTCAGTACTGCAGTGCAATCCGGACTGTTCTCTGCAAGCTGAAAGCCTGTGGAAATCAGACCATTGAGGTCCTCCTCGTTCCTGACCGGCAGGCTGTCCAGCCTGGCCGTCACAAAGGCTGCAGTCAGGTACAGATTGACGTTCTCGTGCTCATCCGTCCAGGGCATCTGAAACCGGTTACGGATCTGACTCACGATCCTTCCTTCATCCGGTTCTCCGTGTAAAATCATCGCGAAGCGCCCATTATGCAGATAATAGATGTAAGAATTCGGGAGATGGTTGGTCACCCACATGGTGATCAGCTCCGTGCCCTTGAGCATCTGCCGGTCTCCGAACTGTGCCCGTTTCTCGTTGTAATTGATCACCTCAAATGAAATGAGTGTGAGCTTTCGGTTCATCCGGCGGGAAGGCCAGGTGAGAGCTTCATGCATCCGGTAATTCCATTGCCAGAACGTGAAGAAACCGGATCTGGCATCCGGGAGAAAGTACGGCTCGACATAGAACAGGAACAGCCAGAGGATCTGAAGCGCTGTAAACAGGCTCAGCATGTCAGACTTAGGCTGGAACAGGCTCAATATAAATCCACATGCCTGAATGAAAATCGCCAGGAAGACTCCTTTTGCATGAACCGCGCTGGTATGGTGAATCTGCCAGGCGCCAGCCAGGCTGACAAGCATCGTCGCGACCAGGTGAATGGCATATATGACATGCCAGGACCCGAACGCAATTCTTCCCCAGCTCAGGTTAAACACCTTGTCCGTTCCGCATTGCAGCAGGGGAATCAGAATGCAGAAGACAGTAAAGAGCCTGTACCCCTTGTGGAGAACAGAAAAGCTTTTTTGTACTTCTGATGCAAGATCCTGCACAAAACTGACAAGAAAGGCATTCGCGAGAAAAAACAGGATGCTGGCGATGGTGATGAATATCCTTGTATAACATGCCGGATAAACGGCAAAATCACCATGATTGTCTTTCACGTCCACAGTCCACTTGAGGATCACGGCAAACAGACTCAGAAAGATATACCACTTCAGAGACAGCATCGCTTTGACCGGCAGAGTTTTCATCCGGAAACTGTATAACAGCAGGATAACGAATATGATGTTGGTTGGAATAAAGAAAGATGTTTTCCACATATTTTCGCCCAAAACATACAGATACAACGGAATGGCGTCATTATATCACAAAGTACATTTCCATATTTGTACTTTTATGTACTGGATTTTTCTTCTGCAGCCACACACTTCCCATGCAGTCATCCGGATGGATCTGTCCAAAACTGCAGTCTGAACCGGATCATCGGATTTGTTTCCCGATGTCATCGGACACACATCGTTTGCCGATTCAGGATGACTTATTTATATAAGGGTCCAGAACAGGGGATTCTGTTCTGTGCTTGTATGCATACATCTCTTCATCCGCCCGGTCATAGAGCTCTTCGTCTGCTTCGCCGGCTTTTCGGGCAGCCATTCCGTACGCGAAATCAAGAGGAAAGTCTCCAAATTCCGGATCACACTTTTCCTGATCATGCAGATTCTCCAGAACTTCTTTCAAACCATCAGGCTTTGAAAAGGACACCAGACAGAATTCGTCGCCGCCGACACGGTAAAGTTTTCCATAGGTGGCCAGCTTTCTTTGCGCCGTCTGCGCGAATGCCCGTAGATACTGGTCTCCGATGGGATGTCCGTTTGAGTCATTAAAAACCTTCAGATGATTCAGATCGAAGGAGACAAGTATGCGGGGCTTCCTCCTCCCGCGAAAAAAAACTTCTGTAAAGGCATTCCTGTTCGGAATACCGGTCACCTGATCTGTCTTGTCATACAGCCGCCTCAGAGCGAGGAAAAAGAACAGATAGACAATCGAATAGCATTCCCAAAGTGACAGGACATCTCCATAAAAGAAAACGCCAATTGTTCCCAGCGAAGCGATGAGCAGCGTGAAGAAGATCAGAATGCCATTCTCAAAATCCAGATGCTCATGTGTTACAAAATCATGGATCATGATTGATCCGAACAGGATGATCGCACCAATATCATATACGGCTGCAATCGGCCCCATCCTGACACCTTCATACTCATCCAGAGAGAAGTAGACCGGGAACCAGATATTCACAAGAAGCACCGTAAAAAGTGAAAGATCTGCCCCAAGCTCTATACTGTCCAGAAAGTCCCAGCTTTCCCGGTGATACATCAGAAGGAAGAAAAACGATACCGGCACGCATAGAAATTCCACACTGGCAATCGAATGAAGAAGCTGGAGAGATGCTGAAGAAAAATCGGAGCGCTCATAAAAGTACTCCCAGATATGGTCCAGGACAACCGTGAAGATCAGTGTCATGCCGATATTCCGAAGCTGCAGAACCGCCCGCCGCTCCAGTACAGGCTCCAGATACATTCTTGCCCACACATAAAAAACAATTGAAACGCATATTAAGTCAGAGATGATAATCGGTAATGAAGTCATGATGAGAACCCTGCCCTCCTGTGCAATGTTTCCCAATTCCTATATACATGTGCTTTATGGTACACTGTATTCTTCTGTCTGGTGCTTTTCTGCAACGCGCAGAGCATGGTGAGATTCTTTCTCCCGATACATCAGATGATCGATGTGGTGGAAAAACTGCTCGATCTCGGGATAGATCTCAGGAGAATAGAAGGCATACCCTGCCGAAAAGGAGAGCCTGTAGGTGCGTGCACCTTGATGGTTGAAATCGTCGCACCGATTTCTCAATTCTTCCAGCCTCTTCTCTGCCTGCTGCGTGTCATGATCAAATGAAAGGATGACAAACTCATCTCCTCCATAGCGTCCGATTTTGGCATTCCTTCCGAAGGTGTCCCGAAGAAGTCCGGAAAGCCTGATCAGAGCTTCATCCCCCGTCTGATGTCCGCTGATATCATTAATCTGCTTAAAGAAATCCAGGTCAATCAGATAGACAAGAAAGGGATGATCCTGATGATAATGGCTGCACTGATATTCCAGCTCGCGCACAAATCCCCTTCGATTCAGAAGACCAGTCAGATAGTCATCGTCGATGTTATGCGCCTGCACCTTCAGAAACAGTAAAAGACATGCAAGCACAGACCCGGCATACTCATAGGATGCTCCACCGACGAATACCTGCAGAAATCCGGAAGCCAGAATGATCAATGGAAAAAAGACCACGACAACCTTATAATTCGTACGGATCTGGGATCTGCGAAGGAAGATGTACAGAGAAATAATGGCGCAGAAGCCCATGTTCAGCACGCCCCGGGCAACAAACAAGCTGCCGCGTGAATACATATAACCGTGATAATCGTAAAACCATCTCAAATCGAAAAGAGCACTCACGGTTACCAGCGTCAGGTTCAGGAATACATAACCGTAGACCATGCCGTACAGGAACCTTTCTGCGCGGTCTTTCCTGCCTGAAGTCCAGGAATCGATATAGATCAGGGATGCCAGATAGCCGACTGGATCGCCTGAAAAGATAAGATAGGTTCCCGCCCTTTTCACCCAGAGGCCGACAGGACCTGGCAGATACAGCTTGCTGAGGGAATCAGCAGTCAGCAGAACCAGAATAACGGAAAGTATGAAAACAAAGCTCCGATCCTGACGGGTATAGGCTCCGCCGCTTACCGTTATGCTCAAAAGCATAACCGCAATAATTGCCACATATATATTTAACATGATCCAGCCTGGTACGCTCATGCTGATCCTTTCTCTTCTGACCTGTCTATCTCTCCATGAAAATACGATGGACGTCCCTTATGCAGAACCATCCCTTCAGAATTCTTCACAATCCCTGCTGTTCAGGATGGTGCTGGACAGGACGCTCAGATAGGAACTCCGGTCTCTGCTGAAATCGTCCGTATAGGAAACCTTGATCATGGCACTGCAGTTTCCACTCCACTGCCCAGCTTTCCTCACAGTCTCTATGGCTGTCCGGATTTTCCGGGCAACGTTCCGTACGTCTTCTTTCCTGCTGAACTTCATCAGCATACAGAAGTGACTCTCCTGGACTCTCCCGGCTACGCAGCTCTTTCCTCCGCAGTTTTTCAGGGCTGTACCGATTACCGCCAGAAGGCGGTCTCCGGAACTGTCTCCATAGAGCTTTACAACTTCCCCGTATTCCGGAACATATACCTCGATCATGGCAAAATCCGATCCTGTGCGCCAGCGCTCGAGAAGATAGGAATAAACACCGTCCGAAATGCCACGCGCATTGGCCAGACCGGTGACAGGGTCTGTGGAGGAACACTTGTTTCCCTTTTCAAAGAGCCGCTGCGCCTCCTCTGTGTCGACAATTGTCCCCAGAAGTCCTATAATTTTTCCATCTCGATACACCGGAATCTTGCTGGTAGTGATGTACCGGTTCGTACCATTGATAATGCACGATCCGTTTCTCAGATAGAGCTTTTTCCCGGAGCTTAAGACTTCCTCCTCGTCCTTTTTGAAAGGATCCGGATTGATATGCCACCCTACATCCTCGTCCGTCTTTCCGATGAGTTCCTTCTCCGACTGGAAGCCGAAATACTGGAGAAAACGATTGCTTGCCCCGACGAATCTTCTCTTTTCATCCTTCCAGAAATACATACGTTCTGCATTCATCGCCAGATTTTTCCAGAGAACCTCGCCTGTCATCTCTGTACCCGTCTTTTCAGACGCACCATCGGTCAGCGAAAGCGCGATCTTTTTCAAATCCGATTCCTGTAATCCGGTATTGACCGTAACATGAAGCGCCTTGCTGAAATCTGACCGCTGCATCGGTGTGATGATATGGAGGAGCCATCGGTACTCTCCGGATGCCGTCATGCTCCGGAACATGCCTGTGAGAGCATGATTCTCATTCTGCTCCAGACGGGATTTCATCGTAGAGACATCAAGAAATTCCGCAAGCCGTTCCCGATCCGGAAGATAGCAGTAATTCATCTTCCAGGCATTGATCACCGAAGACATATCCTTCAGCTCAGTTCCCTCTCCCATCGGCTGATCCGACAAGGAGGATTTTACGCCCTGAACTGTGTCTTGCTCCAGGTCATAGATGGCGATATCGTTGCACATATAATACAGGTCGCTCATCGTCTCCATCCTGGTCTGCTGGAAATCTATGACGTTTATCTCCACATACTGGATTTGCATTACATAAAGATAATGGTCATCCTGTACGGCTTCCACAGAACCAGTGAGCTGCATATAATGATCCCCGGAAGGGTACGCCGTGGTCTGCGGTCCTTTCAGCTTCCTCAGCTGCTGATCGGCATACTGTCTGTGGAAAAGATGAATCGGATCCCCCGGTGTGTTGATCTTACGCTCCCAGTCTTTCAGGTCACGCACATGATCCCTTCTTAACACCTCCCTGTAAGCCTGGTTGGCAAAGAGAATGTTCATCCGGATACCATCATCATCCACCACACAGAGCGTTTTATCCGTCTGATAGTCGATGTGGCTCAGCCTGGACAGATAGGTTCTCCACATTGACGGTTCCGCTGTGAGTCCTTTGCGCTGGCAGTAAGGAGCCAATTCTCTGAGTGGCATAGGCTTCGCGAAATAATAGCCCTGAATCTTTTCACATCCGATTTCTTTCAGGAAGAGATACTGCTCTTCTGTCTCAACACCCTCTGCAAGCGTAGAAAGATTCAGTACCTTTGCCATCCTCACGATGGACGTAACGATCTGTCTGGACTTTTCGTCAAAATCCTGAAGGAAGGATATGTCAAGCTTCAGCTCATCAAAGGAATACTTCTTTAAAACACCCAGCGATGAATATCCGGATCCGAAGTCATCCATCCACACCCTGTACCCCAGACGATGAAACTGCCTGATATACGGATCAACTTTATCTGCATTCCTGACGAATGCACTTTCCGTGACCTCCAGAATGGTGTATTCTCTCGGCACTCCATACTTCCGGGAGATTCTGTCAATGGCATCCGGAAGATCATCGTGCAAAAAATCCTTGCGCGACAGGTTTACCGATACCGGAATCGGACTGCTCCCGTCTTTCATCATCTGTGCACCGTCTCTGCACACCTGCTCGAACACATAGAGATCCAGCTTGTAGATCTGGCCGGTTTCCTCCAGAATCGGAATGAACCGGCCCGGGGAGATCATGCCGTACTCAGGATCAACCCATCTCACCAGCGCCTCGCAGTTGCACACCATTCCCGTCATGGAGCGGATAATGGGCTGGTAGTAGACAACAAGCCATCCATTCTCCAACGCCTTTTCAAAATTCCGGATGATATGGCATTTCAGGGCGGTACTTTCCAGAATAGAATTGTCAAACCATGCATAAGCAGATGATGACGTCCGCAGAATAGATTCACATGCCAGTCTGGCTCTGTCGCAGGCATCGGTCAGCCTGGTGCCATCGTGGTCGAATCTGAAGATTCCTGTCTTTACCTCCAGATTGTTTCCGCCGCCGGACTTTCTCATCTTTGAACAAAGAGCATCCAGCTTTGATTCAATCTGATCGTTTTCCGCATATGCGACGAAGTGATCGCTCTCAAAACGTGAAACCCTGTCCCGGTCAAAATAGGTTCCGATCAACTCTGCGAGGGCGCAGATCTGCCTGTCTCCGGACTGAAGTCCAAATCTGATGTTATAATTCTTCAGATTGCACAGATCAAAGTACAGGATGACGGGAGTCTTGCCCTTTGCCCAGATCTTCCCGATGCCTGCCATCGCACAATCAAGAAAATGCGTCATATTCTGCAGACCCGTCAGACTATCATAATGCTTTGAAAATTCCGCGCTTTCTGACGCGGCCTGCCTGTCAGGCAGGGTGTTCCGTACCGCTCTGGCCACCTGATCATGGTCCGCATCCGTTGTCTCATCGGTGTACATGATAAAGGCAATATTCGCATCTCCAACTGCAATGTGTCTTCCCGTCCCGTGAATCAGATGGTATTCTGACTGGTCCTCCCTCTTGTTTCGGAAAACAATATCATAGTCCCCCTGATGCGTGGCAAAGCTGTACGAATACTGTTCCATCCGGGCAATGTCATCCGGATGGACATTCCTGTACAGGTCTTTTCCCAGGCCGTAGACAGCTTCCTGAGCACTGCTGTACCCGAAAAATTTCAGATATGCCTTTGATACCAGAAGCGGCTTGATCTGATCGTCAGCGTATTGATACACAGCCAGCGGAGCCGGGATATTCTCCAGCAGGGTCCGCGTATCAGTAGAAAACTCATAAACTTTCATCTTCTCTGCCTTCTGCATTATAATCGGTTACAATCTGTGTCTTTGTATGTTTCTTTGCCAGATACATATACTGATCGGCCCGGTTGATCAGAGAATTCATATCATCATCTTCGCGTACAACCGTGATGCCAATGGCAGCCTGGCAACTGACATTCCTGCCGTTATACTCAATTTCACATCCTTCTGCTACTTTTTTCAGTCTTCGGGCGGCACCCTCGATATCATGAGGCTGATTCAGCTGCAGGAGGCCAACGAATTCATCCCCGCCCCAGCGGCAGAAACGGTCAGCCTTCCGCCCATACTTTTGCAGCGTGAGACCAATTTCCTTGAGCATGGCATCTCCGGCTTCATGTCCCAGTCTGTTATTGATCTCGTGGAGGTAATCTGCATCAGCAAAAAGAATGGCGAAAGGATTCTTTGTGCGGTGGAAGCTCTCCAGTTCATCTTTGATACACTTCTCCATGAATTTCCGCCCGGGCAGACAAGTCAGAGGGTCACGGGTTGCGGTCTCATAAAGGGTCTCAACCATCAAAGTGTCGTAGTCTTTATCTACCAGAGGAAAGAAGAAAGACATCAGTTCCGTGACACGTCCATCCTTCTGTTTGAGCGGCATCAGGATATTCCGCACCAGGAGGTCATTACCATCCTTTTTCCTGAAAAACATCTGCATGGAACAGGGCTTTCCGGTACGGAAGGCGACTACGGCAGGACAGAATTGCCTTTGTATGCGGGTTCCATTCACAAAGGAACAGCCCAATGGCATATCGATGCAGGTCCGGCCGCACATCTCTTCAGAGGAGAAGCCGAGCAGATTTTCTGCTTCCTGGTTCCAGTAGAGAACCGTATGGTCCGGTTTCAATACATAGCAGCCGATTGGCATCTCATTCATAAGTTCCAACAGAGGCTGTTCTTCTGCAGGGATTGGTGAATCGGTGTCAGGTGAATGCCCATCTTTGCCTCTGTCATGATGATCACCCGGATTCAGCAGTGACAGAATCCGATCACTCAGAAGCATGGCTTCCTGGGCACTGCAGGTTGTTACGCTCGCAAAGAGCGAGCAGGGAATCCCCTGTACCTCATGAATCGCATTGATTCCATCCCGGATCTGATCAGCCTTCTCCTGCAGTTCCTTTTTCTCCTGCAAAGACAGAATGACGCCAATCAGTCCAACCTCCAGATTTGCGTAGGATCCTGTATTTTGAATGACTTTGGAAACCACATCCGTACAGGCAGATTGGATGGACCACATCTCGGCATGACCAAATTGTTTTGCAATTCGTTCCAGCTCCGGAATCTCTATATAGAGAACGCCAAATTCTACCTGATTCAGCTGATAATCCGTCTTGTAGGCGGTCAGCACATCAAAAAAGTGCGAAGTAGAAGAAAGGTCTGCCTGAGTCTGGATAATTGTATCATCATTGACCGATGTCTGCATATTTCGGATCAGGTCTGCATCCAGAAAATAGCCCATGAGGCCGGAAACACGGCCATCCTGAAAGACCGGCCACTTGGTCGCATAGGTCTCGTGTACAATGCCTTTTGCAATACACTTGCCCGGAACATTCCGCCGGGCTTTTCCGGTCATAAGAACCTCTTGTTCAACCTTCTTGTAATCCTCATTGTTCGGATGCCAGCCGATCTCTTCATCTGTTTTCCCGAGGAGTTCATTCACAGAGGAAAAACCGTAATAATCCAGGAAGGACTGACTGACTCCAAGAAAGCGGCGATCCTTGTCCTTCCAGAAAAGAGGCAGGGGGACATGGCGTATCATGGAATCAAAAAGCCGGGCATCTTCCCTGGTTCGGATCTCCCTGTCATATTCATGATCTGCACGACTGATATTGCCTGCAGGAACCATAGCTGGTTCTGCCGGATCAGGTATCTCAGACGGCAGATCAGTCGTACGGATCAGGTATAGAATCTTCTTTTGGTTCATATTGGGAACCAGAAGCAGGCGGTGGGCCATCCAGATATAGGTGCCATCGGCTCCTTTGGTCCGAAAGACATCGCGGATGATGTTATATTTTACCCCGGCCAGGCGGTCAATCAGAGTTGACGGATCCAGAAAGGCTTTATAGCGCTTCTGATCCTCTTCGTAAATCTCCGGTAGCCCCGGGGAAAGCTGTCCCTGGTTCATGACCGGACCTTCATCCCCTTCCACCAGGGAATGGTTATTGAAGCGAAGATTCCGAAGGGTCATATGGTCTGCATCGATCGAATAGAGATAGCGGTAGAGGTAGGAGATACTCATCAGAAGCTGGTCTCTGATTTCGTCCTTTTTGTCAGAATAAGGACTGTAAATGTTAGTAACGAAAAGACGCGTATCATCAAAGCTGCCGATCATCTGATAGTGCATCACCTGTTTGATTCCATTAAAGTAGGTCGTGATATCGCCATATTCATCAACCGTCTGCACGGGGCGGATGGCTTCGGCAAGTTCCCGGCTGGCGATGTTATTCCTGTCATTGATGGAATCTGCCATGGCTTTTGGATCAGAAAAGCCATCCAGATGAATCTGGCGGAGAGCCGGGTCATTGGCAAAAAGAATCCTTGCCTGATGATTTTCGACTTCCCATACTAAGATGGGAATATCGGTCATAAAGTTGATCCGGCTTAATGCATCATAGCAGATCTTCTGCTGGGCAGATTCCACGCCGATGCCTCTGGAAAGGCATCTGTCCAGTGCCTCCTGAAAAGGCATGGGCGGTGCGAAGTAATAACCCTGAAGCTTTTCGCAGCCGGACTTTCTCAGAAAGTCTGCCTGTTCTTCTGTTTCGACACCTTCTGCCAGGGTTCGAATACCCAGCCTCTTATCCATATCGATGATGGATCGAATGACTTCATGTGAACGGTCGGAATCCTTGCGGAGGAAGACCATGTCCATCTTTAGAAGGTCAAACTGATAATCCTTCAGAAGGTTCAGTGTCGAATAGCCGCTTCCGAAATCATCCATCCAGATCTCATAACCGGCTTCCCGGAAAGACTGCAGGGCCTTCAGGGTATCATCTTCATCTGACATCATAATGCTTTCGGTAACTTCAAGATGAAGCATCCTTCGAGGAATCTTGTATTCCCGGACCAGATTTTCAATTTCCTGATAGATGTCACAGCAGAGAAAGTCCAGCCGGGAAAGATTGATGGAAATCGGAATCTCCGGCTGATTCTTGTGATAACGGTCTGCAATCTGTTCCACCACCTGGCGAATCACACAGAGATCCAGTTTGTAAATCAGCCGGGCTTCCTCCAGAGGTTTGATAAAGGAGATGGGCGGAAGGAGCCCTCTTTTGAGATCTTTCCAGCGGGCCAAAGCTTCCATACCACAGATCTGCCCGGTCAGAGCCCGGACAACCGGCTGATAATAGACCAGAATCCATCCCCGGCTGATGGCTTCATCGATATGAGACACGACATAGACAGCCGTCTGCAGGACGTCACCGATTGCCTTTGAATAATAGGAGAAATGCAGACCAATCTTCTTGCGGCTTTCATCTGCTGCCGCTTTGGCCCGGTTGCAGACTGTCTCCACATTGAGTGAATGGTCATTCCAGACACAGGCACCCACAGCACATTCCACGTTACCGGTCAGAAAACTCTTTATCCTTTTGACCGCATCCCCAACCCGCTTTTCCAGATCCAGCGTATTGGTCAGGATGACAAAATGATCAACATCCCAGTGGGAAACCGGATCGTTTTCAAAGCAGGACTTAAGACACCCGCCTATGTTGCGAAGGACATCATCGCCATAGGCCATACCGTAAAGCAAGTTGATCATCCGAAAATTGATGAGATCAAAGTAGAGAACCACCAGTTCTCCCCCGGTCGAAAGATCTCTTTCCCTTATCCGCCAGCTGCGCATGGTTTCCAGAAACGTACGGATATCCATAAGACCGGTCAGCGTATCTCTTCCGGTTTGACTGGAATCCGTATTTGCGGAGATTTCCGCCAAACCGCCTGTTTTGAAAAGCCCCTGCCGGCTGCCCCCATCGATCTGTCCATGACCCGTTTTTTTCGCCTGATATAGATACTGGTCTGCATCTCTTATCATCTCTCTCAGATCCTCCTCGGACTGAGGAAGGTCCGACCAGAAACCGATCGAGCAGGTAATCTCCATGTCATCCTGACTGCTGGCGCAGAGCTCCTGGAGTTTTTCAAGTCGGCTGCGGAAGGTTACCGGGTCTTCGCTCTCTGTAATGATCAGAAATTCATCGCCGCCGTATCGATAGCAATGATCGTTTTGACCATGGAAGATGTCGCGGATGTAGACGCCGATCAGCTGAAGGACATTGTCCCCGTATTCATGACCATAGGTATCATTATAGGTTTTGAAGAAATCCAGATCCAGAAGGGCAACTGAGATGGGCGAATTGAGAAATTCAGCCACATCTGACTTCAGAGCAGTTCGGTTGGACAGGCTGGTCAGTTCGTCCGTCCGGCTGTCATGATAGAACTGATCCTTTGTCCTCTCGTCGGAAGCCTTCTGCTTTTCCATAGAGTAAAAGCTGAGCCGCCTGAAACGATTGATGATGGCACAGATGATATGGAGGATCGATAAATCCACAATATCCTGCCAGGCAATCTTATGACTGGAAGAAAGCAGCACGACACTGACAGACAGAATATTGATGGTCATATTCCGAATCAGAGAGAAGGATCCCATATTTGGCAGCAGATAGACGATGGCGGTAATCAGGAGATATTCAAAGAAGAAACCGCTTTTCTGCTGGGTCGTAAAAAAAGTGAGAGCCGCGAGGGACATATCGATGCCGGTGAACCAAACGAGAAACCCTCTGAGGCGCCGCATGGCCATGATCTGACAGTGGACTTGAACATAGTGAAAAACGAGAAGAAAGAAGAGGTTACATGTGAAGATGGTCAGATAGACAAGGGCTGCACTTACGACGGGAATGACAGCCCCTGTCGAGAAGGGAGCATAGCTGCCCAGAAGACCTGTCAGGGAAATAGTACAGATCATCGCCGCAGCTATCATGCAACGCCTGAGATTATAGGCATAATAATCTCTAAGCATGGTCTCATCCCAATTCGAAACGCGCAAATCATCACTCCGGAAAAAAGTTCGAATGTTCTGAACTATCTTCTTTAAGAAGGCTTTCATCGTATGCTCCCTGTTTTGCCAGTGATCCTCTTTCATTGAATCCCGGGATGACACAATCCTATATCGTATAGGTCTGGTTTTTCCCGTTGTGTTTGGCAAGATACATAGCCTGATCCGCCCGGTTGATCATATCCTGACAGTTAATGCCGTTCTTCGTAACTCCGATGCATGCGGTCAGCGGTATATCTGCGTCGCCGCAGACGACATGGAGTTTTCGTATCTCGTTGAGCAGGTCAGATACCAGAGTGGCGATATCCGCATCGTGATTTCGCACAAGACCGACGAATTCATCCCCTCCGAAGCGGTAGAAATCAATGGTTCTGGACACTCCGAAGTTCAGCAAGGTCCTGCCAAGCGCACTCAGACACTGATCCCCGGCAGCATGTCCGTATTTGTCATTGATCATCTTAAAATCGTCCAGATCCAGCATCATCACTGCCGAGATCTGCTTCGCCGGTTCCGTATCATCCTTCTTGAGAAATTCATATAGAGTCAGCCGACTGTATATGCCGGTCAGAAAATCGTAGCGTCTGTCATGATCTGCTTTCGAGTACATCTCCATGGCAGCCTTGACCTGCTTCTTAAGAATTTCCTTTTCCTGTTTGCCATGCAGACGCTCCATCTCCAGCTCTTCTACGTGCTTCGCCTCTCTGGATATATCCACACCGTAGAGAATGCTTTCCACATGTCCGTTTGAAGGATTGTCAATCAGATGGGTGGTAATCCTCGACCAGCGGATCGATCTGTCATCATAGTAGGATTTGGTTTCGTGCACGATCTGATGCTGATGATTCAGATACGCCTTCAGCTGTGCATCCCGGCAGAAAATCCGGAAAAATTCTTTCTGACCTTCCGGAGCAGGCACGAAGGATGCAATTCTTCGAATGACACTGTCGACATCCTCCATATTCTGAATATCCCGGGCATTCTGCGCATGCCCGCCGGAACTGATCCATTTATCCGCCGTCAGATCCATATGGAAGACGCCCTGTCCGTCCGGAAGCGCTTCAAGAATGGAGCGGATCTGACCGGTATACCGGCTCTGAGTGAGCTTCGTGTCCGTAATATCTCTGCCGTATTCTATAAAGACTTTCTTGCCGTTCCACATGGCTATCCGTGCCTTCAGCCGGAATACATGCTCTCCGTCATCCGTTTCGATCTCCTTTTCTGTTTTGTCCCCCATCTTCTTTAACGGGCAGTGACCGCAGGGCGCATTCAGTCCGAGCATATACTCGTAGCACTTTTTCCCCTGGTACGGCTCATTCGGGTGTCCTGAAATGTTCAGGGTCATCTCGTTCGCGTAGACCATAGAGTAATCCTCCGGATGACACACCTGAATGAACTGGCCCGAATGGTCGATCAGATCCAGAAGATTATAGAGATCAGTCTTTGATCCGGCAGGCATCTCCACCGCCCTGCTTTCCGGAATCAAAGTCTCCTGTGAGGAAACAATCAGGTTTCGGTAATCTTCCTCGCTCATCGGATGATAAAAATAATAACCCTGGGTATAATCACAGTTATTTCTGCGCAGAAAATCCACCTGCTGTTCTGTTTCCGTCCCCTCCGCGACAACCTTTACGCCTAACCCATGACATACATCGATGATCGCGTGAATGATGCTGCGTGTCGCCGGCTGACTTTCGATCTGGTCGATAAAAGA
Source organism: Porcincola sp. LCP21S3_C12 (assembly GCF_052118625.1). NCBI lineage: Bacteria > Bacillati > Bacillota > Clostridia > Lachnospirales > Lachnospiraceae > Porcincola > Porcincola sp. LCP21S3_C12. The sequence goes on along the minus strand of NZ_JBQKGW010000001.1, from coordinate 32,414 downwards.
TTTGTCAATTTTCACGATATCAATCGGGAAGTTTCCGATCATCCCGAGAGAAGAATATCCTGTTCCGAAATCATCCAGCAGAATACTGGATCCATTCTTACGGAACTGTGACAGATAGTAAGAACAGTTCTCCCTCAGAACCGCTACGGAGGTTTCGGTTACCTCGTAGTGAATCATTCCCTTCGGCAGGATGTTCCGGAGTCCGAAACTGAAGATGTCATCCATCATCTTGTCATTATAGAAATCCTGCCGCGACAGATTGATAGAAACCGGCACATACTTCAGCCCGGCCTTCTGCATGGATTCCTGAAACTCATACACCTTTTTCAGAACAAAGTGGTCAAGCTGAGAAATCAGTCCGTATTTCTCAAGAGCAGGGATAAAATCGCCTGGTGATATAACCCCCATATCCGGATGCTTCCACCGAATCAGCGCCTCTGCAGAACAGATCCTGCCGTCGGAGCAGCGCACCACCGGCTGAAAATACACCTTCAGTTCATTCTTCTGCATACTGCTTTGAAAATAAGACAGAATGCCGGCGCGGTTTACATATGAAGTCTGCATCTTCGAATCGAATATCGCAAAGCTTCCGGTCTCCCGCTGGTCTGCAGCGTCCTTTGCGAGAATTGTCCGGTCTATCATCTTTGTGACAGAATCGCCGGAGGACTCAATCGCATATATTCCACAGCGAAGTTGAAGATGAACATTGCGAAAGCCATTCGTCCACTGAAGATTCAGAAGATCTTCCAGCCGGCTCAGGTCCAGTACATTCTTCCGTACAAGGAAAATAAACCAGTCCGATTCAAGCCTTGCGGAAACGGCAGGGTTCAGCCAGCTGTTTTTCAGGGTTTCGAAAATATACAACAGGATCTGGTCACCGGATTCAAAGCCGAAAATCTCATTCATCGCCTTGAAATTCCGCAGATCAAATATGATCATCGCAAAGTCACACGGATCTTCCCGGTCAAAAAGCATCTCCGTTTCACGGATAAACCCCTTCCGCGAATATCCGCCGGTCAGAGAATCGTAATATTCATGCTCCAGAAGGCGGTTCAACTCCGCGCGGGATTTCGGCAAACTGACAGATACCGTTTCACTCTCTCCGACGGTACTCAGTACAAGCGCATGTCCGGTGCTTCCATCTTCCAAAACCATCTCCACGGCATCAACCGTCTCATAGATTCCACGGATCGGATCCATATACGTCTGCGGTCCGTTAATGTGATTCGCCACAGGACACGGCGGACAGGGAGCGTCAAGATTCATGAGACACTTGTAACACTTTTTGCCCTTCTGCAACTGCGGATAAAGCTCAAGAATCGTCTGATTACAGCTTACGATGTTATAGTTTTCATCGATCACATAAACACCGGATGATTTATTGCTCATAGTATTTCAATTCCATTCCAACCTGTTCAGATTCTATAATTCCAGTTGTACGAGATGCATAGAAGATATCATTGTAATTCCGCATCTATTATTATAATGATATTGAACGCAATCAACAAATATTTTTAGAACGAACATGAATCTTCGATCTCTATGGACGGTATTTGATTAAATCAAAAAAGATGAATTGATAATATATCCTCAGTGTCAAAAAACTTTCGGAAGTACCGGTAACTGGGCATTGCCCGATATTCGCACACTCTGTACGCTTTGCCGCCCGGCAGGGAGCTTTATCTCTTAGAACGCTTCACTCGATTGCTCATGATGCCGGTCACTCCAACGGCGATGATAATGGCGGCCTTTGTCCTCATACATCGACTTATCCGCAATCTTCAACACCTCATCAATATCATCCAGACTTCCCTGATGCACCGCATAGCCCAAAGAGATACTCATCTCCTGACTGTGACACATATCCTTGATATTCTGAATCAGCTGCCGCGCCCCTGTTTCATCCATGCCTTCCCGGATCACCAGAAACTCATCTCCGCCCATCCGAAATACATGTTCTTGATCTGCATTCTTCACCAGCACATCGGCAATCCGGCACAGAAGTGCGTCGCCCGCCAGATGTCCCTTCGTATCATTCGTTTCCTTGAGACCATTGACATCGCCCATGATCAGGGTCACCTTTTCCGCCGGCTGCCGCGCTTTGATATAAGCTGTAAGCCCTGCACGATTGCCCAGCCCCGTCATCGGGTCCTGCTCACTGCGCGCGACCACCGCTGCAAGATTGTCACGGTTCTGAATCATCACCGAGATAAAGTCCGTCAGCGTATACAGGACATAGCCAACCCGATGAAAAGCCTCATCATTGACATTCACAACCAGTGAAAACCCAATCGAACGGCCTGATATCATCAGATGACCTGATATGAAATTCCGGATCCCTTCCAGCGGGAGCCAGAAATCCGGATTCTGACGGCAGTGTTTCGCATAATCCTCAATTGTCACGATTTTATTATCCTGAAGCAGCCTGTACAGCGGTGTCAGCTTCGACAGCAACACGCTCTGCAGCTCCTGCTTCACAGGCATCTGTCCCCGGGAGCACCACTCGTACGTACAGCAGATCGTCCCGTCATCCCGCTCTTCAAAGATCAGCAGCCGCTCCGACTGAAGGCTCCAGCCGATCTGATTCACCGACTTGGCAATACCGACATCCGGATCCTTCTCCGCCATCCCCGTCGTGATGACCTGATTGGACCAGATCTCATCATTGAGCAGATCATTCAGCCTCGCCTCGCCAATGTTGTCCGATACCGGTGTCCCCATAGTCAGCCGTGCCGCCCGCCCCTGCCAGCGGATCAACACTTCTCTGGTATTGTATGTCTCCCCATTGACCAGAAACTTCTCCAGCCGGTTCACAAACCGATCTGACGGCAGGGTACTGTTCGGACAGAAATCACAAGGGGTATCCCGCCCCTGCAGCATCGCATAGCACTTCCTGCCCTCGAAGCTGGAATCCTCCAGCAGATGTAGATCACGCTTCAGCGTCTTGTTGATGAACAGCAGATCATGATTCTCCGTATCCACGATCATGATCCGCTCCGGTGACGAATCCAGAAGAGTGGGAGAAAGCGTCAGACAGCGTCTCAGATCCTCAAGCTCCTTTATCTCATCGACAGCGATGCTTTCCTTCGAACTTCTTTCCTCCAGCAATCTCAGCAGCGAACCAAATCCTGTCGCCTCTGAGCCGTACGCCAGACTGAGATCCAGCGTCAGATGACAGGCTACTCCGTCAAGCTCATCCATGCGCTGGACATCCTGCTGCACCTGCCGGGCGGCGTCAAACAGCATCTGTCCATATGCCTGCCTGCCAATCAGGATAAAACGGCAGCCCAGCAGATGCGCCGCTGTTGCCCCCTCCGGCAGACTGGATGCCCGGATGCGGTCCGCTATGGCGCGCACCACCCGGTTAAAGAAATCTGTCCCATACATCCGGCTTACATGTGCCGCATCATGAAGTGCCAGATACAATACTTCATATTCCTGTGCACCGCTGCGATAGGCTGCGTCATAAGCATGGCCGGCCATGTAAGCTCCTGAAACGCCCAGAAGCCCCGTAACGACGTCTTTTGCAAACAAATCTCTCTTTTCTTTCTCCCAGACATGTATAAAGCCGGCGGTTCCCCCGATCTGGTTGCCGTCATACCAGGGGAACACCGTCACCGGCATCATCCGGGAAGTTCCGCCAGCCGCCAGCACGGGACTATAGTACACGGTCTCGCCACGCTCAAGCACACGCTTCTGCACCTGATGAAATTCCTCCGCATCAATCAGAGCACCGAGCTCCTGCGGCGTACGGCCCAGGACCTCTTCCTTCGTCTCCCTGCCAAACCAGGTCAGAAGCTCATCATTGAGGCCGGCATATCTTCCTCTTACATCTTTCCAGAACATCGGAATCCCGGCACATCTGAAAAACGCCCGAAGCACACTCGATGCCTTCGCATTTTGCTCATCCTGATCCCGCATCCGGAACAGATGCGGTTCCAGCGATGTAGCATATGATTCCAGAATCGCACGTCGATCTCTGTGTTTTTCAAACACCGACTGCCTTTCATACAGAAGCAGCCCCGAATGCCCGTCTGTCTTTACCGGAACCGCTATAAACAGCGTCCAGCGAAATACTCCGTCATCCCGCCTGATCCGAAACAGTTCCTGTACATACCCATATTCCGAGCGCTCCGCCTCACCCAGCAGATGATCCGTGTCAATATAATCCAGAAAACGCTGCTGATCAAGTGTATGTACCATATCATGGCAGTATGTCAAAAAAGACTGACGAATTCCATGATACACCGTTCCCAGCTTCACCTGTGAATGGACACAGGCCGCCACCTCAATCTGATCCTTTTCAAGATCCAGGCGATAAACCCCATCAAACAGCAGCAACGCACTGCGCATCAAAACATCCTGCCGTTGGATCGATATCTCATCTGTACTGATGTTCGTCAGATGCACCTTGCCAACCCAGAAATCACGAACGCCGGCGACAAAGGAGGCCTGCAGACGCATAACCGCTCCGTTCTCATTAAACGTCTCCGTCCCCTGGCCGTGGTCAAACACTCCTTCCAGAAACCGTACAAAATGCCGGTGCTTCAGTGTCTTTTGGGTCGACATCTCCCGGACTGTATCCAGAGCCGCCGCAATCCCCATATCCATGACTTCCCGCTTCAGGGTCTCACTGTACGCAAGCAGCCGGGCCGTTCCATTCTCCATCAGGAATAAACACGCAGGGTCCTCCGACAGCAGATCCACCAGTCCGGCCTTGTTATAGATCGAAGACTCCAGACCGCTCTCCAGCTCTAGTCCGGCCTGATTCAATTCGTTCCGGATTGCATAGCCCGGCAAAGGCCTGCCATAGAAAAATCCCTGAAACCGCTCACACCCAATCCGTTTCAGATAATCAATCTGTTCCTGATTCTCAACCCCTTCCGCAAGCGTATGCATGCCAAGCCGCTTCGCCATCAGCACAATGCTGGCCGCGACCTCCTGGTTCTGTGCAGCAAAATCCTTAAAAAATCCCAGATCTAGCTTGATCAAATCAAACGAAAAACGGCTCAACGACTTCAGACTTGAATACCCTGAGCCGAAATCATCCAGCCATACCTCATATCCATCCGCATGAAAGTTCTCAATCATGCGCACCATCCGGTCCTGATTCTCCGCCAGCACCTTTTCAGTAATTTCTACATGAAGATAGGAATGCGGAACATGATACCGATCTGTCATTTCGTTGAGACACTTCAGCGGCTGAATCAGGTCAAAGTCCAGCTGCGACAGATTCAGCGAAACCGGCACGGCCCGCCTGCCGCTCTCCAGAATCGCATGCTGATACCTTACCACATGCTCAATCATGTACTGATCCAGCCGTCCGATTTTCCGCGCACTCTCCAGCACCGGCACAAAAACGCCCGGAGGAATCATGCCCTTCTTCGGATCTTCCCACCGCGATAGTGCTTCACATGAACTCACTTTATTCGACAAAGCCCGCACCACCGGCTGATAATAAATCTTGATATATCCCTCTTCCAGCGCCTGATCGATGTGATCCAGGATATACCGCCGCATCTCCAGCTGCTCTTCCATCTGCTGTGTGAAGATCGCGTAGGAATGTTCGCCGTCATTCTTCACATTGTCGCAGGCAATCTGTGCCATGTCGAAGGAATGCTGCACCGTCTCCTCATCCACCGCATGTTCAAACATCACAACGCCGGCTTTCAAGGTATAACTGCGCCGCCCCAGATACAGATTCATCAACGAACAGGCGTGATCGAGCTTCTCACGAATATCCTTCCGGTTCACAAGCCCCAGGAAATGGTCCGCCGCCGTCCGGGTAAAGAATCCATCCGGGAAGATCCGCCGCAGTACCGTGCCGGTATAAGCGATACAGCGATCGCCTGCATTCACCCCATTTTCTCGATTGAACCCGCGAAAATTGGCTATATTAAAGCATACCGGACACAACTCTTCAAATGTCCCGGCTTTCATCCGTTCCATGGCGGTCTTCAGCGCCCGCTGATAGAAATCCTGCGCGCATGGGAACCCTGTCAGGTGGTCTTCCGCCAGATCGCTCTGCATCAGACGCTGATTCTCCACTTCCAGCAGATAGCACACTTCATCGTCCACCAGTACCTGTTTCATGCGGACATCTGCCGTGCGCATATGCCGTTTTGCTGTGAAAAAACGAAAGTGAAAAACCTCTGTTTGATGAGAAAGCAGGATCGTATCTCCCGTATACATACCGCTGAACAGGCCCGACGTGTATGAAAGAAAGGCCTCCTCCGATGCACAGTCATACATCGAGATCAGCCCCTGATTGGCAAATAAGATGGTTCCCTCTATATCTGCCTTCACAAGACAGATGCCCACGTTCAACAGATCATAGCTCCGGTGAAGTTCCTCACGGTCTATATGCAGCGCTTCCATCAGCCGGCCTCCTCAGCGTTTCGGTTTTCCGCTCTTCTGTCGTACTCTTTCCCGCAGTAAAACATTCTCTTCTGCCGATACATTGCCTGCTCAGACAGGCGGATGAGCGCAGCCAGATCAAGGTCTTCCTTCTGCGCGGATGCCTCCCCGGCAGAGATCTCGTAGCCCCGCTCACGAAGCACCTTCTGTGCTCTGGCGAGCTTTTGCTGAACCTCTCCTTCCTCTACATCCGGAAGGAGCGCAACAAACCTGAACAAAAAAGTAAAGAATAAGATCCAATATTCCCGTGACCACATACAGATTTCTGAACGGAAATATAGCATGTATAAAAAGCGAAAGGGCAAAAAGGATCACGAAGTAGAGGGAGGATATACGCACCGCGATCAAAAGCCCTCTGTGGTTTGTTTCGGATATGCGAGGCTGAATCGCCTCCGCTGTCTGTTTTGTAATCTTGAAGTCAAAAAATGACCGGGCTCTCGAAAATAGCGCTGTATTGAACATATTAACCTCTTTGTTTCTGCTCCTTCGGAAGGGAGCTTCCGTGCCGTCCAGACAATCTCCAGGATGATCTTGTTTGACAGATTCAGATATTTCATCATTATTATAACGCCGCAATGTTAAAAATCCGCTAAAAATTACCTTATTTTGCCTGGTTTTTTCTGCGTAAATTAAAATCCTTTCATACGGCTTGCATTTGTTTTCCTTTGCTGATTCCTTTTCCAAACTGAGCGCCCCTAAACAAAATCATCAGATGCATTCTTTATGTGTGATATTTACACGAATGTGATATTATCTCGTTGACACAAACGTGATTACGCTGTATGATCGTGTCATAAAAGTCACAAACGTGTTATGACGATGGTTAATATACATCCCTTATGTATATCTTATCCATATAATATGTTCACACTCGTGTTTTTGCTATTATATATCAACTTCACGAACATCACATTTATCTGAAGCCGCCCCAGTCAAACGCATTCAGGAATGAGGATACGCTCGTGAACGTTTCAAGGAGGTAACTATGGCAGGCAACCCGAATCATGTCCCCTACGAGGATTTTGGTAAGAAACTGATGGCGTTACGGAAAAAGGCCGGTATGTCCCGAGCAGAATTAGGCGAAATCTGTGGAGTAGCTCCCAGCACCATTGTGAACTACGAACGCGGAACCCGGATTCCCTACGCGGATACCGCTGTGAAGATGGCTGATTACTTTCATATCTCAGTACATGATCTTCTAGGCGTGGATGACCCGGAACTTGTCATGGCACAGGCGCATGCATTGAATCAGATGTACTCTATCAGCGGAAAGAAAGGCGAGGACCGGTTAAAGGCTGTGTATCAGGAAGCAGCGAATCTCGCAGGTGGTGATCTTTCCGATGATCAGCTTCTTGAATTTTCTCTTGAAATGACCAAAATGGCACAGCTTGCCCAGCAGCGACTTTCAGAACGCTATTCCAATAAGAAATACCAGTCTACGGTCGAGGCAAAAGCAGAAAAGACCGCTGAAGCAGTCAGGGATATTGACAATACAATTGTGAATCTCACCTCTGGAGAGAAACAGTAGGACATGAATATCCACATTTTTTGGAGGTGGGTTCATTGGAAGAAGATATCTTTTCTGTTGTAAGGCAGAAAATCACAAAGGCCGGTACGGATGATCCAAGGGAATTTGCGGATTATTATCATATCCTGTGGATTCCGCTGAAGGGAACCATCACCGGCTACGCTGCTTCGTACAGCGTGATTGCCGCCATTGGGATTAACGAAAGACTGACAGGGACGTGGCTTCGATTTGCTGCATGGCATGAACTGGGACATGTGCTTGCAGGGCATATCTATGAGCAGGGCAGACTCCTGGATAACGGCTTCTTCACGCAGGAAGTAGACAGCCGAACGATTCCAAGGCATGAAAATACTGCAAACCTTATTTCTGCGGACGTCTGCGTAAGGGATGATGATGTGCTTCGTGTATCAAATTACAACAGTGACACCATCCGGGCTTACAGGAGAATGAAAGCCTATCAGGATCGTCTTGTCCGGGATTTTGAGACCCTGCGGCTTACTTATAACAGAGAAAACGCTTCGCCGCTTCTCGAAACACAGATGCAGAATCTAAAGCATAAAATCAAGGGAGTCAGTGAAACGCTGAATGATATGGAAAGTGAAATGAATGCCTTGAATTTCTGCAAGACATTTCACGACATGGCGGACGAACTCGGGATCAGCGAGCGCATTCTCCGGTATAAGCTGGAAGCCATGAGACGAAGAGGACTCGATATCGACAGGCAGGAGCTTGAAAACTACGGCAAAATGTTTGAGGGCGTATTAAATAATGCCTGACAAGAGGTGCTGTTAAGGGCGCTCTATAACCACTATTAGAAGGGAGAACTACTAACATGGGCAATGAATCTCATATCTATATCGCCATTGATATGAAGAGTTTCTACGCCTCTGTAGAGTGTGTCGCAAGAGGCTACGATCCGCTGAAAGCTCGTCTTCTGGTAGCGGATGAGTCGCGCTCAGATCAAACGATCTGCCTTGCCGTTTCTCCTGCACTCAAAGCTATTGGAGTGCCCGGACGTCCCCGGCTTTTTGAAGCGAAACAGGCAATAGCCAGGTACGAACGATCTCACCACACGAAAGTGCAATATGAAATCGCCGTTCCCCGCATGGCACTCTACGAGCAGACATCCGCGAAGATCTATTCTGTGATCCTCCGCTATGCAGCTTCAGAGGACATCCATGTGTATTCCGTTGATGAATGCTTTGTTGATGCAACGCCTTATCTGCACTTCTACCAGGAGGAAGCCCTGAAGACCGATATACATCCGGCACACGTGATGGCAATGACGATAATCCGGGATGTGCTAAAGACTACCGGTATTACGGCAACCGTTGGCATCGGAACGAATCTCTATCTGGCAAAAGTAGCGATGGATATCGTAGCCAAGCACTCCCCTGCCGACAATGACGGCGTAAGAATCGCAGAACTGAACGAGGACAGTTATCAGTATCTCCTTTGGGATCATCGCCCTCTCACGGATTTCTGGATGGTCGGGCCAGGCAAGGCAAGAACGCTTGAGAAGAATTATCTGTACACGATGGGGGATGTGGCTGAAAGAGCTGAATGGGACGAGGAATTTTTCTATAAAAAGTTTGGCGTAGACGGCGAGATCCTGATTGATCATGCCTTCGGGATTGAGCCGGTCACAATGAAGGATATCAAATCCTATCACTCTGACGTCTCTTCGCTGTCGCAGGGGCAGGTGCTCCCAAAACCATACAAATACAAAGAAGCCAGGAATGTCCTTCTGGAAATGATCGAGATGCTCTGCAGTGACATGTTCTCGAAAGGGATTGTGGCAAAGACATTCACATGGCGGGTATCGTACGATTATAAAAGTCTGGAAGCCTGTCCGAACTACGACGGTCCGGTTGTCATCGACTTCTACGGTCGGCTCCACCCGAAGCATAACAATGGAACAGTAAGAATGCGAGAGAAAACAAATAACTATCATACCATTGCTGACGGTATTCTCTCATCCTTCGATCAGAAAACGGATCACCGTCTGCTCTACCGCCGTCTAGGTGTATGCGCAGAGAAGACCGAAATGGATGACGGAATGTACCAGATGGATTTTTTCACCGACTATGGTGTGCTGGAGAAAGAACAGAAACTTCAGGTCACTATGGGAGAAGTGCGACAAAAATACGGTATAAACGCTATTTTCAAAGGTAACAACATGCTTAAAGGAGCAAATCAATTGGAAAGAAATAAACAGATTGGCGGCCATCGATCCTGATCTTTTTCCTACCTGTTGATGAACTCCGCAGAGCCGACAACGCGCGAGTACACCGCAGAAAGGGAAATCCGATGATTACAATACCTTTAAATTGGAAGTATAAGAATGCGCACCTCAAAGGGCGCCCGCGTCATGAAAAATACAGCGACTTCTGGCGCAGGCATATTCCCATGGATCACACCCATCGGGCAAAGATTTTCACCGCATTCGATGCCCTGAAAGGATTTGATGAGGCCATCGAAGCAAAGGAAGTCCAGTATGTAATGCATAAGCTACGGCCAGAAGAACAAATAAATGATTTAATCCGCCGGCTTAAAATCGCATCCGAAGCGACCGTGCGTTACTTCGTTCCCTGCTCTGACCCGAATAATGATGCTTTTGAGGATGGCCTTGGAACCTATCAGACTGTGACCGGAACCGTATGGCGGGTTGATTCTGTAACCCAGACTTTGGAGATTGCAGACCAGATGATCTGTTTTGAAGATATAGATGATATTATCCTTCCCTATGCGGGAAGAATGGATGAGGTGAGTTAAATGTGTACCCGTTATTTCGTAGATCTGTCTCCGGAATTAAAACCATATATCGATGAAGCGAACCATTCTTCTCTTCGAGCGAAGATGGTGACCGTGCTCGGAAAACCCTTCAAGGATCAGGGTGAAATAAGGCCGACCGATATGGCCGCAGTCATCGCACCATCAGTCACAGGTGAGAAAAAATCCTTTCCCATGGTCTGGGGGTATCGGATTGAGGGAATCAACGGTCCTGTAGTTAACGCAAGGGTGGAAACAGCCAAAAACAAAAAGAATTTTGCTTCCGACTGGCAAAAACATCGCTGTATCATTCCTGCTTCTTACTACTTTGAGTGGAAGCATATCCCGACATCTTCCGGCAAAATGAAGACCGGCCAGAGGTATGCTATCCAGCCCAAAGGAGCTACAGTCACCTATCTCGCCGGGCTGTACCGAATTGAACAGTTCCGGGATCTCCATTACCCTGTCTTTACCATCTTGACCAAAGAACCGACGGAACAGTTGGCGAAGATCCACAATCGGATGCCGGTTATCCTGCCGGAAGAGAAAATAGATCTCTGGATACAACCAGACGCAGATCCGGAGACTGTCTTAAAGAGCGCCCTTACGGATATGATCTGTGAAACAAGCTGACGTTAAAGTACAGTCCCTGACACATCAGCCCTACCACAATGCCTTGCCGGAGCAAAAAATCTCACGCTTTCAATTTAGCGATAGCGTCCTCAATGCTAAGCCCCTGTTCATTGATTACAGATACGACTTCATCGATTCTCTGCCCATTCAGCTCATCTTCCAGCCTTCTGCGGAAGCTGTGTCCTTTATCCCGGTACATGTTAAAATCCGCCTTTGTCAGCAATGCGTCAAAATCAGACACTTTCCCACGAATCCATGCATATCCAATTGCCATACTAATACCATTGATGTTTGCGCTGTCCCGCATATTCTGGATCAGAAGAAGGATGTCGCGTTCCTCCAGATCTTCTGTCACAACGACGAACTCGTCTCCACCCGTTCGAAAGACGTAGTTCTCACCAGCGCATTCCATGAGAATCCGCGCGGTTTCACTGATCATCATATCGCCCGCGTGATGTCCTTCGGAATCATTGGTGTTCTTCAGCCCATTCAAATCTACCGAGATCACGCCAAGTACGCCATCCCCCTGCCATGCCTGGATCCGTCGCTCCAGTGCCCTGCGGTTTCCCGCACCGGTCAAAGGATCAATCGTGCTCTCTTTCTTCAGTGCTTGCAAAATATTCCGATTGCGAACCATCACCGCAATGAAATCGGTCAGTGTCGAATACGTAACGGTTCCGCTCCGAAAGCTTTCTTCAGACGGATTGATGACCAGCGTAAAGCCTTCCGTCTGGTTCTCCAGCAGCAGCTGACCAGAGATAAAACTGCGCACGCCGTGAATCCTCAGAGAAAAATCCGGATGTTCCTTCTGGAACACTTCCATATCTTTCACCATGACCATTCCCTTTGAGACAAACCGTATATACAGCTCCCGCAGTTCTGTTTTCGGAATACTTTGCAGCTCGTCCTTCAGCGGAACCACCCCAGATGCCGTCCATTCATAGGTTGCGCTGACCGTTTCGTCATCGCGTTCCTCAAATATCAGGAACCGCTCCGGGTGTATGTATTCCGCAATTCTTGTCATCGTCTTTTTCACTGCTTTTTCAGGATCCTTTTCCTCCATCCCGCTCGATATTGCGTCATTTGCGGTCATTTCCTGATAAAGCAGGTCACGATCCCCCGCCAGGGTATTGATGTATTCATTCACATCAAAGGCAACTGTCATCTTCAGCGTACGTCTCTCCCATAGGATCAAGAAAGAACGAACCATCAGCTTCTCTCCGGTCTTGTGATTCATACGGATCTCAGGCAATACGCTGTCCATCCGCAGCATCATATTTGGACAGTCCTGGCACGGCTCGTCAAAGTCTTCCAGAACCTTATAGCAATGGCAGCCCCTCAGACCGCTGTCAGCAGAAAATCCAAAATCCTGCCGGGCGGCCTTGTTCAGATAGACAAGCTCATACGTTTTCGGATCACTGATAATGACATATTCCGGAATACTGTCCAACACATCCCGTCTTACATAGATGCGATCTTCCGTGTATGGTTTTTCCCCATATACCGCTTTTTCAGCGCTGTTCATTCTGCGGATCAGAAGCTGAAGCATTTCATCAAGGCTCATCACCTCCGAACCATAGGCGGTTGCATGGGTCAGCAAAGGATTTGCCTGAATGCCCAGTTGTCTCCATAACAGAGGCAGGGTTCCAGAAACAGCCGCCAGCTTTTCCTCAACATTTTCCGCTGACTCTCTCTGGGTGAAACAGAGGAAACAGCAAAGCCCGATCCTGGCAATCGTCCAACCCGAAATAAATGTGGTTCGAATCGAGTCCGAAATCTTCCGGAGAATCTCTCGGGCATTATCACGACTGTCCTGCATCACATCTGCAAAGGCAGGAACATCGATCAGAAATCCGACATAGTCGTGTTTGTACAGACGATAATCATCCGCGAAAAGCAGGCCGGCCTCGATTGCGCCGCGGAAGCTTAAGAATCCTGTCTCCTGGTCGACAAGTCCGAGACGGGATTCCTCATCATTGTCTTTCCGTCCGGCTTCATCTACCATGACCAGCGTTCCAGCAATCTCTTTTTCAAGATACCAGGGCCTGCGTTCAACGCTCACTTCCCGGATTCTTCCGCCTACCAGAGCAAGCTCCTCTACCCGGTAAGAAGAATCTCCCGTCTGCTGCGGCTTTTTCTCGTTCAGTCGCAGCTCATCCGCGTTGAAATGACAACCAATCTCCTTCTCTGTTTTACCCGCGAACTCTGAGGCATCATGAACCCCTTCTACTTCCTGAAGACTCCTGCTTGCGCCGAGAATTCGTCCTTCTTTGTTCTCCCAGTAAAACAGATACGGCGAGGTTTCACAGAGCATGCGGAAAAGACTGCTTTCCGCCAGCGTCTCCGGTCTGGCCGTTCCAATTTCTGATAATCCAAAAGACTTGCAGAACTCAGGAAGAAGTGTGCCCCTGTCACTTTTTTTCTCCCAGACATTCTTTCGTTCACAGAGAAGGATATCCTTTGTTGCGCTTTTATATAGCAAAAGCGCCTCGAATACTTCCCACCGATATGTGCCATCCACGCCTTTGATACGAAGAATCTCCGCTGCAGAAGCTCCGTCTCCGCTTTTTGCCGTTGCTTCTACATTCTCCGGCCGGATAAAAGACAGAAAACGCTCTCTGTCATCCGGATAGACGAGATTTTCTGAAAAGAAGCGGATAAAAGCGTCAATTCCGTAGGGCGTCCGCTGTTCGAGCTCCGAATGTCTCGACCGCAGAGCCACCACTTCCTTCTTCCCGCGTTCCAGCAAGTAAAACCCGTCATAAAGCTGGAAGATATCGCGCAGCGTACGGTCCAACATCTTCGACTGCTGAATTGCCTCGTTGTTGCTTATGTTGTAGAGATGAGCTTCACCAACCCAGTACTGTTCATCTCCCGCAATCCAGCGGACACTGGTCCTCATATACTGCCCATAATCGGCATAAGTAATGGTTTCCGGAGCTTTTGAACGAAACGCCTTCCACATGAGCTGCTGAAATCTTCCTCGAAACGGATATCCTTGATCCATGAGGTTCGCATTGGCCTCTTCTCTGCCCTGTGTTCCGGCACTTCTCAATTCCCTCTTATAGGCATCATTTTCGATAAGGAGCGATACGTTCGTCCCGTCGAAGCTGAAAACCGCTGTCGGAGAATCCGAGATGATGTTGACACTTTCCGCGGCAGCCATCAAATGAGCCTCCTCCGGGGTCTCCAACTGGAGTCCCCTACTATAGATGAGGGAAATGGTATCATCATACTGCATGGGCTTTCCGTAGTAGTAGCCCTGGATCCGGCCGCAGCCGATTTTTTTCAGGAATGCGACCTGTTCCTTTGTTTCCACCCCTTCTGCCAGCGTCTGCACTCCCAGCATTCTGGCCATCATTACAACCGAAGTGATGATCTGACGGCTTCGGAAATCGAAATGACTGAAAAAACCCATATCGATCTTTATCACATCGAAGTGATAGTTGTGGAGTGAATTGAGCGAGGAGTATTCGCTTCCGAAATCGTCCATCCACACCTGATAGCCGGCCTGCTGGAACTTATGAACCGTATTCGGCATACTGATATGGTTCCGGAAAACCACGCGTTCGGTAATCTCGAAGTGAAGCACGGTTCTCGGGATCTTGTAACGCTTCACCATCATTTCAATGGTATCAAGCGGAGTGGCTACATCAAAATCATAAGACGAGAGATTCATCGAGATAGGAACCAGGGGCAGACCATTGTCCAGCCGATCCCGGGTCATCCGGCAGACCTGTTCCAGAACATACCGGTCAAGACGGTGAATCATCTGGGCCTCTTCCAGCACCGGGATAAAAACATTCGGGAAAATCATTCCCTTCTCCGGGTCTTCCCAGCGGGCCAGCGCTTCAAAGCCGCACAGTTTTTCCGTCAGCGTCCGGATGACCGGCTGGTAATGCACTTTGATATAGTGTTTTTCCAGTGCCTCGGTAAAATGCCGCAGAACGTAGGTCTTATTGGCAAGGGTCTCGCCCATCTCCGGGCGGTAAACAGCAACGCTGCTGTTTCCATCTGACTTGATGCTGTCACACGCGATCTTGGCCGAGTCAAATCCATGCCGCAGATCATCCATCGTGTCCTTCTCCGATGGCCTGTAGATACCTGCCTTCAGCTGGATTCCGTCGTCACCGATATAGAAATTCACCTCGTTGCAGACATATTCCAGCTTGGACTCCAGTTCCTCTGATGGCAGAAGCGCGGCAAAATAATCTGCTGTCATGTGGCCGACCAGGGCGCCCGGGAAGCATCCGGTAATGGTTTTGGCGACATTTTTCAGACAGAGATCTCCCTGATGCATGCCGTGCATACGGTTGTATTCCTTAAAATTGGTCAAATTAAAGCTGACCGGACACAAGGCCCGCACAGAAGGGAGCGTCAAACGCTTCCTGGCCTCAAGAAGCGCGGTCTTGAAGAAATCATGCATACCAAGCACACCGGTTTTATCCTTGACCTTCATATCGCTTGATATCTGCTCCGCTGAAAAAAGCAGAAGGACATACGTCAATCCGAATGACGTCTCCTTCAGAGTACCGGTTCCCTGTGCTCTCCGAAAATGGCCGTTTCTTGTCTGGTATTGAAACGAGAGAGGGATATGCTCTGGATTTCCACCGGCAGCCTCAGCAAGTGGCACGTAATCTTCCTCGGTCATCAGGTTCTGATACTTGGCCGAGCAAAACTTCAGAAAGGATTCTGCGTCCTCGCACTCATAGATAGACGCGACTTTTTGATTGGCAAAAACAATCCGCTCCGTTCCGTCCGCGAGTACAAAACAAACTCCGCCATCAATCAGAGCAAAATCCTGTTGGTAATGTGTCAGCGGGTGACGCTCCTCACCTGATCCATTCGTTATTCCTCTAGCCATGCGAACACCCCCTTGCTGCTTCCAGTCAAATTCTTCATTTTCACTTTTCCCCGTTGTCCTGCTGACTGTTGTCCTTGTGCCAGAAGGTTTTCTTTTTCTTCTCGACGCTTGCCATTTTTTCCCGATACACTGACTCCGATTCCGACACCGAGAAAGCAGGCTGCAGCGCTCTGCCATAGAGCTGGTTGTAAAGCGGGCTCTTCTTATCCGTGCGGTTCACGATGCACCCGAGTATATGAATGCCGACCCTCTCCAGGTTCCGGAGATTTGTTTCAATATTCTTCCGGTTTGTGGCATTCTGCCGGATGACATAAACCGCCTGATCTGTCAGGCCGGACAATGACAGCACATCCGACACCATGTTCACCGGCGACGCATCGATCACAATGTAGTCGTACAGGTCCTCCACCTCACGAATCTTGTGAAAAATGTAATCATTCAGCTTCAGCGGCGCATCCTCTACCCTGCAGGGCAGAAGATCCAGATACGATGTCAGAGGAATGACCGCATCCCGCACTGTGACCTCATTTGCATAGACCGCATTCAGCGTATTGCGGTGATGCACCTCCTTCATGAAAAGCCTACCGGCCTCCGGACTGCTGAGACACATATCCACAAGCAGCACCCGGGGATTAAAATAGGACAGCTGGATTGCCAGATTTGCAGCAACCGTTGTCTTGCCCTCTTCTTCAAAAGAGGACGTCACAAAGAAGCACTTCCTGCCCTCTGCCTTCAGCTTATAGGCGATAAGATGCGCCAGAAAAGACATGCTCTGCTGAAATTCTGCGTCAAAAAAATTCTGATCATCCAGGATCAGCCGGCTGTACATATCCGGCTGCATTTTGGCACAGGGCACCTCGCCCAGAAGCTCCTCGTGAAGATATTCCTGTACGTCCGTCGGATTCACTACCTTCGGATCCGTCAGCACCCGGAAAATAATGATCATAACGCCCAGCAGCGCTCCCAGAAGCGTCATCAGCACGACAGACTGCGCCCGGAAGCTGCCCTGTGAAGACGTAATCCTCGCGTCATCAATTACAGAAATATCCCCAACCTTCATAGAGTCGTTTAAGGTCTTGGACGCGCGGCGAATGATTTCATTCAGGATATCAACCCCTTCCGGACCATTGTCCCAGTTGAGAGTGGCCTCCAGGATCGGCGTCTGCCCGTACTGCTTGACCGTAAGGCACTTCTGCACCTCCTGCGGATCCACATTGACAAGGCCCAGCTTGTCAATAACCTGGCTGATCACATCCTCACTTTCCATCACGTAGATCGCTGATTCTGCAATATCCGGACTGATCCGGACCTCGTCCGGATCCGGCGCGGTGCCGCCATTATAGAACGTTCCGTCCGTCTGGCTTGCCACAACGGATACCGATGCCGTAATGACATTCTGCTTCTGTATATAGCTGATCCCCTTCAGCAGAAGTCCAATGGCCAGGCCCAGAAACGCAAGGCCCAGAATCAATTTTCTGCCTTTTATTACCGAATAAAGGATATCCAAAAGATCAATTGTGTTTTGATCATCGCCGGGATGTCGTTTCTCATTATTCATCGTCTGTCCATACCATCCACTCTTCTGTCTTTGTGCTTCTTCTTTCTGCGCCTTGCCGACCGGTATAACAGAACTGCCGCAATCAGCAGCGCCCCGATTCCGGCAAACAGCAGGACAATCGGCGGAAACGGCAGATTCTGCCATACAATTTCAGTCCAGGTCTTCTTCACCGCCGCATTTTCAACGGCGAACGCCGCACTGGTTTTGCCATTGATATGGCCATTGCCGTCCACCGTAAAGCTGACCGGATCTTCGGCCGGAAGATACCCGTCCGGCGCAGTCGTCTCCGTAAGCTGATATGCTGTATTTTTTGCAAGCGGGCTGATCTCAATTTTGCCCTGCTCATCGGTCTGATACGTATCAATCTCACTTCCTGAGGAATCTGAAAGCGTAAAGACGGCACCGGCCAGCGGTGTTCCCTGTCCCTGTTTCGTGAGTGTCAGCGTGACTCTGGTTTTGGCCGCCTTCAGCTCCACCTGCTGCGGCTGCTCCGGCGTGCTTTCCTTGACGGTAACGAGGCTTGTGCTGTCCGGAAGCGCATACGCATCCGAGACCGTCGTCTGCCGGATCTGATAATTTCCCAGATACAGCGGATCGCTTGTCGCATTCCCCTGCGCGTCTGTGACTAGCTCCGCGCAGACATCCCCGGACTTCACCCTGGACGCATCAAGATCCTCCGCCGCAATCACCTGAAAGCTCACGCCTGCCACAGGATCTCCCGTATCCTCGTCGGTCAGATGCAGCTGCAGAACGCCTGTCGCCTCTCCAAGCTCCACATTGACTACAATGGGATCCGACCAGTCATGTCCCTCCTCGACCTGAAACGGAATATCCGCGCTGAGACCGTAGCCCTTGGCCGCGGTCAGCTCATGCAGAAAATAGCTACCCGCGGAGAGCTTTTCCGGCAGATAAAAGCTCCCGTCCTGCTCCGTCTCGAACTGCTCATAGCTGACAAGCTCCGGATAATAGGTATGCAGCACCATCTCCCGGCTATCGGAAGTATAGAGAGCAAAACGGACCCCGGCTTCCTGGACCACTTCTCCGGAATCCTGATCCACAATCTTCACCTGAACCGCCGACGTGTTCCCGGGCCCGGCCTCTTCGGTCTGCTGACCGCCTCCAGAATTCTGACCGCCTCCTCCGGACGCGCTCTGCCCGTTCCCTCCGGCATTCTCATTACCATTCCATCCATTCCCGTCCCTTGTCTTTGAATTATCCGCATGGTACGGACCAACATCTGATTGCCCCGAATCGGCCGTCACGCTGGAGGACGTGTCAGCCGCGCGGTCGCCGTCATGCCAGGAGGAAAACGCCGCGATCGATGCCAGCAGGATAAAGATAAGCAGCGTACAGGAAACCACATCCGCCATGGACTGCCAGTAATGAACCGGCCGTTCCTCACGCCTGTCGCGGTCTGATTTGCGGTCTGATTTCCTCATAACAGTTCTCCCTCTTCCGGACCGGCTGGCTGCTCCGTCTGCTGCGGAGATTCCGACGGCCCATGAGACTCGTTTTTATCCGATTTCTCTCCATGGACAGTGGCATCCGAAGCAGAAAAATCCGCTGAAGCTCTTTCCGAAACAGAAGAATCCGCTGAAGCACTCTCCGAAACAGGAGAATTCGCTGAAGCACTCTCTGAAAAATTCCCAGATTCTTTCCCGCCATCCCTGCTGCGTGCCTCAAGGATTTCCACAATCCGATCCAGGCGCATGGCAAGCCCGCGCTGATGCCGAAGCTGCTGCTCCCGAAGCAGAACCTCCGAGCTCTGCACCACATTTCTGTGAAATGCGGCATAGAACCGGTCGAGCTCGGCTTCCAGTCTGCCCCAGAGACGGCTGTAAAAAATCGTAAAGATAATGGAGAAAATGACGCCGGCGACCGACGTGTAGAACGCAGTCCGCACACCGGAGAGCAGGGTTTGTATGCTCTCGATGGTGCTGGTCTCCGAGCTGAATCCGAGACTCCGAAGGCCGACCAGAAGGCCCAGAAAAGTACCGAGAATACCCAGTCCGGTCAGCGTTCCCGGAACCTGCTGCATAACCCCTCGCTGCGTATGATGATAAAAAAGGGAATCATTCAGATAATCCTCCACGTCCTCCGTAGGGATCTCCCCCTTCCGGTACGCCTCATCCACCTGTATGCAGTACTCCCGGAAAACATCGTCCATGTCCTGCCTGCCAAAAAAGGTATCCATTTTCCGGATAACAACCCAGATATTCTGCGCGTCCACCTTTGCCGCCTTCTCCATATTGCGCTGAGAAAGCCGCAGCCCGCGCAGATACTGCATCACCGGAAACAGCCCTATGATGTATGCCGTAAGAAGCAGCACACACATCACCACAATGATTCCCGTCGTAAGCAGATCCGGCGAATACATCAGCAGTACTGCCGCGCTGATCGCCAGTAAAAGCGTACCTGTTATTCCTTCTCTATCCATCACATCTCCTCTGACACACTCATGTGTACTTCTCATAGACACACCCCTGGGTGCCCTCTGCTGACACACTCCCGGGCGCTCCCCGCCGACACACCTCTGGGTACTCTCCGCTGACACACCCTGGGCGCTCTCCGCTCATTCATATCTGCATGCATGAAGAAGCCCTCCAGACAGCTCCGGAGGGCCATTAAAGTGATTAAATTAAATACAATATTTCCCTGCTTTTTCCATTCAACGACAGCAGCGTCATCTTCTGTTGTATAAGGTTCGACTGTAGCTTTTTCAAAATATTGTCTTCTGCGTCATCTCTACAGCAGATTAATTATATCGTAACGCTATTACCCGACAATAGTCAATCATCAAATTATTCATAGCCAAATTCAGATGATTGATCTTATTTGTCCCTCGCATTGGAGCGTATCCGGAGATTGTACCGACTTGTCAAGGTCTGACAGCTGTAAGGAATATGGATTAACATTGAGATGGGAAACTGGCAGTATAGATTTGAGATATAAATCAGAATTCTTACGATTAAAAAGGCGCACGACTGAACAGGGTACGGCTGAACGGAGCATGGCTGAACAGAGCACAGCTGAACATAGCAGGGCTGAACAGCACACATGATATGTGAAAACCTTTGAAGCCAACGCCTGCCGTCCATCTGTTCATAGATTCGCAAGGTTTCCGGATCACGAATCACCTCTCCGTGAAGTCCGTCACAATCTGATTGCCAACGATCTTTTTTGCCTCATACATATACCGATCCGCGCGGTCGACCAGTGACCGTATGGTGTCATCGTCCCGGACAACGGTAATGCCGATGGCGGTCTGACAGGAAATTTTCCTGCCCCGGACCTCGATTTCACATTTCTCTGCCGCCGTTTTCAGGCGAATCGCCGCACTTTTAATGTCCTCCGGCTGTTTCAGCTGCAGAAGGCCGACAAACTCGTCACCGCCCCATCGGCAGAAACGGTCCGCCTTACGGCTGTTTCTGCGCAGCATCAGACCGATCTCCTTGAGCATCTTGTCTCCTGTTTCATGGCCATGGGTATTATTGATTTCATGCAGATAATCCACATCTGCAAAGAGCACGGCAAATGGATTCCCTGTGCGTTTAAACTTTTCCATTTCCTCCTGCAGACACGCTTCCATATACTTCGTACGCGCCATAATTCTTTACGGACGGAGCGACATCCGGCATAAGCCGCATTTCTATTAACGTAAAATTTGAGGTTTCAGTGTTATGAATCAGAAACCTGGCACAGGCGCGGAATTAGGTCCATCGGTTAAATACGCCAAAGGCTGACAGAGATCTTTTTCCCCGCTGCTGTCTGGAGCACCTTCGTCCATCGCACGAGGGTCTGCTCATCTGCATACCACACCGTATGCGACCCATATTGAAAATAGAGGGCTCCGCTTTTCCTATCTCTTACCGATTCTTTTCCATACCGGAGAAGCAGTTTTTCCGCATCGTCATATGTGACGGACTTCGCATCACCTGATCCGTCAAAATCAAATCCTCCGTTCGCCAGTGCATACGAAATATGTTTTAGTCGGGCAAATTTTTTGACCATTTTCTTCAGAAATTCCGTATCTGCCTTCGGACCTGGTTCTGACCCGGCTCCATGGAGATTATAACACATCACAACATACTCCGGCTCCTGAGGAAGCCGGATGTCCTCAACAGGTGTAGATGGCTCCAGGACAATCCTCAGCCTCAGCCCCTTCTCCTGACACAACCTGTAAAGCTGTTCTTCAAAGCGGATAAACTGGTTCCAAAGATTCAGATCACTCCGTATCTTTTCAAAATCCACCTCTACTCCGTCATAATGATATTCCTCCGCCATCTGCACAATAGCAGAGGCCGTTTTTTCACAGGAAGTCTCATCATCAAGCAGCATTGCCGTCAGATCCAGGTTTTTCTGTTCGCTTTCCGTATCATTGACGACTGTAAGGTATCGGAGTATCTCTCCGGTTTTCTCCGAATGGGACAGCCTCACACTTAACTGCCGGGTCTCTTCCGGAAGCGTCAGCTCACCATCCTCCGTATAATAGGCAGCAAAAGTTCCAACCGATGAAATTGAATCCGCATCCGAGTAGATCGTGCGGAATGCGCGTTTTGCATCCCAGTAAGCTGTCCATACAAAAACATCCGCCCCCTCACTGTTCATCGCAGAGATTTCCGTATGGTCATAAGAAAGAGACTCCGCGTTTTTTTCAAAACTCCCGCTTTCTCCATGCCGGCACGCCGACAAGAACAGACACACAGCCAGAAGAAAGGGGATGCTGATACTGTGACGGCTCAGATACTTCATATTCTCTCCTCGTGTAAGGATCAGAGATTTTCTATGAACCAGTCTACGACATGGTTCCAAAATTCAGAAGACGCTTCGGTGAAGGCACTCCATCCGTGCAGCGAGTTGTCAAAGTATGTCTTTTTACCATCAGCTGATGTGATCTTCAGATGACGGAACGCTGCATCAAAAACATCATCCGCGATATTCCGCTGGCTCTTTCCGAAACCACCGAAAGCGCTTTTCAGCGTGATGCCACCGGCAGGAAGGTCGTGAATCCTGAGATTGTCAGCAACCACAATTCCATCTACCAGAAGGCGGAGAGAAGATCCGCTCAGCGTCAGATCAATCTTCACATGGCCTGGATCAGAGATCTGAATCTCCGGAATGTATTCTTCTGCACCATCAGCCACGCTTCTGACGTGTTTTTTCGATTCCTGGAAAGCCTTCAGCCCATACAGGCCGGCAATGGTGTTGTCGGTTGCAAACTTCCCCCGGACCTTCAGCTCGGCAACGAGCGCCTTTTGGCTGTCCTCCTCTACAGACACCGGATTTGTATCGTGAAGCTCAAACAAATCTTTCTTCAGAAGAGTTTGTTCCCTCTCTGACACCGTTTCCCTGACGTACAGAACATTATTTTCCACAGAAACAGTCAGTGCGTTTTGGAATCCCTTTTCCGCGTTTCCCTTCGTTCGCAGACAGATGAATTGCCCACCGATCTTGTTGCCTTCCAGCTCACACGTCAGATGAAGATTCTTCACCAATGTATCCTTCAGGGAAACAATTCCCGTCGATTTCGACTGGGATGTCAGCGCAATCACGTCCTTTCGGAATTCGACGGCGCCTTTTTCAAGAGACCATTTCCGGTACTCCTTTTCATTCCCCCGGACGAACCGTATCCCATTTTTCTCTTTCTCCGGAAGATCGTCGCGTATGCGCATCAGAAGATGGTTGGTGTACCACCATGCCTGGGGCTCAAGCCGTGTCAGGTCGAAGACAGACGATTTCCGGTTATTATAGGAATATCCTTCCCGATTGACGTTGAGCAGGAACATGCCCTCCAGGTTTTCCGCATTCGCGTCAGAGACATTCGCATTATCCCCGTAGCGGCTTGTGTTGGAATGCATGATGCAGTACAAATCAGGCAGCTTCCCCAGTCGCTTCGTATAGATCTGTTCCATCAAATCATAGTCCCGGGTGATACGGTCTGACATCTCTGCAGTGCTTTCAGTCGGGATGCCATGCTTGTCCCGGATATAATCCATCAGATAATGATTGTAATTCCTGTCTATATACTGGTTGACTTCCACGAATTCCCTGGAATCCATCTGCCCGATGAATCGATTGTACCGATCGAAAACATTGATATAGGACAGACGGTATCCATTCGTTCCGAGTTCCCAGAAGCCCTCTTTTTCAAGCTTTTTTAGATCCTCCGGGGATACGAACTTCTGGTCGTTCCGTTCAAACTTCTCTGCATAAGTCAGAATAGATGCCTTATAGTTCAGCTTTTCCAGCAGCTTCTCCGTGAACAGCACAGTATCCTTTCTGCCATCTTCAAACATGAGAAACAGGGACTTTTCAGGCAGCTTCTTCCCTTCGTAATAGTAATCTTCGAGATCTTTCTGGGTAACTGTAACATAACCAAGCTTCTTCAGAACGGTCAATTCTTCTGTCAGCCGTCTGAGCGAAATCAGCGTGTCCGTCCCATCCCGGTCCACGCCAAAGTATGACAGGGCAATAAAGCCCGGATCATCCGTGTCTGTCTCCATGTTCTTCTGTGTCTGGTACGGCTGATATTTCTTTGTCACGAGCAGAGCCCGCAGTACCAGGACAGTAACCAATGCAATCACAATATATTCTAGGATTGTCCGGATCAGCTTGATCCTGTCTTTTTTCGTCTGGATTGTATATCTATGCGGAACCATATGCCTTTTGATCCCTTCTCTGCCTTTCCCGCTCGTCTGTCACACGCCAGCACCCTTGGTGCCTCGTTTTTTTCGCTTTTCCTTTCTGCTGTTCTCTGCCTTCACATCACTTGGCGTCATACGCGTTCCCCACGTGGACTTCCAGAACGTAAACCAGGCGATCGGCATCTGCCACAGAAGGATCAGCTCATAATAAACACAGAACCAGAATCCGAACAGCCAGGTTCTGCTCTTTCGAAGCAGAAGCTGTGTGACAGACATCATCAGCGACATGAGAAGCAGTCCGACCAGGAATGTCTTCGGGAAAATGTGCTGTGTGAACGGGACATAGAGCAGATTATAAACCACGACGACTGGAGCCAGGATGGGAACGATGATGCCGATGTAAAAGTTGACCGCCGCAAATGGCTCTTTCCTCCACATAAACTTCCCGGCCATCAGAGATTCCCTCAGCCAGGACCGTTTCCATCGCATCTGCTGCCTGAGGAAAACCTTGTGGTGTTTTGGCACAATCGTTGAGCAGACCGCTGTATCCTGATAGGAACAGCGATGGTGGCTCAGGACAAAATTTGTCATCGCCCTGTCATCCCCGAAGGTCGCCTTATGCCCCAGGAACTTCTGATTGATCCAGGCATCCTTGTACTTCATCACAATCTCCCGTCGATAACAGGACAAAGGCCCGCTGAGGCAAGTAACTGCATCGAAGATTCCCTCCGCCGCTTTCATGATACGGAATGCGATGTAATAGCGGACCGACTGCATCTTTGTAAGTGAATTCGTGTAGGTATTGGCAACATCACACCTTCCGGCGCAGCCTCCCATCTTCGGATCCCTGAACGGCTGCACCAGATTCCGGACCGCATACGGATCAAGGAAAGAGTCTGAGTCGACAAACATCACCAGATCCGTATCCGTATTCTCCACACCCCTGACAAGAGCTGCCCGCTTTCCGGCATTTTTCTCCTGCACGAAGTATTTCAAACGGCCTCTGACATGATAACGGGCATCTTCTTTTTCTGTCAGTTCATCGATGATCTCCCTGATCTTATCGACAGAATGATCGGTTGAACAGTCGTCCACCACAATGACCTTCAGCTTTTCAGCCGGATAGCTCTGGTCAAAGCACGACAGAATGGTCGTCTGGATCCATTCTTCCTCATTGAAGCATGGGATGATCACCGTCACCGAAGGCGTAAAATCCGGGTTGATCGGCACAGGCCGGTAAAACGCCCCAAACAGATACCGCGTCAGAAGGAACATCGCCGCGATGATCGAGTATGAATAGAGAACAGCATTGTATTTGAAATAGATGACAGACTCCGCTCTCATCAGGACGATGCAAAGGCTGATAAACGCCAGACAGACTGCCGACATGAGCAGCAGATACCGGTCTTTACGGCGGCGCATGTACGCCATCAGGTCTTCTGTGAATTCAAACGCAACCTCTCTTTCGTCTTCTCTGGAGCGCACGACCTTCCCAGTCATCCGGTATCGATTCTCATGTCCTTCCGGCATCACCCCTTCCGGGATCCTGAAGGTGAGTCTGACGCTGTCCATCTGCCGGACCTGTTCAAATATCTGTGCATCCTCAAACCGGGCAAGAATGCCAGTATCCGAGATATTGACGCTTGTCCCTCCCAGAAAGTGACGGTTCCTTTCCCCGTATTTTTCGATTCTGACCGGAAAACTGCCGCGATAACGCATTCCCAGCTTGCGCTCCCGCGCCATGGAGGACAGGTCTCCCTCCTCATCGTCCTTTTTCCCTCTTCGGTCAAATGAAGACCGTTCGCCTGTCGGATCCGGAATATAGGAAAGCAGCCTTCTGTCTTTTTCCCGATTCAGAAGAATATCCTGATCCGCCTCATTCTTCCGTTTCATTTTGTCTCTCTCCGCTGCGTATACTGGTCTGTATACTGGTCTACTCTGGCAAATGAGTACCCCTCTGCCTTCCAGATCGGAATCATTTCATCCAGAACCTGTGCGGTATATTTCGCATTTTCTACCATATGCATGACGATGACGCTTCCGTTTTTCACTTTGAATCCATCCTCATCGGAAGGAGACCCGTTTTTCATCTCGTCCAGATACTGATCAAAATTTTCCTTCTCATAATCGTTCGTCGAGACATCTCCCGATATGATATGGCTGAAACCCACATCATAAACCTCATACATTCCAGCGCGGCTGATTTCCAGCGTTGGCGGCCGGAAGTCCAGCGACAACGCTTTTCTTTCATCTACGCGGACATCTCCGATATACTTGAAAAGCTTCTGGTAGGACTTCACCAGATCCTTTCTCATGGCGGCAGACTCGGCCTTCGTCAGCGAAAAATATTCCGTATGGTCTGTGTTGGCGTCCGCAAGCGGCTTGTGAGTATCCGAGTGGCTGGCCACCTCGTGCCCGTCCATCGCAATCGCCCGCAGCAGGTTCGGATTCGCGTCAACATGCTGCGTCAGTACGAAGAACGTCGCCTTGACATGGTATTTGTCCAGCACATACAAAATTTTGTTAACCGACTCATCGGTTCCCCAGTCATCAAACGAAAGGAAAAGCACTTTGTCGTTCGTCAGCCTTCCGTCTTTATCCAGTTTCCGGATTTCGTTCTTCGAGAAGCCCGGCAGTTTCTCTTTGGTCGTCACAAAATTGCTGCCTACATATCTGGCCTGCATATAGTCGAACTGTTCTCTGTGATTTGACAGATTGGTCAGGACATCCCGGGTCATTGTGATCTCCTTCTGCGTCTGGTCAGCCAGCCGGTAAACCAGGCGGGAATGCATCAGTGCACTGATCGTTTTGAGTCCGTATGCGCTCTCCTTTTCAATCTTTCCGGATCGGTGGGAGCGGAAGGCAATGCTGTCCAGATGCTCCGTGAGCATTGCATCCACCATATCCCCGGCAACGGTGCTGTCCCCGACTCTTTTCCTTCTGTCCTGGTTATAATACCCGATATTAAAATAGACAATTCCTCCGCGCATAAACCGGGCCGATTTCAAACCGACGACAGCCTTCTGAAGGTACTCCGGTGTCAGATCCTGTGTTCCTTCCTGACAGACCTCTATGGAAGATCCAACGGCCGTCAATCCGAAGGCCTGAATAGCCTCCCGTACCGGTTTGCCGGCATTATTTTTGGAGAGGTACACCACTTTCGGAGAATAATCGAACCGCCACTTCATGTAAGCCTGCACGTCATGGAGATAATTCACACAGCCATCAAAGTCGGCAGGATAGTTGCTGTCCGGCACATAGGTAACACCAATCTCCTCGCCCGTCGCGATTAGTTTTTCGATGGTTGAACCATAGGTCCGAAGCTCGTCAAAGTCGGCAAAATAGGTCCCCTTGAAATTCCTTTTTTTCAGCCGCTCTGCTGTATCAAGAGTCGCCGCTTCCGAGCTCAGGTTGCCAAACGTGAAGGCAAGTGCTTTTTCTGTTGTGGAAACATATCTGAGATACGCAGACTTCCGGCCACCGTTTTCTTTCCTGAGTGCTTCTGCCTCCCCGTCAGCCATAGCCGGAATTGTCCCGTTTGCCGCAATGGCCTTGACGATGCTGCAGACCTTGATATCCGCCTTCTGCGAACGATTCAGAAGCTTTTCAATCGCGGAAAGATCATCCGTCCCGCAGAGGTAGTAGGATCCTGCGGAAAACTCCGGCGGGGTCTGCGGAAGCACCGGACACAGGCCTGCGGAAAAACAGGCTCTCCTGACCGCTTTCAGATTCTCCTTGCCTGCCAGGCAGACGCTGGCTTCCTGTCCGAGCGCTGCAAGCTTTTCTTTTTCCGCCAGCAGGTACTGCAGAAGGGCATCTGCACCGGTCAAATCTTCGTCCGTTGTCATCATGGACTTCAGAGAGGCGGTCTCACCGGTACCAGTAACATCTGCATGCCCATTAATCTGGACATCATATCCATCGGCTATGATCTGCCTGATCAGCGCGTCCGGAACGGAAGCATCCACAAAGAACGTTGCTGCTGCCCGGTATTTTTTCAGCAGCCTGTGAACCTTCTCATACGCATCAAGACTCTCAGGATCAGGGATACACAGTGCGACAAGCGGCTGGTCTGTCAGCGAATACCGGTAGACAATCGCCTGATTGTCCTCCTCTTTCAGCGCAGCTGATGCATATTCTCCCGGCCGCTCTGTCTTCATACTGCCAAGGGATACAAGATCGATACCACTGTCCTTTATAAGCGCAGACAATAACCAGCCGGTGATATCCCCGATATCCGGGAGCTGATCCTGCTCCGTGCCCTCCGTCGTATCCGAAAGATCAGCCTGTTTGTCAATGGCAGGTAGGGCTGCCGTGACAGCCGGTTCCTGATGGACGTTATCAACCGAACCATCCAGTCTGATCGCCAGGATCTGTTTTCCCGTAATATTGGACACATATGACTGCGCATCCGCTTCTGTAAGAAAGGATCGAGAATCAATCTGGTTCTGATCCTCTACCGCAACCATCTCCTGATAGCCTGCTGTCCCTGCCGCCTTCAGGACTGCAGTACTATACACCGTTCCGGGACAGCAGAGTCTTCTTACGTTCCCAGCACTCTCCGCATCCAGAATCTCCTTAGACAAGGAAAACGCATCGAGCAGCTTCTTCGATGATGTCTTTTCCAAACCGGCCTTCCCGTCTAGCCCATTACTGAGGATCTCGATATTGGCCTTCCGAAGACGGGAGACTAACCCGTCATTCTCGCGGGCATGAACAGCCGGGATTGCAAACGAAGCCGGAATTCTGTCCTTTTTGATGAGCTTCAGGACTTCCTCATTGACCGTCTCACTCTCATTAACCCCAACAAAGACAATCGCAACCTCCCGGCACTGGTTGTCCGTCGTGCTGACGATCACATCCGCCGGAGTGCTTTGGCTGAAACGGACATCAGAATTGGCATCCTCTTCACTGCTGACTTCGCTGATGGTACCGTCCACCCTCACATTAACCTTTTTGCTGAGTCGGTACACCCGGATCAGGCGAACAGCAGATATCAGAATCAGTCCCAGGGCAACAGCAAGGACAATACCCAGAACAGCCATCCCGGTGCCGGATCTTTTTTTCATGTCTGTATTCCCTTCCGTATCGGTCATCACGCTTTGATTAGAGTCTCCAGTAAGTATATCCCATTGCGGACACCTCCCTGATCTGGAAAATTCCCTTTACATCCGCAAGGATCCGTTCATTTTTCGGCAGCTTCTGATCAAACAATCTGTCCACATCCTGCATGGTCATCGAGCGGTACTGCTGATGCGAAACCGCGAAAATCACACAGTCCAGATTTAATAAAGCCGCAAACGGCTGGAGTTCAATGCCATAGACCTCCTTTGCTTCTTCCGGGTCCGCGACCGGATCCGAAAACTGCGGATGAATTCCGAATTCTCTGAGCCTTCTGGCAATATCCAGTACTTTTGTGTTCCGGATATCCGGACAGTCCTCCTTGAATGTAATGCCTAAAATGGCAACTCTGGCATCCCGGACGACCTTCCCGGACAGTGAAATTTTTTTCAGTACACAGTTTCCGATAAAGTCGCCGACTCCATTGTTGATGCGCCTCCCGGCTGTTACAATCTGCGAATGATAGCCCAGCATCTCGGCTTCATATGCAATATAATAGGGATCCACCCCGATGCAGTGTCCGCCGACCAGTCCCGGCCTGAAGCCCAGCGCATTCCACTTTGTGTTCATCCCATCCACAACTTCATTGGTATCAACGCCCATGCGGTCGAACAACATTGCCATCTCGTTGATAAAGGCAATGTTGATATCCCGCTGACTGTTTTCGGTCACCTTGATGGCTTCTGCTGTCTTGATGGAAGAAACCGGATAGGTTCCCGCCTCGATAATCAGATCATATACAGACTTGACCTCTTCCGTCGCCGTTTTGTCCGTTCCGGAGACAACCTTCGTGACGTTGAACAACCGATGCTTCCGGTCACCCGGATTGATCCGTTCCGGTGAATAGCCGACCTTGAAATCCAATCCGCACTTCATACCGCTCTCTCTTTCGAGAATCGGGATACAG
Source organism: Porcincola sp. LCP21S3_C12 (assembly GCF_052118625.1). Lineage (NCBI taxonomy): Bacteria > Bacillati > Bacillota > Clostridia > Lachnospirales > Lachnospiraceae > Porcincola > Porcincola sp. LCP21S3_C12. The sequence goes on along the minus strand of NZ_JBQKGW010000001.1, from coordinate 1,970 downwards.
ATTTCCTCCGTCACCCCTGGATAGACCGTCGATTCGTAAACCACAACAGCGCCCTTCTTCAAGTGTCGCCCCACAGTCTTCGAGGCGCTTCTGACGGGCCCAAGATCCGGCGTATTATCCCTGTGAACAGGTGTTGGAACTGCAATGATGACAAAATCCGCCTCATGGATCAACGATTCATCGTCTGTAAAACAAACCGTACTGTGAGACAATTCTTCTGATCCAACCTCATGGGTATGGTCAATTCCCCTGCTGTACTGATCAATACGGCTGCTGTTAATATCAAATCCGATGACATCCACCTTTTTCGCAAATTCCACCGCCAGTGGCATTCCGACATATCCAAGACCCACCACACACAGCTTTGACTTTCTCTTCAAAAGTTTTTCCCTGATTAACATTCCGATTCTCCTATCATCTGCATAATCATACGCTCAAACTCTCCCATCGGCTGTGATTTTCTGGTCAACTTTCTCTCCGTAAAGAATGCCAACAATACAATCATCCATCGCAACCCTCAGGCCATTCGTTCTGGCAATGGTTTTCACTGCTTTAAAAGGAGGAGCCGGACCGGGCAGGCACTTCTGTTGCTCATCTTATGCAAATGACCTTTCTTCTGCTGACACAGTACATTCTCCAGAATTTATTATAACCGATTTGCCATCAAACTTCTTAATCCTGCAGGTTACAAATTCATGCCTCCAAATCACCATATCTGCCGCGTGTCAAAATCATGCTATAGATCGTGTCAATTATCATTTCTCCGGGTTTCCGCAGGCAAGACCCGCCCACAGTTTCTGCAGACTCCTTATATAGATTTCTCTGCTGGAATTATGCTGGTTCATTCCTGTTACCTGAACCTGGGCTGTCAGAGCACATTGCCATTTTCCAACTTTGCGGAGCCGGCTGATGGCTTCTTCAATTCCGGAACGAATCTGATCCATATGCTGCTGATCCGCATCCTGCACCAGAATCGTGAAATAGCTGCCAGTCAGTCTGCCGACGGTGCAATCCTTCCCAAAAATGCCGCGCAGCCTATGACCGATCGATTGCAGCAGCTTTCTTGTATCTTTTTGTTGTCTGCTTAAGGGGCTCATCACCTCTCTGAAAAAAGGCATGAAAAAACCAGAGCACCACTATCTGGTGATGTTCTGGTCTATTGGAAAACTCTTTCGAACATCCTCTACAGACGAAACTTCTCCTTTATCCGCTTGACGAAGGCCTTCTGCCATTCTCACATCAAATTCCTCGCGAGTCATCTCGCTCAGTGCCTTGGGAGCCTGCACATTCTTTGATGGTTGAAATGGAAGGCCATTGTCCGTGATAATCTGTCTATAGAACATGTTGATCGCTACGGAAGATGGGATACCCATACCTTTTAGGATAGTTTCCGCCTTTTCTTTGACTTCTGGTTCTACCCTTGCAATGACATTTGCCGTTCTTGCCGCCATACAATCAACCTCCTTACATTCTTTCTATAAGGAAAATAGCATATCGTATATCGTTTCGCAATCGTTTTGAATACATTTGTCAGAAGTTTCTATGAGACAATGGTTCCATCCAATGAGAATGGCTGAGTTGTAATCCGAGACGCCAGTTTGTAAGGCGAGATGCTTGTTTGTAAATTGAAAACTGCATATTTGTAAACGAAACGCCAGTTTTGTACACCAGATGCCAGATTTGTAAGTGAGATGCTGCGTTTGTACACGAGATGCAGCCTGTTCAAGGCCTTTCTTTTCGTGTATGATGACCTTGACAGGCACGCCAAAAGGAGGTCGACTCCCTCTCGATTTTTTTGTAATCGGAGAATCCACCCCTGCTTTGGTTGGTATGGTTTTGTGGTGTTGGCGGCTCTGTCGCTAATTATTTTTTGAGAAGAGAGGGCTTCAGTAAGATGTCTTCAGTGGCAACTGGAGTGCACCCCAGAAGCCTTAACACCTCTTCTCCGTAGTGAAAGCTGAACGTTTCGT